>JAGRNJ010000031.1 GCA_020440825.1 Leptospiraceae bacterium | reverse complement strand
CAAAACTTTCAGTTTTTCAGAGATTCCTAATTAAAAACATTCTCTCTCTGGATTAGTATAAACTTTTCAATAATATTAAAATGTGTTACAAGTTAAACATTTATTTTAAGGCGGTATACGATGAGCGGGTACTACGAAAATTCTTTGATTGCCACATCATTATTGCTGCAAAAAGTAAAAGCAACCTACTGGCATAAGTGGTTAAGAAAAGATTTGGAAATATGGAATGAATCTGGAAGTGTCGAGAGACATTTGTCTGCCTATGCAGGCTGCCCGGGGTCTTTTGATGATTTGGTTATACTATCCATTAATGGTCATAAAATTGATTCAGAATATGAATATCAGGTCAATCTTGTTTTTTACTGGCTTAGAATTCTTTGCTATTTTTTTGCGACTACGAAAAAGAAAAGAATCAATTTTAAGACTCTTCTCGAAGAATTCTCAGTTGAAAACCTGGTATTGAGCAAAGCTAAGAAAGAAGCAGAGCTGTTCATTGGACCTTATAAGCTGGCGAATTTTAAAACTGAAATATCAGGGGAAAGATGTCTAGATTGTGGTTATGCAATTATTCCCGATAATAAAATTGACCAGTTTATTCTCGATAATATAATTCCTTCCTGGGTTTTGTGGGCGAGCGTAAACAATAGGCTGATTGACCTGGTAAACAGAATTTTGCAATGGCAAAGAACAGAATTAGATGAATTAAAACAGGAAATATGTGATTGTATTCGAAGGTCGTCTATAGAAATTCGTGGGAGTATGTGGTCGAAAAAATGCCCCCAATGTAAGTCTAAAGATCATGCTGTTTACAGATGGAAACTGCGTTCCAGTAAAAAGAGCAGATTTTTTCCCGTCAAAAATAATATAAAATTGAACTTCTAATAAGAACAAATATTTTAGTTAGCGAAAAATCTACGAATCAAGAGCAAATTATCAGGGGGTTTGTGTACCCGGGGCAGTCTGAGGAGTAGATTCAGTACCGGTTGGGGCTTCAGAGCCACCCGGAATAACGGGGCTCGCTTCGGCAGGAACAGAGGTACCACTGATTTCTTTTTGAAGCTCACTGGTATCTGTTTTTTTGCTCATTATCATCGCCATTAAAAGGGCCATGACCATGAAAGCAGTTGCAAGACCGGCGGTCATTTTTGTAAGGATATCACCGCTGCTTGAGCCGAATGCGGTCTGGCTTGCTGATCCCAGAAAACCCATGCCCGAGCTGCGATTCGATTGAACCAGTATCAACAGAATTAGAATAACCGATACAACTACAAAGAGTACGGTAAGTACAGTCGAGAGAATTCCCATTCGTCAGAATTCAAAAATGAAACGAACTGTCAGCTAAAAATTGTTATTTTTACTCGAATTTTGGTTGAAGATTATTTTTTTAGCAATGGGAAACCCAGATTTTCTCGAATCTCAACATATCGGGAAGCTATTTTTCTTGCTAAATGACGTACCCGGGCGATGTATTCTACCCGCTCTGATGGTGAAATCGCTGATCTCGCGTGCAATAAATTGAAAGTATGAGAACATTTCAAAAGGTAGTCATAAGCCGGAAAAACCAGAGGAGTTTTCTCAAATGCGAGAATTGATTCGGCCTCCTGCTCATATTCATCGAACCATTTGTAAAGTTTTGCTGTATCTGCGATTTCAAAATTGTAGTGAGAGTATTCAAACTCTGTCTGTTGGTGAATATCACCGTACTTCACGTCGGCGTTCCAGTCCAGATCATATACACTGTCTTTTTTTTGCAAGTACATCGCCAGACGTTCAAGGCCATAGGTTAGCTCTACGCTTACCGGTTTTAGGGGAAGAGAACCACACTGTTGAAAGTAGGTAAACTGGGTAACTTCCATGCCGTCGAGCCAGACTTCCCAGCCGAGACCCGAAGCTCCCAGAGTAGGTGATTCCCAGTCATCTTCAACAAATCGAATGTCATGCTTCTCAAGCTGAAAACCCAAAGCCCGTAAAGATCCCAGATATAATTCCTGAGAATCTTTCGGTGATGGTTTAATGATTACCTGGTACTGGTAATAGTGCTGCAGGCGGTTGGGGTTCTCTCCATAGCGTCCGTCAGTCGGGCGTCTGCTTGGTTCAACATATGCCACAGCCCAGGGCTCGGGCCCCAGTACCCTCAAGAAAGTGTGGGGATTAAAGGTTCCCGCCCCGACTTCCAGATCAAGACCCTGGGTGATAACACACCCTTTCTCTGAATAATACTGATTCAGAGTTTTGATGATGTCTTGAAAGTACATCTAAAGATCAGATGATGTTTGTTTCGCCTTCAAAAACGTCTTTGCAAGGGCCTGTCATGTAAACATGGTTGTCTTTTTCTGACCAGTAAATCTCTAGAATGCCGCCTTTGAGCTCGACTTTGCTTTTACGCTTTATTTTACCAATCAAAACGCCGGCAACAACAGACGCACAGGCACCGGTTCCGCAGGCCAATGTTTCACCAACACCCCGTTCCCAGACTCTCTGTTTAATATGGTCTTCATCTACAAATTCGACAAAATGGACATTTGTACGATTTGGGAATTGTGAATAATTTTCGAGCATCGGGCCATATTTCTCAACCGGGAAGTTATCAACGTCATCTTGCCAGATGACAATATGAGGGTTGCCCATTGAAATAGCGGTGAATTCAAAAGTATTATGATCATCCAGATAAATTTTCTCACCTTGAACCATAGAGTCTTCCTGGCCTGGCTCATATTGCATCGGTATTCTGGAACGTGCCATGATGGGTTCGCCCATATCGGCTTTTACCCGGTAGACCCTGCCATCTCTCACCATAAGAACAGTAGGGATAATGCCCCGCATGGTTTCAATATCCAGTTTTTGCTTTGTGGTTATTTCGCGATCATACAGGTATTTACCGAGGCACCGAATGGCGTTACCGCACATCTCTGCTTCACTGCCATCAGGATTAAATATGCGGATGGCAAAATCTGCATCAGGATTATCAGGATTTTTTGAGATAAGAACAAGCCCATCTGCCCCCACACCGTAATGCCGGTCACACAGTAAACGTGCTGCCCGTGCAGGATTTTTGGGGGAGTCTTCAGTAAACAAATAGTCGTTACCGAGCCCTTCGAGTTTTGCAAATTTCATGATTTTTACTCTCCGCTTGCAGGATTTTGTTGCTGAAATCTTCTGCGTACAGAAAATGTCCTAAAATCTCTGCGAATGGCCAGAAAATATGTTTGAGACAGACTTTCAAGAACTATTTCGTCTCTATTCAGCGAAAGATGCGCTGCCTTCTGTGAAAGAGGCGGCTGTAATTCAACTGCATGAGCATATTTACCGGTTTGCCGCCCATCGTCTTCGACACAGTGAAGACGTTTCATCCGATTTTTATCTGTTTTATCAGGATAAAATTGAACACCTGTTTCTAGACTATGACCCGGCCCGAGGAATCAGTTTTCTGGTATTTGTTACTGTACGCCTGCGTTTTGCATTTCTCAAGTTTATTGGCCGTCGCAAGATCTCTCGCAGTGTCTATTCTGCAGTAGATGATTTTGCCGATCCGGAAGAAGAACTCAAGCTTGCCTCGGCCAGCCCTGTCTTTGAAGGCTCGAGCGATGAACGACAATCCATCCGCCAAATGCTTGAGATTTTACCACGCGAAACCCAGATTATACTGCGGCTGTATTTTGGTTTTCCTTTAAAAATTTCAATGGTACGGGAAATGGTCAATGCCCGGGCAAGTTTGACTTTTTTGAAAGATTACCGTAAATTTTTGCAAAAACATGAACGCTCGCTTGCACGTCAAAAAGATCAGTTTTACAAAATACAGGAGAAACTGGGAAAATTGTATTCACAAAAACTTGCCGGAACCGAAAATTCTGAGCACGCTGTTAAAAGAGAAATGTTGTTGAAAGAATTACAGGAACAAAAACCCACAGTAACCCAGCGTGATCTGGCACACTTGACCGGGTTTACCTTGAGTACAGTCAACCGCAGAATTAAAGAAGGTCTTGACGAACTGCGACGATACTCTAAAGATGAGGGTACTGAATGATTTTATTTTTGAACACCGATTTTTCCCGGCGACCCGCACCGAAGGGGGCAAAAAATGCCATTTGACAGATCACGAAGCGAAAGTCAGGGAGATCTTCCCGAGGGCATGTCTGAAGCAACCTGGATGCAGGCACTCTCTGAACTGCGATCATCGAACGGTACGGGGGCAGTGGCCTTACAAGAAGAATCAATGCTCAAAGAGGTCTGGGAAATGTATCTCGACAGTGAAATCTTACTCGAAGAACCCCCGGTCGAACCGATTGCCCGGCGTGTAAAATTGGCAATCTCAAGAATTGCCGGTGCTTTTGCACTGGAATCTTCATCGATGCTGAGCCCATTTGCCTTAACCCCCATGCCAGAGTTGAGGGCGGGTGACCTGCAATCTGAAGACCTGCTTTCTTCGGCGACCTTCAAATTTGCCGAACCCAAAATTCCCGGCTGTATCTTTTCCCTTGAAATCAAAACCTTGCCGAATGGGACAGGTTTCTTCTGGCAAACCAGCGGCAACGGCTCGTCTATTCTGTACTTGAAATTGTATATCAATAATAATTTACATGAAATGCAGAATCTTTCGGTACGCGGGGCGGAGTTCCTGCTGCCGGCAGATTTGACGGGTATGATCCATTTTGAGGCAGAACTTGCCATGGATAAAAATGTACAATTGATAGAATTTGAGGTTTAGAGAACAAATTGAGATATAGAGCGTCTAAACTGCACGGGGAAAAAATATGAAAAATAGAAAATTTTATTTAGCAATCTTACTGGTACTTGCTTCATTTGTTCCACATTCTGCATTGCTTGCACAGGGTGGCGAGACTTTGGCAGCTGCCACTCTCGTTATAGGTGAGGCCTGGTATATTCGTGATGGAAAAAAAGTCAGGGTACGTCCGCAGACAATTTTTTACCAGAGTGATGAAATTCAAACCGGAAAAGGGAAGGTTCATGTTCAGATTGGGCCCGAGGCAGTTTTACAGCTTGCACCGTATTCCTATATCAATCTTGCACAGTTATATGAAGCAGGTGAAACCCGTAATCTTGTGGTCGAACTGAAGAACGGTACCGTTTACAACAAACTTGTAAAAAAACTCCCCTCGGGCAGCAGCTATGAAATTCGCAGCCCGACAACCACTGCGGGGGTAAGGGGTACTGAGTTTGTGATGACCGAAGGGCAGAGCACAGAAAAACATGAAGACTCTGATATACCACCCGGGGTCTATGTGAATGACGGTAAAGTTGCAGTAGCAAGCTCGTCTGGGTCGCTTGATCTCTCGCCGGGTGAGCAGGTACGTACCGATGCTGCTGAAATGCAGAAAAAGAAGCTCGAAGAATTCATGCAAAAGAAAATGGAAATTTTTGCTCATCTTGATGTCATGAAAGAAAAAAATTATAAAATGCTCAAAGAGATGAAAGAAAAAAACAAGGCAAATATTGACGAAATTAAACGTCGTCAGCAAGAAATGAAAGAAAACCTCTGGAAATAAAGCATGAATGAAAAGGGTTCAAAATTCTATGATATTCAAGACAGCCGGCGTATATTCGGCTCAGAACTTGAGCTGCATCGTTTTTTGAAAACCCTGCTCATTAAAAGGCACCGAGTCTATGAACTCAAACATTCGAGAGGGGAACTTGTGCCATACCATTCCCACGCAGTACCAGAGATGATTCTGGTGCTTGAAGGCAAGATGCGCCTGATCATTGAAGAAGATATTGTTGATCTGGCAGAAGGTGAAATGATTACAATTCAGCCACATGCCATTCATCTCGCTGCGTTTCCTTTTGACGGTGGTGCACGTTTTTATCTATGCACCCCGGGAAAGAATTCTGCAGATTGAGGTTCACCTCAAGCTTTCTGATTGCTCAATCATCTTATTTATTCTATCTGCTTTGTTTTCGTTGTCAGTTTCCAGAGCGATTGCATAGAGAAGTTCAAGAGCCTGACGATTAAGACTTTCTTTCTCTAAAATCTCTAACAGTACTTCTTCTGCTTTGCTGTATTTTTTTTTCTGATAAAACAGTGTTGCAGCCGGCCAGGCATAACGAGGGTCATCCCCAAATATGGTATACAGCCATTCGGCAATTTTCATCGCCTCGTCAGAATTTCCCGCGGCTGACAAAGCGCGCACATAGGCGAAACTGTTTTCAGGATGTCCTGCATACTTTCTTCGAAATTCGTCGAGACAAGTGAGTTGAGTGTCAGTCGGCCGTACACTGATTTCACAGCTTCTTTTTTCTCTCCAGGTTTGCAAAAACTGTTTTGCAGAATCTCTGCCTTCATGCAGGGCTTTTGTCTGCGCATGTTCCCAGACTGCCTGCATGTCGGTAGGCTTGAGTTCAAAATAATTTGCAAAATATCGAATTGAAACAGAATAGTTCCGGCGTTTACGATAGAATCTGGCTAGAAATAAAATACGAGCAGGTTCTATGAACCCGGCATCAAGACTGCTCTCATAGTAATCCCTTGCTTCAAATTCTTTACCCAGTATTTGCAAGCAATCACCTATATTCCCGAACAGTTCTCCGCGTTCATATTCTGTGGTGCTGGAATCATTGCGTGCCCAGCGTTCTGCTTTTTCGAAATAATACAGAGCGACATCATACCTCTCGAATTTCAGGTGCTCTTTACCCTGCAGTTGAAAATCTCGCCAGTTGTAATCATAGATGCGTTGAGCATGAATAATCGAGTGAAAAAACAGACTGAAAAAAAGATAACAGAGAAGATAAAGATATTTCAATAGCGTGCTTCGACTCCCAGTTCGAGCAGTAGACCGTGTACCGATTCGGCAGAACGGGTAAATTCAAGACCCAGTCGCTGGGTAAAAATCCAGTGAGTAAAAAACCTTTGTCTGCTGAAAAAAGAGAAAATATGTGAATTTGACCGAAAACCCGGGAATGAAGTTCCGGTCAGCGCGCTATCAAGATTAAAGCCAAAATATCCCTGTGAATTTCCAAATCCTGACAGATTCGTATTGCCTGTATCAAAGAAGTACAATCGTTCTGCCAGTTCAAAGCCGATGGTAAAAGGAATCTCGTCAAATTTTTCTTTAAGAGAGCCGAATTCCATACCCACCATAATATCATAAGTGCCGAACCAGTGGGATCGAGTGGATGAGTCACTTGGGCGGGAGTATTCGGTAATATACAATTCACTGGTCTGAAAGCGGGCATAGAATTCTGCCGGGGTAGCAGAGAATACATTGTTTTTGTCCCGTTTGCTGAACAGGTCAAGCATTGCCCGAAATTCAATCAAGAAGTCTGCGGTGTCAAACCGGTTTTGAACAGCAGCCCCCTCTGAGTCTCTAAATAAATAGCGGGGGAAAAAGCGAATGCGAAACAGTGTATCTTTGCCTTTGCTGCCTAACTCTATACCAAACTTTGTATCTGAGAGATCACTGTAAGCTGTATTTTCCAGAAAGTCTGCTCGATCAGGAATCGCCGATTTGCCAAGATTGAGCTGGGTAAACTGAACACCGGCTCCCCAGTAAAAAGATTTATGGTGTATGAGATAATCAATATTCTGGCGACCTGCCATAAATGCGGGCTGCAGCAATCCGAAAAAGGGATTTCCTATACTGGTACGCAGTTCAAAAAAATTATTGAGACGCAAACTTGCATAAAGATCATTGGGTATGACGTTTGGTCCCCCCTGTGTATGTATTGCCAGGGCAGAACTGGATTTCAAAAAGCGGAACACCGGGTTTACCTTCATTCCCACATGAATCTGGTACTCGCGGTCGAGCATTTCAGGTTTGTAATCTTCTTCGTTTTCTTTTTCACCGGGTTGATCAGTATTGCGCAAATCAAACATGCGCTTTTCTGCAGCTCTGGCATATGCATCGGGTAGCCAGCGAGGAACTTCCCGATTGCGCGGATCAATTTGCAAAACTTTCTCTCCATATTGAATTGATTCCCGGTAGTTACCCTCGAGATATTCAAGACGACTCAGATTCTGTAAAGAGGGCAGCAGGTCAGGATTTCTTTCCAGGGCATTGATGTATGAAGCCATCGCTTTTTTTCGATCACCCGACTGCTCAAAAGCATATGCAAGGTTATGCCATGAGATACTGCCACGGCGATCTTCAAGACGGGAAGCTTCTTCAAATTTCTGAATTGCTTCTGCATACTCACCCTGCTCAGAAAGTTCAATACCGACCCGGTTCAGTTCGAGTATACGCTGAGCGTTGTCTACCTCAGCCGGCTCCTGTGAAAATATGCCAGAATGAATAAATAAAAAAAGCGCGCAGAAAAATAAGCGGTAGATTTTATTTCTGTACATATTGATAGAGCAACCCGTCATTTTATATTAAAGTTCGCAATTGATTCCTTCTTAATGATCGGCATTTGTCGTACAGGTCAACAGATTTTTTGAGTAAACCTCAACGAACCGGCAATCTTTACCGGGGTAATTGCATAAACTTATCATAATTTCTTCCGATATTAGAATAGACATGACATACCTGAAATTCAAGCGAGTTTATGCAGGTGGGTATAGCAGCAGATCATGGTGGGCTAGCGTTAAAAACGTCAATCAAAAATGAGTTCAAGGCAATTCAATGGCAGGATTTTGGCACCAGTTCTGATGAGTCAGTCGATTATCCTGATTATGCGCAGGTACTTTGTAAGGCAATACTCAATGAAGAAATTGAAAGAGGAATTCTTATCTGTGGTACCGGAATCGGTATTTCGATTGCGGCCAATCGGTTTAAGGGGATTCGTGCAGCTCTTTGTCATGATGCATTCACAGCCGAAATGGCTCGCCGGCATAATGATGCCAACGTACTTGCCCTGGGTGGCCGGGTTCTGGATCTCGAAATGGCATTTCGTATCGTTCGTTTATTTCTCGACACAGAATTTGAAGGTGGCCGTCACCAGCGGCGCGTACAGAAAATCGAACAAATCTAAATTACTGAAATTCTTTCTGGCTGTAGGCTTATACTTCTCTCTTGGTACTTCTGTTTATCCTGTTGCTAAAGACTTTTTCTTTGGGGCAGGCGGGAGTTCTTTTCAGGCTCATCAATTACAGGGTGTGGTTATTCAAAAGGCAAGTTCTGGTGAAGAAAATGTTTTACTGGAAAGAAAATCTGTTGAGCTACAGGAATTGCAAAGTGAATACCTGTTTTTAAACTTCGACTCTACTCTGAGATCTGGTCGGGCAGGTTTCGGAATTGATGTTGCTCGTTACCGCAATATCAAGGGCAATAATATAGTGGGTATGGCAGCGAGCTTTGAGCAACCCAAGCATGGTATTGATCTGGAACCACCGGAATATCTTTTCACCGAAAGAAAAGATCACATAGGAGACTTTTCAATCTACCTTCGTTTTAAGCCCTATGAAAGAAAAAACCGGATGGATATTCTTCGCAAAGGTGGGGTCTTTGAGGGTAAATTAACTGCCATGTATCTTTATCTTGAGAATGGTCAGGCAGTTTTTTCGTTCAGAAATATTTTTTCATTGGGAAATGTCAGTGCTGAAAATGTACTTCTGCGAACCAGAACAAGTGTAAGCAGTGAGAAATTTAATGAACTGCTTTTGACATATAACGAAGCAAAAGGTGAAATGACGGTTTATCTCAACGGGATAGAACAGGACAAGATATTTGTCACTGTCAACGGCAAATCAGGCGCGACAACCTTACTCGGTAAATTTCATGCCTTTGACGGTTCCCGCCTGCAGATTGGCAGGGGGTTCTTAGGTGCGATTGATGAAATGCTTTTAGCAAATGCAGTGGTAGACCCTGCTACCGGTTCGGGACATTTCGGTAAACCTGTGAAGCTTGCAGGGCGGATGGATGTTGACAAGGGAGTTTTTACTTCGCCGCGTTATGATATCGGTTATTCGGCAAGTTCTATTCTAAAAGTATTGATGAATACTGAGATTCCTGCAGGAACCCGTCTCAAATTTTTTATTCGATATTCGAATCTGCCCTTTAAGCCCGATACTCCCGACTATGAACTTCCTTTTCGACCCTGGCGGGCAATGGAAGTATCTGCCCGCTTTTTTCAATACCGGATTGAGTTGTTCTCAGACGCTTCTGGTAGAATTTCTCCCAGGCTTAAATCGTTGCACATTGCAACCCGTCAAAATCTGCCGCCGGCACCACCCCAGGGACTGGCGGTGATCGATGAATCGATTGAGCAGATAACGTTGAGTTTTTTCAGAAATCCTGAACTTGATGTGATCAAAGGAGGGCGCTATCACATCTATTACGGTCTCACCCAGGATAAACCGCTAGGGGTGATTCGCTATGCCCGGGCTGAATCATTAGAGGGTGGGGGCAGTCTGCTCAAAACCATCAATGACAAAGACTTTCGCCTGACTGGTAAAGATACGAATCGTCTGCAGATAACCATTACCAATGAAATGATTGAGCAGAATATTGTCTATACCCGCAACAAGCCAGAATTAAGGTTCGAATATCCACTTCTACAGGGCGATATTCCTTATTATTTCTGGGTCACGGCCTGTGATTCGGCTTATGATGAAGCCCCGGAATTGAGAGACCATGAATCAAAACGTTCTAATGTTGTTATTGCCCGCCCCCGGTAAACGATGAATGCCTGCATGCGAACCGATGTTTCCTGCAGTTCCTGCTGCGGACTGAATAATCTCAATCTTACTGACCAGGAAAGAAGAAAATACTTAAGAGATAACACTGAACAATTTCTGCAGACAGATATTTCTCAAGCCGAGAATATTGTTCAGTTTCGTCAGGCAGGCGAGCAGAGATTAGAAAGTCTGCGCATAATTCGTGAACATTATGTGTGCCCATTTCTCGGAGAGCTCAGTGAATCGCATTCTGGTTGTCTGCTTCACCCGCTCGGGAGTCCGCATTCTCAGATATCTCTGTGGGAGCATCCGCAGAACTTTTCATTTTATGGAGAAGGAATTTGCCTTGCCTTTGACTGCCTGGCAAAAGAAAATAATCTCAGTCAGTCAATTTCTGCAACAGGTTATATCCGCTATTCAAGATTGGCAGCTCATTATAATCTGCTGAAAGGAATGGTTCGACTCGCAAAGAATGTCCCCTCCGTGCTGAATAATTTGCGAGAACTTGCCATGCATACCCTCGAGAAAGAGCAGGCACCGGTGACCGGTTTTGAGCCGGCGGTGCATCTGCCCGAGCAATTTGATGATCTTACAGTGCATTGTGCAAAAATGATGTGCAGAGAATGGTTTCTTGGACAAGAGATTCCCGAAAAAAAACTGAAAGTGTATCACGATCGCATTCTGCAGATCTTAGCAGACTCGGTATCGGAGCCTCCTAATCATTAGCCCGCAAGATAGGAAGAATAAATCCGTCTAAATCGTGAATAAGGGCAGCTCGAAACTGCCGGGGTTTCTACGTATTTGTTGAGGTAGTTCTTGGTATTGACACGCCAGTTTTTTTTATGTAAAAGACCCAATGAATGCCTTTGAACCTGATTTCAGTCATCTGGAACTTAACCGTGTTACCAGTTATCTGGTGGCGACTCATCACTCATTTGCCCGCGACGTAATGGATGATATTTCAACCATGCTGCAAAATGTTCGAGAAGAGCAACCGGTAAAAGAGTTTGCCGCAATTTGGGATAGTTTCAAAGCGAAAATGAACGCCCATATGGACGAAGAAGAAAATATTTTGTTCCCGCTGATAGATGAAATTGCAACTTCAGATGACCCGCATGCGGTCATGAAAAATGCCGAGTCAGACTCGGTGCTTTCAGAAATGATCTCCCAGCATGATCATCATGAAGATGATGTTCACAAGATTCTTGAGCTTGCCAGAAATTTTGGCCCTGATAAGACCGATTCAGCGCGCCTGCATAAACTGTACCGTAAAGTCGTGCAGTTATACCAGGATCTGCATGAACATCTCGAACTCGAAACCCGGGTTCTGGTTCCCCGCCTGCTGGAATTCAAAAGCTGAGACTTAAAATCATGTAATTTCATTGAGAGGCTGCACTCTGACTTTTAATGTATTTACGGCACATCTCGCGAATCAACAATGGTGAGAGAATCATAAATGCACAACAATTCCACTTTTGCTGGTCTGGGAATCTCCCCGATCACACTTCTTGCCCTTGAGCAAAAAGGTTTCACCGAACCTACCCCAATACAGGCAGAAGTAATTCCCAAAGTATTGACCAGCGATGTAGATATTATCGCAAAAGCCAGAACCGGAACCGGTAAAACTGCTGCCTTTGGCATTCCACTGCTCGAGCTTTGTGAAGAGTCTGCCGGTTTTGTGCAGTCTCTTATCTTGACCCCGACCAGAGAACTGGCCCTGCAGGTCTGCAATGAGATTGAATCATTCCGTGGTAAACGACGCCACCAGCTCGCTCCGGTGTATGGCGGTCAGGCAATACGTCCGCAAATCATGGCTTTGAAGAAAAACCCGGCCATTGTCGTCGGCACACCGGGAAGGGTACTGGATCATGTGCGGGGCAAGCGTCTGAACTTGAGCCAGCTGAAATTTTTAGTGTTAGATGAAGCAGATGAAATGCTCGACATGGGATTTCAAGAAGACCTTGAAGCAATACTTTCATCGGCAAATGAAGAACGCCGCACCCTGTTGTTCTCGGCAACCATGCCCGATCGCCTGCGAAAAATTGCGCAGGGCTATATGAAGAACACTGTAACCATACAGGTTAAGGCAGAAACAAAAGAAGAAAACCGCACAGAGCGAATTGCATATGAAGTGCATGCGAGTGACAAGCCGGATGCCCTGGCGCGGATTCTGGAATTTAATCCTGATTTTTTTGGCATCATTTTCTGCCGCACAAAAATGGATACCGATGAGCTGGCCAGAAACCTGCAACAAAGAGGATTCGTATCAGAAGCTCTGCATGGTGATCTTTCCCAGGCACAGAGAGAAAAAATATTGCGCTGGTTTAAGAACAGCCAGCGCGGAGCCCTGGTAGCGACTGACGTTGCTGCCCGTGGTATTGACATATCGAATCTTACACATGTTGTAAACTATGCGGTACCTGATACTGCCGAAGCCCTGACACACAGAATTGGTAGAACAGCCCGGGCCGGCAAAACCGGTATTGCCATTACTCTGGTGTCCCCATCTGATTTTTCCCGCTTTCGCAGAATGGAAAGAGAAACCGGCTTTACCTTCTCAAGAAAAGCGCTGCCCACTTTCAAAGAGGTTATTGCGGCGCGTAGAAGTTCGTTGAAAGAACGGGTCTCCGCCCTGCTTGGCAAAACTGTTCCTGACGATTATATAAAACTTGCAGAAGAGTTGACGCAGTTGTCAACCCCAGAATACGTTATCGGCGCACTATTGCAAGATTTTTATCGAGATACTTTATCGGGAACATCGGGCAGAGACATTGAGCCGCTGGCAGCAAAAGGCGGCCAAGACGAAAAACGCGGGGGTCGTGGCGGTTCCCGGGATCGCAAGAGAGGTTTTTCTCCTCGTGGTAAAAGTTTTGGCAACCGCGCAAAATCAGGTGGCAAACCGACACCCGGCAAGTCTTCGAACAAGTCTTCAAAAAAGAAATAATTTAACTCGGGAAAAAACACCGAGTTTGCTGCTGACTGTAATTTTGTGAATACAATACCAGTCTAAAATTGATTTTTCTCTTTGAGTTTTATAACCTTGTTTATAATTGACGGCATATCTTAAAATTTATATACTTCCCAGCATATGGAAATCAATTTTTCGGTAAGCGAAAAATCGGCGAAATCTTCCCAGATTTTGCATTCTGCTTATATTGACCATATTTCTGCTGAATTCTGCACTTCTATCTGTTGTTGTTGCTGTTGTTGAACCTCTGTCCCACTCGGGAATTTTTTCTAATACAAAACCAAGGAGAATCATTATGAAAGTTAAAACTATGTTAGATGCCATTGGCAATACCCCCCACTTGAGAATAAATAAAATTTTTGGCAATGACTATGAAGTCTGGATCAAGCTCGAAAGACAGAACCCGGGCGGCAGCATTAAAGACCGTATCGCTCTGGCGATGATTGAAGATGCCGAACGCAGCGGTAAACTGAAACCGGGTGGCGTTATTATTGAACCCACTTCAGGAAATACCGGGGTAGGGCTTTCGCTGGTTGCGGCCGTTAAAGGCTATCGGGTTATTCTGGTTATGCCAGAGAGCATGTCGATCGAACGCCGTAAGATCATGTCTGCTTATGGTGCTGAGTTTGACCTGACCCCGAAAGAAAAGGGAATGAAAGGTGCAATCGAACGAGCTAATGAACTGATTGCTGCAACCCCGGGTTCATGGATGCCTCAACAATTTGAAAATGAAGCGAACGTTGAAGTGCATAAACGTACCACTGCCCAGGAAATCATCAATGACTTTCCCGATGGTCTCGATGCAATCATTACCGGTGTGGGTACGGGCGGCCACATTACCGGTGTGGCAGAAATCTTAAAAGAGAAATGGCCCTCACTCAAGGTATTTGCTGTTGAACCCGAAGCATCACCCGTGTTGAGTGGTGGCAAACCCGGCCCTCATCCTATTCAGGGAATTGGTGCAGGCTTCATTCCCGCGATCATGAAGCCCAATCTATTGAACGGGGTTGTGCAGGTAACGAAAGAAAGTGCATTTGAATATGCCCGCCGGGCTGCAAAAGAAGAGGGCTTATTTATGGGTATATCGAGCGGTGCGTCTCTCGCAGCGGTTGCCCAGAAACTTCCCGATCTGGCGAAAGGCAGCAAGGTTCTAACATTTAATTATGACACCGGTGAGCGATATTTATCGATCGATGGCTTGTTCGGTGAGCCGCCAATTGTAGCAGGTTGATGATGTCGGCGATTCCTGATGAATTTCATCTGATCGCAGAAAAAATTTCAGCTGAAATTAAAGCCGGCAATAGTGTCGCCGCGCTGCAATCAGCTGCTGTAGGCTTTCCCGGGCAGGTTGTCTTTTCGAGCAGTCTCGGTAAAGAAGACCAGGTCTTAACAGAGATGATCGCCACTGCAGGCCTTGCTCAAAAAATTGAAATCTTTTCATTAGATACCGGGCGATTGTTCGAAGAAACCCAGTATTTGCTCAACTTGACGAACAAGGCCTATTCCCTCAAAATAAAGGTGTATTTTCCTGAAGCCGGGGATGTTGAAACTCTGGTAAGAGAAAAAGGTTCTTACAGTTTTTTTGATTCTGTCGAAAATCGAAAAGAGTGCTGTTTTATTCGCAAGGTAAAGCCATTAAAAAGGGCACTACAGAATCAGAAAATCTGGGTAACCGGCATACGAGCGGCGCAGTCCACCGGCCGTGCAGAAATGCTGCCTGTTGAATTGGATGAAGATCATAATGTTTTGAAAATTCATCCCCTGTTTTATTTTACAGATGAAGAGCTAGAATCATATATTCAAGAACATTCTGTACCAGTGAATGAATTGCATAAAAAAAATTATCCCAGCATTGGCTGTGCCCCATGCACGTCGCCGGTAAAACCGGGTGATGACCCTCGCTCAGGTCGCTGGTGGTGGGAACAGAATACGGGTAGAGAGTGCGGATTACATGCGGCGAATTAGAATTGACCGCAACAAATAATCTGCAGAAGAAAAACTATTGCAGAAGAAAAATGAAGAGGAAAAATGAAATCTTATCATCTTGATTACCTGGACGCTCTTGAAGCAGAAGCGATATATATCTTGAGAGAGACTGCAGCCCAGTTTGACAACCCTGCCTTGCTCTTCTCAGGCGGGAAAGATTCGATTCTGCTGGTGCATCTTGCCCTGAAGGCATTTCGTCCGGGCAAATTTCCGTTTCCGCTGGTACATATTGATACCGGCCATAATTTTCAAGAGGCGCTCGATTACCGCGATAATCTGGTAAACAGAATCGGTGAGCGCCTGATTGTAAGAAAAGTTCAAGACAGTATTGACCAGGGCAGGGTCAAAGAAGAAACCGGGAAACATGCAAGTCGCAATGCTCTGCAGACAGTGACCCTGCTCGATGCGATTGCAGAACTGAAGTTTGATGCCTGCATTGGCGGAGCGCGCCGGGATGAAGAAAAAGCCCGGGCAAAAGAGAGAATTTTTTCAGTCAGAGATGAATTCGGGCAGTGGGAACCCCGCCTGCAAAGACCAGAGCTGTGGAATTTGTTCAATGGGAAAATACAGAAAGGCGAAAATGTTCGTGTCTTCCCGATCAGCAATTTTACCGAGCTCGATGTCTGGCGTTACATTGAGCGAGAGAATATTGAACTGCCAAAACTGTATTTTTCTCATGAGAGAAATGTTTTTTCCAGAGATGGACTCTGGTACCCAGATTCAGAGTATATTTATCGAGATGCCGATGAAACCGTTGAGAAAAAGACAGTGCGGTTTCGTACCGTCGGTGATATGACCTGCACTGCGGCAGTGTTATCACATGCCGACAATGTCAGTACCATTATTGATGAGATCATCACCGCTCAAACAACAGAACGCGGTTCCAGAATTGATGATAAACGCTCAGAAGCTGCGATGGAAGAAAGAAAACGCGGAGGATACTTCTAATGGAACTGTTGCGATTTTTGACTTCAGGCAGTGTCGATGACGGTAAAAGTACGTTGATCGGTCGCATGCTGTTTGACAGCCGCAGTTTACTGCAAGACCAGATTGAAGCTGTTGAAAAGAGCAGTCTAAAAAAAGGCGATGATTTTTTCAACCTGGCTCTGCTTACCGATGGTCTCAAGGCCGAACGGGAACAGGGCATTACAATTGATGTTGCCTATAAATACTTTTCGACCCCGAAACGAAAATTCATTATTGCAGATACCCCCGGTCATATACAATACACCCGGAATATGGTGACGGGTGCTTCAACCGCAAATCTAATGATAATTCTTGTTGATGCCCGGGCCGGAATTATTGAACAGACCCGTCGGCATTCGATCATTGCCTCGCTGATGGCTATACCCCACCTGGTTGTCTGTGTAAACAAGATGGATCTGGTCAACTGGTCGCAGGAAACGTTTGAAACCATTTGTGAAGATTTCAGAAAGTTTTCGGCAAAGCTCAATATTCGGGATATCAGCTTTATTCCGGTGAGTGCCTTGAAAGGTGATAATGTGGTGAACAAGTCTGAGAATCTGCCCTGGTATGAAGGGCGCTCGCTTCTGCATCACCTTGAAGAAGTATATATTGAAAGTGATATTAATCTGCAGTCGCCAAGATTTCCCGTGCAGTATGTCATCCGCCCTGAATCTCAAGAACACCCAGATTACCGTGCCTATGCAGGGTCAATCGCCAGTGGTATTTTTCGCAAAGGTCAGAAAGTAATGGTTTTGCCCGCTGGTTTTGAAACTGAGATTGAAGGCATCGACGTGTACAATGGGGAAATTGATGAAGCTTTTGCACCGATGTCAGTCGCAATTCGTTTGAAAGACAATCTCGATATTTCCCGGGGTGACTTTTTAGTCGATGCCGGGGCTGCGCCTGAAACCACCCAGGATATTACAGCAAACATCTGCTGGATGAGCTCTTCTAAACTGAAAGCCGGAGCGACATTTCTATTGCAACAGAATTCACGCCGGGTAAAGGTAAGAATTTCTGAAATCGTTTACAAAACAGATATTTCGACCCTGGAAGATATCAGCGGGGTCGAAGAGTTGGCCATGAATGATATCGGGCTGGTAAAAATTCGTGCAGCCTCTGCGGTAATTGCCGATGATTATCGAAAGAACCGCTTCACAGGTGGGTTTATTCTAATCGATGAAGGGACCAATCTCACAAGCGGTGCAGGTTTTATGAGATTTTAAATGTCTGCCCGGGTAATATTTATCTCGGCCGGTCCCGGCCATGCTGACTACCTCACTCTCAAAGGGGCAAGGGAGCTTGCCTCTGCTGAAGTTGTCGCCTATGATGCTCTGATTGACTTACCCTCTTTTTCTGAAATTATCTCGCCAAATGCCCGGTGTATCGGGGTAGGTAAAAGGTGCGGAGCGCATTCGGCAACTCAAAATGAAATTAACCAGCTTATGATTTCATCTGCTTTGCAGAATAAAAAAACAGTTCGTCTGAAAGGCGGCGACAGTGCGATTTTTGGCCGCCTTGGTGAAGAACTATCGGCATTGCATTCTGCCGGTATAGACTGGGAAATCATACCCGGAGTAAGTTCGTTGAATGCGGCAGCAGCAGATTTTTCACTTCCGGTTACGTTGCGTTCGGTCTCTGATTGTGTCTGCATTATCAATGGCCATGAACTGCACAAAAAAAGTGAACAAGATATGCAACGACTGGCAAGCTATCCCGGAACAATCGTAGTCTTCATGGGTGCACTGAGATTCAATGAAATTGCCAATGCCTTTTTTCAAGCCGGGGCAAACCCCGATTTGCCTTTTGTCATGATTGAAAATGCAGGTACTGCAAAATCAAAAATTTACCGGTTTGAGCTGTCAAAAGCCATTCACACAGTAGACCCGCGAGAGAATGGGGGGCCCGCCCTGATCATGATAGGTTACAGTTTAAAGACAGACTGGCAAAAAGAGCCGGCAAGAAACTCTCATCAGAATTCTCATCTGGTAGAACCCCGCATTGTTATCTGATACTGAAAAACCCTCTAGCGAACTTCTGCCTGTGTTTTTAAAACTGCACAAGAGGCCGGTTCTCGTCGCGGGGGCCGGCATGGTTGCTCTTGAAAAAATAGAAGGTCTGCTACTGGCGCAGGCAGATATTCAGGTCATTTCTTTGCAGGCAATTCCTGAAATTCGCGAACTTGCCGGGCAGGGTAAAATAAAACTGAAGTTGAGAAAAATTCGCAAACGGGATCTGCTCAAAAAATTCATGGTGTATGTTGCGATTGGTGATAAAAAAATCAATGAACGCCTGCGAGCATACGCGACCAGAAAGAATATCCTGTTGAATGTAGTGGATGACCCCGTTTACTGTGATTTTTATTCTGCATCAGTGGTACGCAAAGGACCATGGCGTATTGCTGTTTCTACCCAGGGAAAGTTTGCAGGCTTGTCGTCGATATTGTCGAGAACTTTGCAGACAATTCTGCCTGACGAACAGCTTCAAGACTGGAATGAGATGACAGTGCTTCGCGAGCGATTAAAAAGGGCAACAGACAGTCAGCCTGAACGCACCCAATTTTTGAGAAAAGTATTACAGGATCTCAAAGAAAAGGTTCTTTCGATTGAAGATAAGAAGATCGGCCTTTAAGAAACCATTGTGTTTTTTTGTCGGTTTTCTCTGGTCTGTTCTCTTTTTTGGTTTTCGCGTTTTTGATTTTGTTTAGGATCCGGTCAAGCCTGCGCGGTTGCAGAAATCACCGAATGACTCACCGGTATTCTTCTCTCGATTAAATCGAGCGAAGAGTGAGTCAAGTTCCTGTAATATTTCAGATTCTTCGAGGTTTTCCCGGTACTTTTTATTCAAACGAGTACCGTTACAGTCTGCCCCAAGGTGTAAATTGTACTTACCATACGCAGTACCAATAAGGCCAATTTCTGCATTGTAAGGCCGGGCACAGCCATTCGGGCAGCCAGTCATGCGAAAGGTAATCGGTTCATTATTCAGATTATTTTTGGTAACGACAGCATCGACTTTATCGAGCAGCAGCGGCAGATAACGCTGGCCCTCTGCTAATGCAAGCGGACAGGTATTCAATGCAACACAGGCCATGGAGTTTTTTCGTACGAGACTAGCCGTTTCATTAATTTCCTGCAGTTTGTATTTTCGAATGATTTCTTCGATAACCGGAACATCAGAAGTTTTGATATCCGCAAAAATTACATTCTGGTTGCAGGTGAAGCGAAAAGCCGCTCTACGGGTTTTCGCAACCTCATACAATGCGGTTTTCAGTTTTCTATCTTCGGAATCTGTAACCAGACCATTCTCAACAAACAGAGTAAAGTGCCATGCACCTTTTGCGTCCTGTGCCCAGCCATACTGGTCAGATCGGGTTTTGAATGAATAGGGCTTAATAGACTGAAAAGAAATACTTGATCTTTTCTCAACTTCTTTTTTGAATTCTTCGAGACCCATGTTGTCAATGGTATATTTCAAGCGGGAAAGTTTACGATCGTCCCGGTTGCCAAAGTCGCGTTGCACGGTTACAATTTCATATACAACTTTCAAGACAGATTCTTTCGGCACAAAACCAAGTACCGTAGCCAGACGGGCATAGGTTTTTTCATTGCCGTGAGTAGTACCAAGACCCCCGCCGGCTGCAACATTGTAGCCGATAATTTTTCCGTTTTCTTCAATGGCAATCAGGCCAATATCATTGGTGAAAATATCCACATCATTCCAGGGGGGCAGGGCCACCCCGATCTTGAATTTACGCGGCAGGTAGACATCTCGGTAGAGCGGATCTTCTTCTGTTTTCTCGACCAGCTTTTCAGAGTCGAGCCAGACTTCATAATACGCTCTGGTTTTCGGCAACAGCATTTTACTGATTTCTTTTGCCAGATTATTGATTTCATCATGATGGGGCGAAGATGCAGGGTTGGCAGTAGTGGTGACATTTCTATTGACATCGCCACATGCAGCTATTGAATCGAGAAAAACTTCATTGAATGATTTAATTGTTGGCTTTAAGTTTGACTTCAATATTCCATGCAGTTGAATTGTCTGTCGGGTGGTGATTTTAATAGTTCCGGTAGAGTATTTACCGGCAATATTCTGCGCCATCTCCCAATGTACGGGCCCGATGAATCCCCCCGGGATTCGCACGCGTATCATGAATGAGTACAGTTTATCGAGTTTGCGTTCTTCCCGCTCTCTACGGCGGTCCCGATCGTCTTGTTGATAGATTCCGTGAAATTTTACCAGCAGCTGGTCAGTATCTCGCAGAGAGCCGGTGTGTTCATCTTTGAGGCTGTCAGCGAGAGTTCCGCGCAGGCCATTGCTGGTTCGTTTGGCTTTTTCTGCAATGGTTTCTTTTAAATCTTTTTGGTCGGTGCCTGCCATTCTTTAATACACGTCCTTTTTGTACCTGCCGCTCTCAATGAGATCATTAAAATAAGTTTCTGCGTCTTTGCGGCCATTGCGACGCTGTTTTTCTATAATGTTGAACAAAGCTTCATCGACATCTTTACTCATCGGATGTTTTGAGCCGCAGACATACATTACGGAGCCGTTCTCAAGCCATTCATACAATTCTTTGGCATGTTCCAGCATTCTGTGTTGCACGTAAACTTTTCGGTCTCCGTCCCGGGAAAATGCTGTATTGATTTTACTCAGCGTACCGCTGGCAAAAAAATCGAGCAGTTCTGTCTGGTAGAGAAAATCATGGGCAAAGTTGCGGTTGCCAAAGAACAGCCAGTTTTTACCAGAATGGCCTTGCGCTTCTCTTTCAAATAAAAACGAACGGAAAGGCGCAATGCCGGTACCCGGGCCAATCATGATAATGTCAGAGTTTGCATCTGGCAGCCGAAAGTTGTCATTTCTGGCAATCTTGAATTCAAGTTCTTTGTTTTCGGGCATATGGAACAGGTTTCCGGTGCATAAACCCCGGTACACCCGGCGCTTTGTTTCAATCATGACATCGGCGACTGTAATATGCACTTCATTTTTACCATGATACTCAGGTGAAGACGCAATCGAATAGTAACGCGGCACAATTGGTTCTAAGATATCAACAATTCTTTGTTTATCAATATTCTCATTGGGCGGAAAACTTTCCAGTATAGAAATCAGATCGAGTCTTTCTGAAGGTAACTTTTTCAGAGTGAGGTTCTCATAAGCTTTCATCACACGCTGCGGCAGATATCGCAGAGATAATTTATTTTGAAAGAGATCAATTGCAGAATACTGTTCTGAGCGCCATGTCAAAACTTCATCGCCCGGAATGCGCAGGGTATGCAGTACTTCAAGGGTTTCAGACAGATCATTGGCCGGCACAATTCCGACACTGTCGCCCGGCAAATAATCAATTTCGGTATCTGATTCAAATTCGATATGGCGGATTTCTTTGCTCGCCCGAGTGTCGGTCAGGGAATAATTTGAGCGTACCCTTGCCAGGGTTTTGCCTTTTGTGGCAGTAACAGTTTGCGGTTTAGTCAGAGTTGCAGTTAAGCCGTTGCCGTTATGATTTCCATTGGAGACATTGACCGGCAAATTTCCCGCACTGCCGGTATTTACTTTTCCGGGGTCAGTTTGCAGGGCGTGTAAAAGGCCATTGATCCAGTTTTCTGCGGTTTCCTGGTAATCGACATCACATTCCCCGAGGGGATGTAGACGGGTTGCCCCTGCTTTATCAAAAAAAGAATCAAAATCTTTGCCAGTCTGGCAAAAAGCCGGATACGAAGAGTCTCCCAGACCTAAAACTGCAAATTTCTGGCTTGACAGGGGTACTTTCAAGTTCTGCATTGCTGAATGAAAGCCTTTGGCAGACTCAGGGGGCTCACCATCGCCATGGGTGCTGCATACCAGAACAATCAGCTCTGACTTGTATAGTTCATCGGTCTTGACCAGACTCGTACTCACCAGTTTGGTTTTAAGCCCTGTATTTTTAAGTTCCTGTTGTACCTGACTTGCGATTTTTTTTGAATTGCCAGTTTCTGTGCCAAAAATCACCAGTGCGCTTTGCAGAGTGGCGCCTGCCGGCTGTGCAGGTAGTTGTGAGACAACAGTGTTCGTTGTCGCGGTCGGTGCTGCTGGGGCCACTGGTTGACTGGACATTGAAACCAGAGGCTCGCCGGCTGATGGGATTGCAGGTGAAATAGGGGCGGTTATAGCAGATGATGCCAAAGGTGCAGATTCATCATCTGTGAAGGCTTCGAGATATCCGGTCATCCACAGGCGGTCACGTTCCCCTGCTGCTTTTACTAATTCTTTGAATTCTCTTCTGATATCTCTTGTCATGAATGCATCCTGATGATCGTATTGTTCGATTATCGGCTTTTTGCTTCTAGATGCAAAATAAAAAAATCTTGACATCATGTCGAACGAAAAGTTTTTTTCGCTATGAAACGGACCCTGCAGCCCAAAAATGTTAAACGCAATCGCCGCCATGGCTTTCGTGCTCGCATGGCCACTGCTGCCGGGCGACTTGTTCTCAAACGCCGCCGTGCGAAAGGCCGACACAAATTAACGGTTTCTGATGAAAGACGCCGTTTCCATATTGTCAAGTAATCTCAATAAAAATTCTTACCCCAAATCTCTTTTTTTGCCCCTGAAATCACGCCGGGGTATTGCAGAATTATTTAAGCATGGGCATAAGATTTATGCGCAGGAAATCATGGCCAGAGTCATCTTGCCGCAATCTGCAAATGAAGAGACTTGGCAGGTTGTGTTTACCCTGCCGCGTGGTTTTGGCAATGCGGTAAATCGCAATCGTGCCAGAAGGCAATTGCGGGCCTCTTTGTTCCGAAGTTTAACCTGGCTAATGCAAAGCATTGGCAAGGTTCCGCAAAGAAGCGTGCATATCGCTCTTATACCTCGAAAAAGTTTTTTTGATTTGCCGCAATCCATCCGCCAGCAAAATCTGAACTCTCTAGTTGAAAAAATTTTCCAGTGGGAGATAAAACTGTCCAGCAAAGAAAATCAGACGAAGCCCGATCGTGGCCCAAAATTCACGAATGTTCCTGAGGTTCCGGCGGCCCAGGTTCTCAGGCGAGATCTGAAAAGGCGCACTGGAGTTTTTCGTGAAGCGTTTTTGACCTTGATTCGTCTGTATCGATGGCTGTTGTCACCATTGATCGGCAGACAGTGCAGATTTTACCCGACCTGTTCTCATTATGCGTTGGATGTTTTTACTTACCTGCCCTTGCATTCGGCTTTTTATCTGTCTTCGAAACGAATTCTGCGCTGTCACCCCGGCACCGAGGGCGGGGAAGATTATCCCCCCGGACTGTATACTTCACAGTCTCTGCAAAACATAGACAATTAGGCGAGCATTTTTAAGAGACTTCTTGCGAGAATAATCTGCGAATTGTCCTAGAATCTTAAAGCCGGCAGACTTTATTGATTTGCGCAGTATGGCCGGGGAGAATACATTTTGCCGGTGTATTTCAATCTGGTTTCGGTTGCTGACCGTCTTCGTTTCATCTTTAGGCATAAATGATAATGTGCTGATAATTTCTTTTTTTCGTTTATCATAAAAATTCTCCCAGGTAAGGGTCATCGTTTCATATTCTTCTGTGATCGTCTGCCCGTCATAAAATTCGACAACATTCATTTCACTGGTTACGTCGAAAATGTAGATTCCTCCTTTTCGCATCACACGTGCAGTCTCGTGAAAATGATTCTGTAAAGAAGTAGAATCGGGCAAATAGTTGAGAACATCATGTGTGGCCAGTGCCGCACTGAAAGCCTGATCAATGAAAGGCAGGGCACACATATTGGCCTGTAAATTGAACGGCAGATTTTTGTTCCCTGCTGCCTGCAGCATTTCAAAACTGATATCACTGGTGATCAGAGAAGGGTAAAGGGTATGCAGATGTTTTGCCAAAATGCCGGTACCGCAGCCCATCTCGAGCAGCAATTCATTTCTTTCAATTCTGTGATTGAGCAGAGTTGAATCGATAAAGGAAGCCCAGCGCAAATATGGCACATGGGCCATTGCAGTATCATAGACTTTGGCAAATGTTCTGTAGGGGGCGAATTCAGGATTCACGTTCAGGTTTGAATTCAAATTCTGAGATGCATTTTTCAATTTCCTGTGATTTTACGATCAGGTCGTCAAAGTGGGGGGCATTGGCCTCAGAACTGTTTTTCTTCATTATGCGCAATGATTCGGTGAGAGCTTCATTGGCATTGTCGATATCGCGTATACGTTCCCGAATATGGGCTACAGCAGTATTGAAGGCGGCAGCAGTTTGCTGAAACTCATCTTTGGCACGCAATTCTGCTCTGGCAGTCAGATCACCGTTGGCGAGCTCTTGAATCGCTTTGCCAAACTTGAAGATCGGGCCGGCAATTCGATGAGAGAATATCAGGAAAACAAAGGAAGCATAGGCAAAGAGCATAACCCCGAGTACAAGCAGGGCAATGAATCCCCAGAACTCGAAACTGGAAAAAATTTTATCAGAAGTGATATCGGTACCCAGTTCTGAGGTAATTTTGATAATCAGTTCATTGGCACTGGTAAAGCTGAAAGCTGATTTTAATTTCTGTATGACAATAGCATACCCGATTACCGCCGCTACAAAAAAAGCGACCAGCGGCATGGTGGCCATAAGAATCAATCTCCACTGAAAGCGGCGGTCAATGATATATTGGCGTTTATGAAAAGGAGGAGGTCCGCTCTGGGTCATATAAAGATACTGAATCGCGCTTTTCAAGCGTCAAGAAATAAAAAAATTTGACAAGCTATATAAACTAACTTATTATGTCGCATTACTGTATGGGCAGTAACATCCATGCAAATCAAACAAGACCATAATTTTCTCGACATTCGCAGGTTTCTCCCCTGGATTTTTGCAGCAATCTTTGTCGCACTTCTGTTCAGTGTTCTGGCAATTTATTCCAGTTTTGCAATGGCGTTTTTTCTTGCCCTTATTCTCTTCTTACTGTTTCGAAGACTGCATTTTCTGATCTTGAAATGGGTTAGAGACCGGCGCAGTCTTGCAGCCATGCTATCGACTTTGATTGTAGTACTGATAATACTGATTCCCGCCACTGCGCTTGCTTTCACTCTGGTTACCCAGGGTATTCAGGCTTTCGAAAGTCTGCGAGCCTGGTCTTTGAGTGACAAACCGTTTCAGCTGTACCTTGAGAATCGCTGGGTCGATCGCTATCTCGAATATATTTCTACAGACTTCGAGAAGCTGCAACAAAAACTGATTCAATACTCAACCGATCTCGGTATGACAACACTGATGCGGGGCGGAGAGTTTCTGTTGAGTTTTACCAGATTTGGTACCAACTTTGTGTTTTCTATTTTTATCCTGTTCTTTATTTTTCGCAGTGCAGACAAGATAGGGCCGGCAATATACCGCGCATTGCCGTTTCCCGATGAATTAGAGGCGAAAATCGGAAAACGCATGATCGATGTGCTCGATGCGGTCTTGCAGGGTAATTTGATTATTGCAGTCTTGCAGGGGTTCATGGTTGGTATTTATTTTTGGGTCTTCTCGCTGCCGAACCCGGTGCTGTATGGTTTTATCGCGTCTTTATTTTCTATGATTCCGGTCATTGGTACGGCGATGGTCTGGGGGCCGGCTTCGGTGTACATGTATGTCAATGGCCAGACCGGTTCAGCCCTGGTGCTCGGGTTTTTGGGGCTTTTGACATACCAGTTATTTGACTCACTGATCAAGCCTTTGGTGCTTGACAGAAAATTACAGCTGCACCCGTTGTTTCTGTTTCTCGCAATTCTCGGTGGCCTGGCACAATTTGGCATCAAGGGACTTATCTTAGGACCGTTTCTGGTTGCGAGTTTTATTTCCCTGTGGGAAATGATTGTTTTCTGGAATGAGCAGTTCAACCCGCCTGAACAGGAATCTGGAGTAAGGCCAGATGCCTGAGCGTAAATGGCTTTTACTTGCCGGTGCAATGTTCTGCGCTTCAGGCATTATTATCACTGTCTGGCTTTATATGCGTACGCGCAGTGATTCCCGTTGGCAAATCGAGGTCGAGGGCAGCAAGACAATGGATAATTCTGAAATTTCAGAGGTGGTTCTGTATTTACTGCAGCAGGAAGAGGGTAAAGTACCGCTTTCCGGAATCGAAGAGGCCCTTGAATTAAACCCGCGCATCGAAACTGCCGATGCAGAAGTAAAGGGCACAAAGACATTGAAGATAACGATTACAGAAAGAGAAAGCTGCTGTCTTGTTCATTCCGGTTCAGAAATTGCTGAACAATCGGCGGATGGCAAAGTTCTCGAAGAAAACCGGGCTTCTTTGAAAGGGGGCATCGCTACTGAAATGCCTTTATTGTATTTGACAAATAAAGAAGCAGAAAAAAACCAACTAGACAGGGTAAAAAGAGACATAATTCAGCTCTGGCAGGAGACCCGTAAAGAGTACGCATTCCTGTGGGAGCGAATCAGTGAGATTGAAATAGCTGAGAATTTGAACGAGTTGAGAATTTATCCCGTTCAAAGCAGAGCCAGAATTCGTGTTGAGTTACCATTTGATACAGGGCGGATGGCTAGACTCTGGGCAGTTTTTTATTTTCTGGAAAATGACCAGAGTACTGCTTCCCGCTGGAACGAAATAAGTCTTACTGAAAAAAATGCGGTCATACGAGAGAGTGCCGGCCGGGAGGCGATAAGCCGTTAATGGAACAGGAAAGAATAGTAACATCGCTGGATATTGGTTCGGCTAAAGTAGCAGCATTGACAGCCCGTGTGGGTGGTCTCGATGATGTAGAGCTTATCGGGGTTGGGGTTGCTCCGTCGCGCGGTATTAAAATGGGCGCAGTTACCAATATCGAACAGACAGTGCGCAGTATTCGGGAGGCAGTTGAAGAAGCCGAGCTGATGTCGGGCATTGAAATTGAAGAAGTTGTACTCAATATTACCGGCAAGCATGTGCGTGGTGACAACTCGACCGGGGTAATTGCCATTAACAATCGCGAACGCGTTGTAACTTCTCAGGATATATACCGCGTGATCGATGCAGCGCAGGCCATCCGCATACCTGCCGATCAGGAAATTTTGCATGTATTATCGAGGGAGTTCAAGGTTGATGACCAGAACGGCATTAAAGATCCTCTCGGAATGGTCGGGGTACGGCTCGAGGCAGATGTTCATGTGGTAACCGGCAGCGTGACCCAGTTACAGAACACTGAGAAAGCAGTGGTCTCATCTGGCATACGGGTAAACGACAGAATACTTTCCAGTCTGGCCAGTTCTTCGGCACTGTTGACCGATGGCGAAAAAGAGCTCGGGGTTGCAGTTGTTGACATTGGGGCCGGCGTAATCGATATAATTATATATACAGACGGAGGCGTAAGTTATACTGCGACCATATGCCTCGGCAGTCAACACCTTACGCAGGATATCAGCATTGGTCTTAAGACTCCTCTTGAGGCGGCAGAGATGCTGAAAAAACGATATGGTACTGTTTTGTCGAACGAGGTAGATCCCTCTGAGACAATTGAAATTCCCTCGGTGGGTGATAGGGCTCCGCGCCCCTCTGCCCGTCGTGATCTTGCCGACATTATGGAAGCAAGAATGCGGGAAATTCTCGAATTGATTGATCATGAAATTATCCGGTCAGGCAAAAAAAATATATTGGCCGGTGGGGTTGTCTTTACCGGCGGCGGGGCACGGGTCAATGGCCTGGTAACACTTGCCGAAGAGATAATTCAGCTGGGAGCATCTGTAGGGTCTCCCAAAGGTCTTTTGGGCATTGCAGATCGAATAGCGTATCCTGAATTCAGTACGGCAGTTGGTTTAATACAATATGTCGCGCGATATGGTGAGGCTACCGGTGGCAGAAAATCAGGAAGCGGTTTCCTGAACCGTTTTAAAACCTGGATACAGGAAAATTTATAAGGACGATAGTCGCAAGGCGTCGTGAGAAGTAATGGAGGCAGAGATGCTAGCATTTGAAGAAGATAAATCACCAGCCATAATTAAAGTTGTGGGTGTAGGTGGCGCCGGAATGAATGCCATAGAAAGAATGGTCGCACTGAATTTAGGCGGGGTTGAAATTATAGCCATGAATACCGACGAGCAGGTACTGAGGCGTTCTGCCGCACACCTCAAGGTTCATCTCGGTGGAAAACTCACGCGGGGCATGGGAGCCGGGGCAAAGCCTGAAATTGGCGCTCAGGCAGCAATGGAAGACCGGGATAAGATTCAAAATGTACTCAAGGGTGCAGACATGGTATTTATCACTGCAGGTATGGGGGGCGGAACCGGAACGGGAGCCGCACCTATTGTTGCCGAGGTCGCCCGCGAACTGGGAGCTTTGACAGTTGGTGTGGTGACAATGCCTTTTAAAGCAGAAGGTACCCGCAAACTGGAAACTGCCCGCCAGGGACAGTCAAATCTTCGGGAAAAAACAGATACGTTGATTACGATTCCTAATGATTCGATCTTCAAAGTCATTGACCGCAATACATCCATCTCGCTTGCCTTCAAGGCACTGGACGATGTTCTGGCACGAGCTGTAATTGGTATCAGTGAAATTATCAATTCAACCGGCTATGTCAATGTTGACTTTGCCGATGTGCGTACTGTGATGGGCAATAACGGTGATGCAGTCATTGGCATGGGAGACGGTGAAGGTGAAAACCGGGTGCATGATGCCTTGCAGAATGCGATACATCATCCGTTGTTAGAAGGCAGAAGTGTAGACGGGGCCCAGGCAGTGCTTATCAATGTAGCTGCGAACGCAGGCTTCAGTATGTATGAGTACAATGAAATCATGACCAACATTCATGAAGTGATTTCAAAAGACGCAAATGTTATTGTTGGTTTTACAGAAGTTCCTGATAAAGACGACAGTGTTACTGTTACCGTTGTTGCTACCGGCTTTAGACGCAATCCTGTGCGCAATACAAATGATCGGGAAACGGCTTCTAGCGAGCCCGTGGTTGCAGGTCGCAATGAAACATCGAATACCCCGCATATTATTCCGCTCAACCGGGGAGGTGCAGCACCCAAAACTGAACCGTCTGCCCCTTGGTCGAGAAACCAGTTCAGCCAGGGCAGTTCAAATATGAGCCAGAGTTTTCCGAACCTCGATACAAGTCTGGAAGATTTGAATATTCCTGCATATCTGCGTAAACAAAAGTAAAAGTAACCTCTCGGGTAAGCTTTGTTTCTACCGATAGGTTTTGCGGGTTTTCTGATCGTGCGGCTCTGGCCGCACTATCCGTTTTTGAGTCTGGCAATCTCGATTGGTGCCATTGCACTTTCCTGGTTTCTTTGGCGGCGATTTCCCAGTAAACTGAATTTTTCTCTTTCGACCATCGGCGGTCTTGCGGTGGCTGGGTTTCTGGCTTTTTCATTCCCGTTTGCTCACCCTGAACAGGAACTCGCACACAGCAATCAGAAAGATGACAAGCTTATTCTGCTTGAGGGAAAAATACGCAGTTCTACTGGCAAGACTCTGATTTTAGATACAGATTCAACTGGCATTCGAGTTACCCGACTTTCGACAGATCAAACCTTTCGTCGCGGCGATTTGATTAAACTGAAATGCATCCGCTCTGCCATGTTCGGAAATTCTGCTTTTCAGAACTTAGAGACTCTGCATGGGGTTGAGTACCACTGCCGCTACCAGGAACTTCTTGAGCAGAAAACATCGTACTCTATCATTCGAACATACCGGGATAAATTGAAAAATTTAATTCAAAATCGCCTGCCCAGATATCCCAGTCTGGCAACCGGGTTCTTACTGGCCGACACAGATGCGATTCCCTATGATGAGCTCAATACCTATCGAAGAATGGGCATTGCCCACCTCTTTGCAGCTTCGGGGTTGCATTTGGGGCTTTTGTTTGCATTATTCTTTTTTCCGTTTCGTTTCATGAAACTTGAAAAAGTCGGGGCGATATCGGGCCTGTCTGTTTCTTTGATTTTTCTGATTCTGCTCGATTTTCGAACATCCTTGCTGAGGGCATTCGTTTTTCTCTCAATTTACTGGCTGTTGCGTCTTTTCTCACGGAAAACAAAAGTCTGGTATATTATACTCTTTGCAGCTCTCTTTTCTGAACTGGTACAGCCCGGTTCTGTATTTACGGTCGGCTTTTTACTTTCTTTTATTGTAACCTCATTCATTGTGGGGCTGCTGCCGGGTTACCAGATTCTCTTTCAGCATTACCCTCTCTGGCTGCGAACACATCTTGGTTTGACGCTCTCGGCTTTTGCCGGTTCTGCCGTTCTCAGTGTTTTGGTTTTTGAATTTGTACAACCACTTTCTCTGGTGTATAACTTTTTTCTGGTTCCCCTTGCTTCTCTCTATCTTCCATTCGCACTGGCTTCTGTGAGCAGCTCTATTTTTGAAATACCATTATTTTATCTCAATGAAGTATATCGAATGGCAGGTCGATTGCATGATCTGATCTATGAATCTTATATGCCTCAGGTTGATTATCACAGACTTTTGATCTGGTCGTTGCTTGTGACCATCATACTTACTGTACCTGCATTGTTTGCGAGAATCGGACGTAAATGGTGGTGGCGGCGATATTTTTTCATAGTTCTCTCTGGTTGCATGCTTTCTTTCGCTGTGGTATTGAAGCCGGGTACAAAGGTAGAGTACGCAGAGAAAATTTTCCCGTATGGCATCATGATCTATGAAGGTCAAGAGATCAACATTTTTGGTGAACCGGGTGAATTTATAAAACCGGATGCTTACTTTACCAGAATTTCCTGCGCGCATGTGCGCAAGATCAGCGCAGCAGATTCTCTCATGGAAAGTATCAAAAAGAATTATCCATCTCACAAAATTGAAGAGATCAAACCGGTCTTGGTAAAGGCAGGTCTTCTGCAATTTGAAAACCGGTGTCTGTTGTTTGCCTCCCGTGCCCGGTTAGAACAATGGTCGATGAATCAGCTGGCCACCTGTCAAAGCCTTGAGGTTATTCTGAGCAAGAAAGAACAACATACGGCTGCAGACTGGCGACAAATTCCTGTAATGTTTGGCTATCAGAGTAAAGTTGAAATTCAAGGGTTTCATGGATGGATGTCTCACGGTACTCCGGTGTGCCCTTAAAATGTGTAAGACAGGGAAAAGCGCAGACTTACCAGAAATGGCTGGCTTTGATCTTGGGTCTTGCCTGCCATCGCATAGCAGGAAAAGAAATCATAACTGGCGAGCAGTTGTGCACCGATAACATTTCCTGAGAGTGAGAATACACGATCTTCATTTAAAGATTCAAAATTCATCCCTCGAAAAAAAATGGGATCGGCGGGAGACCCGAATTCGAGGTTCCTGCTGGCAAATATTGCCATTCGAAAGATTCTTGAATATCCCCAGCCGATAGAAGCAAGACGCGAATGTTGTTGAAAGTAGAATGCACCAACCGGGCCAAAACCTTCGCCGGGTAGAATTCCGATTCCTGTGAAATGAAAGTTGTTTTGCCGGTACAAATGAAAAAGATTTACCTGGTACACAGACAAGATATGTCTTGTACGATGGTTTTTTCCATCGCTTCTTGATGCACCACTTAATTGCCAGATCTCTTTTTCACCTAAACGAATATTGAGCGTGACCGCTTTACGGTGGTCACTATAAAAACCGGCCGCAAAAGGATTGCGATTGCTTTCGAAATACATCAGCTTTACATTCTGACCGTTTGAGTTGTATTTCAATCCCATGGACGTGGCCGGGGATTTTTGAAAATCAGCCAGCCCCTGCCCAGTCCAGGTTGAAAAAAACTGCCAACTGCCCAACCCTTTGAAATTCAATCTCACATCTGCCAGCGGATACCAGTTTCGGTTTTGATCTCGCTCAAGCTGCAATGCCCCTGCCCGAAGATTCAAAAAGCCACTTGGCAGAATGGCCAGTTGATAACTGCTTATCTGGTCTTTATTCTCGTTGATGGCAGTGTATGCGGTTATCATTGCCAGGCCAAAACTTTGGCCAAACTGTGCAGTAATGGGTCGCTTATTTGGCAGGGAACTGAAGCCGGGTAAGTACCCGCCATTAGAAAGAATCAAACCCTCGTCGAGCTGAGTACTCAAAGTACCAGCCTGCAGATGGGTTTCAGAGAACTGAGATGAAAATTCTGCATAAACTCGGGTTTCCGACTCTACTTTCATAACACCTGCATTGAGATTTTGTGCGTTGAACTCACTGGCTCCGAAACCCCTTAGCTGCTCATTTGTGTTTAAGGTTCCCGCAAAAACCCGCAACTGCCTGGCCTGCATGGAACTGAAAAGCAATAAAAACGCACAAATAAAAGTTTTCATTTGCTGCCCTCTCTACACTTCCAGGAATGGGAAGCGGCTATCTCTTGACTTTTTTCATTGCCAGAGCATATGTCTCGTGACCGCACTATTTTCGCAGCCTGCAGAGGGGCTATGCCCCAGCGCATTAGAGTTTGAAATGAGGGTATCGCTTTTTGCTTTTGGACAAATTCAATATTTTTTCGAGCAGATCGACGGCGAAATATTTTTTGCCGCGGTACTAACGATTCGGTGAAAACTTTTTCAGGGTATGTTTCCCTTCTGAAATTCCAGGTAAGTTGGACTCTGGAATAGACTTCTTCTCTCTGCCGAGACGGTAACGTCAATTCGATATCAAAACGTAAACTGTCAGAAGGTGAGATCCAGAAGCCAGCAAAGGTTGAATTCGAATGCGGTTCAAAGCCAAGACGACTGCCGACTTCTCTTGAAAAGGAATATGCGATTGCAGAACGCAGAGTGCCTTCATTTTCACGGAGTTCATATTGAAATTGTAATTCGAGAGGGATCCAACGGGAATCGTAGTATACCAGCGATCCCGAATAATTTTTGAGATTTTGATATAAAACTCGAGCCCGTAAAGTTGAGAGAATAAGATCGCCTGCAAAGAAAGGTGCATGGGTGAAGTTATGAATCGACAGATCGGGCAGCTTATGTTCAGTACGCACATATCCCGCCAGTAGTGAAATCTGCGGCAGTAGACGATAGCCCGCAGCGGCTCGTAGTAAATTTTCAGAATACAGATTCTGGTATTTACCTGAACTGAAACTGCCCCACAGGTCTACCTTTCCGAGTGGCAAGTGTAGAAATGAATTTATGGTTATAAGGCCTGCCGCCTGAGAATTTACCAGGGAAGGCGAGTAATATTCGAGTACAGCAGCATCCCGCACGGGAAGCAAGATACCGTTCGCATGAATAGAAAATGTACTCAGGAAAAGCAGTAAAAAACGAAGTTTAATATTTTTCATTGCTCTCTCCAGATTAGAACAATGCTGCCGTTTTTGTGACGCGCAAAGGTAAGTCCGCGAGGAATTTGTTCCAGAAAGCTAATCTGTTGTATACTGCCATCTTTTCGATAGAACACTGTCAGGTCTGGGAATATTGGTTCGAGTTGTGAGAATAAAAATGTTCGGGAAAGAGAGGGCCTTTGCTGATCATGAGGCTTCGCGTTGATTTCGAAATAAAATTCTGACGCTGAATTTGTCAGGGCAGCCTGCTTTCTGCGTATGATCTTGAATCGAGTTCCAATCTGTACGACCTGTAAACAGGGGCCATGCCATAGTCTTTTTTCTACAGCCAGGCGTCGCATATACTCTGTAGAATAATGATCTCCCCAGCAGATAAATTCCTGCCACTGGCTATTTTCAGATTTCAGCAGCAGATAATCACTTTTCGAAATTACCGGCAGGTCGTTTTCAGCAGAATTTTCAATCGAACGGTTCGAGAAACTGAACGACTGCTCAAATGTGAGTCGTACCCGGGCATTGAACCCGTTGATTTCAATTTCATCAATATAAAAAGTTGATGCACTTAACGGCAAGATTGTGAACGACGCCAGAAGAACTATTGATCTCATATCTAGGGAATACCCCGGAACTGTCGTTTTGTTTCAGGTTTTTTGCATTTTTTTTATAATTAAACCAAAAAGTAAAAAAATTTCATTCAAATTGGAAGTTGGGGTGTCGCCGCCATATATCGGTTTGATGAACATTAAACTGCGTAAGGAGAAAACACGGGAAGCTAGATATACTGAATTTGCGCGGGGCAATTACGGGCAGTTCGAAAAAACGGGTTTTCTAAGGTCTAGAGATAATAAACTTCTTCACTTTTCGGTAATTCAATTCTGGTGTCTTTACCAAGACGAATCTGCTTTTTCAGTTCATCACGGGAGTCGTCTTCCCCATGATTGATGAACAGTATTTTGGGTGGGGAAGCCTTGTAAGTCTCTGCATATTTAACCAACCCGACCTTGTCGGCGTGTGCAGAAAAAGAGTTAATGGTATCGATACTGCAGCGCACCGGAATTTCTCTTCTGAAAATTTTAACACGCGATGCCCCTTCGAGAATCTGTCTACCCAGAGTACCTTCAGCCTGATAACCTGCGAATAGCAGAAAATTTCGTCGATCCCACATACGATTGAATAAATGGTGCATGATTCTACCGCCATGGCACATTCCGCTGGCGCTGATCAAAATTCCGGGGCCATTGTAATAGTTTAACTGCTTTGACTCTTCGACTGCTTCAATCAGTTTAATCTGGCGGGAGTGCAAAAATTCGAGAAAACCTTCATCCACCACATTCTTCTGCAGCTCTTCAGGATACTGCATATAAATTCGAGTAGCCTTGGCAGCCATTGGCGAATCAATGAAAACGGGCAGTTCGGGAATCTTTCCTGAACGCATAAGCCGATAGATTACATACAAAACCAGCTGGGTTCTGCCAACAGCAAACGCGGGAATAATGAGCATGCTTTTGCGTTGAATGACTGACTTTACCGCCTTTTGAAATTTTTTATCAATATTTTCATTTTCATGTTTGCGCTTGCCATAGGTAGATTCCATGACCAGAAAATCTGCGGGCGGAGGGATTTCTCTCTCCCGGTGCAAGATCGAATTAATGGGACCAATGTCTCCACTGAAATTGATTGTTTTCTCGCCGGCTTTTACCTGCACACCGGCTGCCCCAAGAATATGCCCTGCCCAGTAGAATGTAAACTCAATATCTTTTATTTTGCCGGCGGTCTTAAAATCGATCGGTACTATGAATTCAAAGACTTTCTTCGCATCGTCTTCATTGAACAGGGGACCATCGAGTTCAAAGTCTCTGATTTTTTTCTTGCTTAGAAATTTGAATTCTTCTTCCTGAATTCTGCCGGCATCGGGTAATAAAACCTGTAACAGTTCTGCAGTCGCGGGAGTGCAGTAAATTTTACCTTGAAACCCTTTTTTTACCAGCAAAGGCAGCAGTCCGCTGTGATCAATATGAGCGTGGGTTAAGATAACAGCATCGAGAGTTTCGGGGGCAGTTTCTAAAGGATGGTAATTTTTTTCTTCAATGTACCGGGGACCCTGGTACATGCCACAGTCAACATACACTCGCGTGTTGTTGTATTCAATAAGACTTCTGGAACCGGTAACATAACCGGCGGCACCCAGAAACTGCAGGCGTATGCGGTCTTTCAAGTTGATTAGAACATATATTTTGCATTGAATATGTCAATTAAAAAAGAACTTTTTCTAACATACCTTTGAATAATATCGTCGCAGAATGTGGGAGAAAATCAGCAATTTAGGAATTGATGCCGAAAGCCTTGGTTTTATCAGGGAAAAAAAATACCGACTTTTGAACCGAGTCTGTCTGGGATTATTTCTCGTCTTATCTTTGATTCTGATCTTTTCACTGGTTTTAAAATGGAAAATATTTTTCAATATATTGTTAATTATTCTCATACTGTGCTCTTTACTCAGCCTATTTCTCAATTATAGAAAACGACAGCAATTTTCTCAGATTATTATTCTGCTTATGCCGACGAGTGCAGCGGTTGCCTTGAGTATGCTAACTACACATCAGCAGAATAATCATTACTATTTAATACTTGGATTTTTCTTACCATTTCTTCTTCTGACGCCCAAAGAAAACAGGTTATTGAAAGTAATGACTGTTCTAAATATCTCTTGTTTTGTGCTGATTTTTTTATGGTATCAGTTTTCCCAGCCAATTCTGGCTTCTATTAATCCTGATCCTTTATACGTGAAATACTTTATTCTCTTTGGTGGTCTGCTTGCCATGTTGACTTCTTCGGCATACTTTTTTTATTCCACAACACAAAAGGCAGAGATGGCTCTTGAGATTGAAAAAGATAAAACAGATAAAATATTAAAGAATATTCTGCCTGTTTCTGTTGTCGACGAAATAAAATTAACAGGAAAGGTGATTCCCCGATCGTATGAAAAAGTAAGTGTATTGTTCACTGATTTTGTCGGGTTTACCTCAGTAGCAGAAAAAATGTCGCCGGGCGAACTGGTGCAGGAACTTGATCTGTATTTCAGTCAATTCGATGAAATCTGCAAACGATACCACCTTGAAAAAATAAAAACAATCGGGGATTCTTATATGTGTGCAGGGGGTATACCAGATAAAAATGTTACTAATGCAATTGATACTATATGTGCGGCGATTGAAATTCGATCTCTAATGCTTACTCAAAAAAATATTCGAAAAAGTAAAAATTTACCTTACTGGAATTTAAGAATAGGTATTCATACCGGGCCTCTTGTTGCAGGAGTGATTGGTAACAATCGATATACTTTTGATGTCTGGGGCGATACAGTTAATATTGCGAGTCGTATGGAA
>JAGRNJ010000030.1 GCA_020440825.1 Leptospiraceae bacterium | reverse complement strand
GGGGGTTCATTTTTCTCTAGTGCGAAAACTTTTTCCGGGGTTTAGCTTTACCGGCGTTGAACTTGCAGAAGATCTGCACCAGTATGCCAAGATGAACTACCCCGATATCGACTGGAAAATCGGCAGTGTCTATAAAATCCCGGTTGAAGACGCATCTTACGATGTTGCTCAGGCCAGCTTCCTGTTTATTCACCTGCGAGAGCCCAAGAAAGCCCTCGAAGAGATTAACCGGATATTGAAACCCGGCAGTATCTTTTTTGTTCTCGATGTTGATGACTCGACTTTTAAAGGTACTGCGACCATGACAGAACTTGTTAAGAAACACCTTGAAATATACGAAGCTGACAGAACAATCATGTCGAAACTGAAGCCAATAGCAGAATCGACAGGTTTTGAACAAATTGCTGAAGATTTTGTCTATGTTGATAATCGTGGCAAAGAAGACTCTCCGGTGATCGAATATCCCAACATTCACCTGGGAAAAATGACCTTCTGGAGTATGTTTGCCTTCATGGGACAACGATCAGAAGTGGCAGATGTCTATGATACTGCACATCGCGATTACATGTCATCTGCTGAGAATTTTTGTGAAATTTCAGTAATTTTTCAAGCATACCGCAAAAAATAAATTATGAAAACAGAAGAGAAAGCCACCGGCCGCGACCTGCTCGCAGAAGCCGAAGAAATGCTGGTTGCCCCCAGCAAAAATGTCAAGATACGATTGTTGATTATTTTCAACTTCATAATCGGGATTCCGGTTTTGATTTTCAACGTAGTAACTATTGTCAAAAATGGAAATTTGAATAATCCCGGTCGTGACTGGATCATGTACCCGATGCTGCTGTCGATTATGCTCACCTCCGGATTCTATAACCTGTATCATCAAGTCAAGGGCAGCAGCGGAAACCCTAGGCTCGTCAAAACCTTCACCTGGCTTACCATAATCATGCTACAGCTGGTTTCGATTGCTGCGGTTCAATCGAATACCAACCTTGCCCTCAGTTTTCTCTGGGATGTTACCATCTCAATCATAATGATCTTTATCACCGGCGTGATGCTTAACCGGTGGGCTGCGCTGGTCTATGGATTGTTTGCTTTTGCCAATATGTATTTTCTGGCCACTCGTATAGGCCTTGATTTCACTTATATTCTGACCGCACCAGAAGGGTATGGCCATCCGTTACCCCCCAAGACAATCATGCAGTTTGTGATTCTATGGGGGCTCATGATGCTGATCAGTGTTTTGGTCGCATTTTCTGAGAGCGGGGTAATCGGCAACATGCTCAAAGTGATTCCCCGGGTTGTGGCTCGAATTCGGGATGCCGGCGACCAGAAGCGCAAACTTGAAGTTGAAAACATGAGAATGGGAGCTGAATTGCAGGTCGCACAAAAATTACAGATGATGGTCTTGCCCCGCCCTGAAGAATTAAATGCATGTACTGAACTTGAAATCGGTGCAACTATGCAGCCTGCAAGCGAAGTTGGCGGTGACTACTACGATGTTCTCACCAAAGAAGACAGAACCTATATCGGGGTTGGCGATGTGACCGATCATGGGTTGGCATCGGGTGTGGTAATGCTGATGGTTCAATCTGCATTTCGTATTCTGCTAGAAGAACCCGAACCCAAGTTGGAGCATGCCCTTGCCCAGTTAAATGCTCTACTGTATAAAAACATACAGGGACGTCTGCAAGATACCCGAAACATGACTCTATGTCTGCTGCGCCATGAAAAAGGCCGGGTAGATATTTGCGGTCAACATGAAAAAGTCATTCTTATTCGCAAGAGTGGCACCCTGGAAATTCACGACACCCGTGACCTTGGTATTTATGTGGGACTACTCGAAGATATTTCTCATACCATCAACTCAATGACCCTGCAAATTGAGTCGGGAGACCAGATTTTACTGTTTACCGACGGGGCCACAGAGGCTGAAAACCCTGCCGGGGAACAGTATTCAGAAGTTCGACTGGCAGAAACTTTCTTAAAAAACAGAGAAAAACCGGTACAGGATATTGTAACGGCGATCAAAGCAGATATCATCAAATGGCAGGCAGGAGTTCCCTTATATGATGATATTACCCTGCTCGTACTAAGACGTAAGTAACAAACGGAGACTATATGGCAAAAGAAGAAATACTCGGTGAGTACAATAAAATTCCAGACACAATACCAGCCGAGAGTGTTGTAAAAATTGAATTTCATCCTATTGATCTGGTAACCCACTGGAAACGATGCGGTCTAATGGCAGACTTCATAGGCTCTTTTTATTCATACAGCAGTCCCGGTAAAAAAGATGAGAGAATTCTGTATAATCTCTCAACCGTGATCAATGAGCTGATTGAAAATGCAGCAAAGTTCTCAAAACAGCGTTCACCTGTACTGTTGACTTTGAAGCATTATTCAAATTTGCTGCAGGTTCAGGTGACAAACCATGTGACCACCCATGTCAGCGAAAACTTCAAGAAACTGGCAAATACTCTGCTGAATTCAGATCTCGAAGAACTGTATTTCAAGAAACTTGAAGAAAAAGACGAAAATGATACACAATCAGGAATTGGCCTGATGATGATACTGAAAGATTACCCGGTAAGCATGGCATTTAAGTTTCAAGATCATGAAGATGGCAAAGCTACCAGTGTCACAGTAAAAGCATTTATATCTGTAGAAGGGGTTTAAGATGGAAATTAAAGATAATGATTATAGTGTAGTTTATGATGAGGGAAGCAAGACTGTCAAATTCTCTGGCAATATTCGATTGCAGGGGGTTTCTGAATATGAACCCATCAAAAAATTACTGGCCGATGTCGGTGATAAACTTGTTGCCGGTGACACCTTGAAAATGGATTACAAAGACCTGAAATTTCTAAACAGTGCCGGTATTACCACTTTGAGCATGTTTGTGATTAACATGCGTAAAAAAAATACTGCTCAAATTTCGGTCATTGGCAGTAAGACTGTTGCCTGGCAGGAAAAATCACTTACCAATTTCAGTAAAATATGGAGTGATATTCAGGTAGCTTTCGAAGATTAAACCCAATGGAACCGCTAAAACTTGGTTCAGTAACTTTAGCCGAAAGTCAAGAAGAACTTGCCGAGATTTACCGGTTTCGGTATGAAGTATATACCGAAGAAATGGGATATGTTTTCCCCTGGTCCGATTCTCAAAATAAATCATTAAAAGATTCTGTTGATGACCAGTCTCTCAACTATTATATTCGATGTGAGAGTGGTGAAATTATCGGCGTAATTCGGCTTTTCGTCTTCAATGACGAAAATGTTCCAGAGTCTGTTTTGAGTAAATACCGGTCAAATTTTTTCAGCGAAGAATTTACAGGCACTAACCGTATGGTCATTTCCCGGTTCCTGATTCGCGAAGACTACCGCGCGCGCAGTAAAGCTGCCTGGAAACTGATTCAAGAATGCTATCACCAGTGTGACCGAAATCTTGTACCACTGGTGTTTATTGACTGCTCTCCTCATCTGGTTAAATTTTATGAGGCTTTGGGATTTCGACGGTACACTGATAATTTTACCGATGAAGTATTGGGCTATAAAGTCCCCATGGTGATTATACTGCCCGATGTTGAATACCTGCGCAAAGTGGGCTCTCCGCTCTATATTTTTGCCCGTAAGCGCCGCGATGCCCGGGATGTCGAAGAATGGTACCATGCAACCTTTCCTGATATTGGCGATGCGATACTCGCACAGAAAGTGGGTACCGAGCGTCTGCTGAGTTCCATTGCCTCCCACCAGGCGAGCCTGCCCATTACGTTTAACCAGCTCTCCCAGAAACTGAAAACCAGTTGTGTTATAAAGTCTCGTAAGAATGACATTGTCATTCGCCAGGGTGAGATGGGCAATGAAATGTATCTTGTTTTAAGCGGGGCAGTTGAAGTGATCTTTTACCGTTCTGAGAATAACCCGCAGAGTCTGGGAATTCTTGGTCCCGGCGATGTATTTGGTGAGTTGGGCTTTCTGGTTCGAAGCCCTCGTACGTCAACAATTCGGGCATTAGAAGACACTGAATTACTGATGATTGCCGCAGACAAGGTTGAGCAACTGGTTGATCAATATCCCAAAGAAACAGCGCAGCTGTTTCTTGAACTGATTCGACTGATGGCCAGAAGATTTGTAGACCGTTATACTACTGTATAAAATAGCGAAATGAGGTTCATATGAAAAAACTATCTATAGTTGCACTTGCACTATCTTTAATTACCACAGGGATTTTTGCCCAGAGCATTCAACCTGCAGGAGATGGCAACATGGCCTATGGCGGAATCGGCCTCGATGGCGCCGTTGTGGTTGAAGGCGGCTATGTCACTCCCAAATTATTTGATCTAATGCCCATCGATATTGGGGTGGCGATACCTACCGGTAAAATATTCGATACCCCGGGTTCCTATCGTTTTTCAGCGCATGGTCACTGGGCAATGCCAATCTCTGGCAATTGGGGGCTCAACCTGCGTCCCGGTACAAAAATTTATACAATTCGCACCCCTGCCTGGTCAGGTTTTGCCTGGCATCTTGATTTTCAGGCACAGGCCGGATACATTGCCCCTACGTGGAGTGTTACCCTTGACCTGGGTTTGGCACCCAAGATGACAACCTATGTAGGGCCCAGTGATGATGCAAAGGCCAACTTTCCGGGAATTCAATCTGGCTTTTATGCAAAAGGTTTTGAAGCAACTGCCAACTACGGACTTTCTGGATACTGGCGTTTCACTGACCATTTTGCAGCGGGCCTGAGACTGTGGTTTACCATGGCCATTGAAGACAGCAAAAACCCTCTCACAAGACAACTGACAGACGGGGTAATATCACTGCATACAACTTACTACTTTAACGCCCTGCAGTCGAATGCAGCGGGCCAATTATGAATTGGGAGATTATTATGAACAAAAATATTATTCGAAATCTGTTAACATCCTTCGCCTTTGCCGGGATCATGACCACAATCGCCTGTGGAAATGACCCTTCTCAAGATGGCTTCTTGGTACCCAAAACAGTAGTCGATGACCCGGCCCTGCCCTCGGCGACCATCAATGGGGTAAAGCTGCATATATCAATGACTACGGTTGGCACTCCGGGGGCAAACGACAATATTGTCTTTTTGCACGGCGGTCCCGGCTATGACTACAGAGCACTGGAGCCTTTAAAAAATCTTGTCGATGATTCAGTCAATAATCATCGCTATGTTTTGTATGATCAGCGGGGCGGAGGCCTCTCACAACGGCTGGATCCCTCTGATTCGACTTTATCGGTGGCCGGTCATGTGGCCGACCTCGAAGCAATACGCACATCGGCATCTTTTTTTAATGGTGGCACGATGAAAATTGTAGCCCATTCCTGGGGGGGGGCATTGGCCCAGGCCTATATGAAATCTTACCCAAACAGAGTCACAAAAATTGTGTTCATCGCTTCAATGCCGGCCAAGAATACCAACTCTGATGACCTGCTGACTTCAATTTTCAACACGGCTGCCGGCGACTATACCTGGCAAAGAAATCTGCTGGGCGAAAGCCATGCAGAACTCGATTTTCGTTTTATAAACTTTTTACCGGCCCAGACTTACTACTACTGCAATGCCGAAGATTATAAAAAAGTACGCTATTGGCGCTTTGGTTATGCTGCGGTAATCAAAACCCTCGAAAATGGCATGCTGGCCGGCGCTGTTACCGGCCCTTCGGTCACCTACAACTATGATTTTACTGCCTCGAATGCTGCGGTAAGCAGTGTCAATGAAGCAACTTATATTGTAGGCTCCTGTGATACGAAGCTTGGGGCCACTGCGGCCAATTCAATTCGCAATACACTGACTGTCACACCTTCGAGCGCAAACAATACAGTGGTTACAGTTGCAAATGCAGGACATTATGTATTTACAGACCAGCTTGATGCAGTTGCTACCCAGGTGATCGCCGGCTTACAATAAGGGCGCGGCAATCAACGATTTTTTAGGGCAACGAAAGAACTTAAGTTTTTTAAGGGTTGCCCCAAAAGTCAATTCCCTATAAATACTGGGAGCTACTTGAGATTTGCTAAAAACTGTTTTGGCCGATGTGCTTGATAAATTCACTGATTCATTCAAGATTCGAAACCCAGGCAATTCATTTTTTTTGAGATTATCTTCAATTATTAAATAATGATAATTAAGCTATGGCAAAATCAACCTGACTCTCAGTGGCAAAATCTGCATCGCGGAGACATGTACGCAGCCACAATTCCTTTTCTTGAAAATTGGCTTTCTCCCGCAAGGGAGGCCATTGCCCAGACTTTAGGTGTGAGCCATCCGCCTGACTACCCAGATTCTGCGCATCCTGATTTTTTCAATAAAATACAAAAGGCAAGAGACCTCATAAAAAAGGACCGTCGTATTTATACGGGGGTTGCGCATTTACTTGAGGGGTTAAATTTACGTCCGCAAGATTTTTATTTTGATGCTGTACGCTTGCGGGCAATTGCCCCGGGGCTTGAACATATACCCGATGCCTCTATGGCGTTCACCTGGCACCGCGACATGTGGTACGCCAACCCACATTGCCAGATCAATCTTTGGATTCCTGTATTTGATGTTGCCAAAGAAGCATCGATGGGAATTCTGCCAGATAACTGGCAGAAATACGTGCCCAATAATTCTGAATTATTTGATTATGAACGCTGGTGTGAACAGGGCGGCTTTCAATCATTGGGCACTCATCCCAAACTGTTTCCCTCTGTTACCGAACCATTAGATTTTAACAGTTTGATTCGACCGGCTTTACCAGCAGGACAATTGTTGGCGTTTTCACCCGCACATTTGCATTGTACGTTACCTAACCGCACCTCACAGATTCGTTACACTCTCGAGGTTAGACTAGTGCACCTTGACGATCTGCAAAATCATGTCACACAGAACGTTAGTGACGATAATTCAACCGGCAGTACTTTATATGACTTTTTTCATTGCCAGACGTTTTCTCGCATTCCGCATCAACTGATAACAAGCTATCTGCGAGCTACGCGCTAAGAAAATTCATAAAAAATCAGATAATTATTGACGCCTGCGTCATCATTGAAAACTGGTTTAATGTACAGAAAATTTATTGTGCCCTGCTTAATTCTGCTGGGGCTCACCTTGCATTCGAGCTTATCGGCCAAGGTGCAAATTCGGGATCGCTGGAACCAGTTCAACGAAGAACATCACGACGGCTACCAGGATGAACATCTTAAATTGTCAGCCGGCTCCTGGATTCAGCAGGCTGGTGATGCAAATTCTATAACATTACTCTCAGGACGTTTCGAGTACTTCACAAATAACTATTTCGGTTTTCGCGGCGAGACGGCGATTCCGCTATCAAGCAGCCCGTCTGGTTTTTCTTATTTCCCGCTTGCTCTGGGCCTGAGCATTCATATGTTCCCGCGCTCGATGTTTGATTTCTATTTTGGTGGTGACTCGGGTTTTGTCAACATCACATTACCGAATGCTCCATCTGGCTGGTTTGCCCGAACCTCACTGCACACCGGTTTAAGTTTTTATTTCTGGGGTTCATTCTTCATCGAATATGAATTGAGATATGCAATGGTACATTATGCCAAGACGATTCCTCTCGATATGAGCGGTCTGGGCCACAGCATTCATATTGGATTTTATTTTTAAGCGGGCTTATGAAAACATTCAAAATCATTATTCTTTTTCTGTTCACTTTGTTTGCCTGGTCTTGTGTCAGTCTTGAAAAGCACGGCACAATACATCATCCCGTTACCCGGGACGGCTTCAAACTTACCATTGAGCATTTTCCCCCCATTGCCAAAATAAAGCGCAACTACCCGGTTATTATCTGCCATGGACTGTTGTCAAACCGCAATTACTGGAAAGCAAAAGAAGAACAAAGCCTGGTAAGCATGCTGCAGCGCGCAGGCTATGATGTGTGGCTTATGGATCTGCGCGGCAGAAGAGATGCCGGCGATACTGGCTGGTGGTTTGGCGATAAGACATTTACCTATAATGTAGATGACTATGTAAAAGACGACGTCGACACAGCTTTAAGTTTTGTCTTGAAAAAGACCGGGGCAGAAAAAGTTAACTGGATGGGCCACAGCATGGGAGGCATGGTTGCCTATGCCAGAATCGGACACTATAAAGAGAATCGCATCGCCAATCTGGTCACCTATGGGTCACCCACGGTGTTTGTACCTCTTTCACGGGTACTGATGACCTGGAACAACGCTGCACCCGGTATGATCATTATACCCTCAGTGCCCATCAAAATGGCCGCTCAATGGGGATCTCTTGCCCCAATTTTTATACCGTCTCAATTCAGGGTAATGCTGTACCATCCCGAAAATACAGGTTATCAGATGGAAAGAAAGCTGATGTGGTTTGCTACCAACGATATCGCCAAACCAGAAGCAAAACAGTTTCTCTATTCACTCAATGCCGGTGAACTTGTGTCTGCCGGCGGAGGGTTCTCGTACTTTGAAGAGCTGCCGAATATTAAAATCCCGGTACTGACCATTGGCGGCAGACGTGACCATCTCGCTGACCCGGCTTCAGTACGGGCTTCGTGGGACAAAATAGGCTCGGATGACAAGACTCTGATGCTGCTCGAACGGGCAGCGGGATTTACCGATGACTACGGCCATACAGATATGGTGATGGGTCTGCATGCTCACAAAGAGGTTCACCCTAAAGTCATTGAGTGGCTGAATAAACGGGATACCCCACCGCCACCCGTGGAACCTGAAGCAACAGAACAGGAGACCACCGATGAGCCATAACAGTATTCTCAAAACACTCGTTTCCGTATTCGCTGTCATACTGATAACAGCCTGCGGATCGGTTGCCAATTTTACCAGTAAAGATACTTTTCAAGGCATAAGAATCGGTGATAAGGCGGAACTCATTCGTTTTCCCATCACTTACTATACAAATGACGAAACCCCGGTGGTACTATTGACCTCGCCGCTGATTTTTACAGATACTGAACTGTATGAAGGGGAGCACACCCGGTTGATTCCCTGGCTCAATTCACGGGGATTCACAGTTTTTCTGGTACGTCCCTCAAAAGGCAGAGACTTAAATGACTTATCATCGGCCCTGCCTGAAGCATTAAAAGAGGTACGCGAACTTTCCAGAGGGAGCAGAATTGTACTGGGCGGCCTCTCTCTCGGTGGGCAGGCAGCATTGGAATTTCTTCTGACAGAAAGTGCAGAGACCCGCTTTCTCTCCCGGGTATTTTTTCTGGGAACAGGATTTGATTATGAATATCCCGGTTCATTTTTAAGGCGAATGACAAATGAGAAATGGCCAGGAAGCTGCAGTTCTGCAACCAGTCTCTGCTCACTGTATCTGCAATCAAAAGAAGAAAAAGGACGATCATTAAAACCAGGAAATATACAGAATGCAAAATTGAATTTTGACAGCCAGAAATCCGTTTTGCGTCGACTGTCTCTGCCCGCTGCTTTCATAGGTGGGAAAATTGATTCTCTGGCCCCTACAGAGGCCTGGTTCAATACGTTCAAAACCTATGGAGAAGTTTCACGTTCCACTCAGAAACTGTATTTCGCTGCTGGTGAAGACAATTTTCTGAGTACCGATTATGATCATGCAATGCTTTTCTCATCGAAAAGTGCAGCTTCAGAAATTTTTCCGATTGTGCAGAAATGGGTTTTGCAGACAAAATAACAGGCAAGAGTATTTAAAAAACTATTGCGGGAGCTGGCTCCATTTTCAGAAGCCAGCCAAACCCGCAACGAATCTTTGAGTGAAAATTCAAACGACTATCTGACCATTGCGATGGTTTTGGTGTTCTCTACTCCCAGTTTTGCAAGAGTATTTGAGCTGCACTGGTAAGCGATACCTTCGGCTTTGAATTTCTTGCCCATTTTGGTATGGTCTACCCGGTCAAGCTTGGTAATTACCAGCGCATTGCCGTTTACAGCTTTAACCGATTGATCCATTTTGCGAACCATCTGGTCTCTGAAATTGCTTTTGATGTATCCGCTGGAAACCTCTACAGGTGCAACAGAAGTACACTCATTCTGAATGGTGACTCGCTTGTAGACTGAATCGCTGGATTCTTTGGTAATTATCTCTGCAGACAAAAACCCTGTAAAAGCGAAAGCGAGAGCTGAAACTGTAGTTATCATTTTTTTCATTTTAATCCTCCGTATCAATTTCTTGATGTTCTAAGATTAAGAAATCTGTTCCTGTTGATCCTCCGCATTGCTTCATACTTTTTTCCGTATCAATACGGAATTTTACCCCGAAAATGCACTTTTTTTCAAAAAAAACTGGTCGTTTGTTGCCGCTTGCTGAATACTTTTCGCGAAAACAGTTTTACATTCTTTTTTGAACTTTATCAATTGAACCCCGTCTAATACTATGGTAATCGAAAAGAGCGATTGCAAAATTCGTCGTTTTTGTGCAACGTCAATTTTGTATTGCGATTATCGTGAGGGTTTATGAAATCAATTGGAATACTGATGAGTCTGGTGATGGTGGTTTCCTGTTCTACAGCCACAAAACGGCTCGATACAAAGACTGAATTTTTATCTGATTCTGGCGAGCTGACTCGCCAGGAACTTGAAAATGCGGCTGCATCCCTCGCTCAAAAGGTTTCTGGTACACTGAAGAAGGGCGAAGAAACCAAATATTTTGCCTTATTGCCGGTAAGAAACAAAACCTCTGAAATCATTCCGCTCGATATATTTGCCGACAGCCTGGTGGCCGGTCTTTTGAAGGCTGGCTTACCAACCATTCGGGTAGAAGACCGGGAACGCGCCATGCAAGAAATGGAGTTTTCACAAACCGGCCTGACCGAAAAAGAGCTGCAGTCAGGAAAAATGAAAACGCCCGATTATTTCATAGAAGCAGTAATTGATGAAAATATTTTTCGTTCAGATGGTGATAGAATCGTAGAACAGACCATTCGCCTGGAAGTCAGATCTGTCGAAACCCAGGTTGTCGTTGCATCTGAGAAAGAAGTCTTTCGCAAAATGCCCGCCCTGCAAAAAGGCGGGCTCGACTGGTAGATTTGTAAGGTGCAAGCCATCCGCCCTGCACTCTTCTTCTTTCTCATTTTTCTTCTGCTGAATTGTGGTGCCTCTTACCAGCAGAGAATGCTCTCGGCAGAGAAATCATTCTTTGAGGGATCTCCTGCCCAGGCTGTCGCATCTATCAAATACAATGCAGCCGAAGCCGGCGATGAAGACAAACTTGTATATTATCTTGAAGCAGGAATTACCCTGCATACTGCAGGCGATTATGAGCAAAGCAACAATGTCTTTCAAGCTGCACAAAATCTGATCGATGAATACCGTACCAGTGTCTCTGATGAAGTCAGTGCTTTTATATTGAATGAACGCGGCAGTGAATATCATGGCGAAATCTTTGAGCACGTTTTGGTCGGCTACTATCGCGCATTAAACTTTGTGCTCTTAAACCAGAAAGATGCGGCCCGAAAGACTCTGCAGAAACTCGAACTGGATATGCGTACCCTGAAATATGATGATGCCGCATATAAGCAGGTACTGGCAGCCCGCTATTTATCTGCTTTGCTGGCAGAAGATGATAAAGACTGGAACACAGCCAGGGTTCAATACAAAAATTTTGAATTATTCAAATTTGATTCGAGCTGGCTGAATCGTCAAAAATATATTCTGGCCAAAAAAGAAAATGATCTTGAGACAATTCGAGAATTAGAATTGACAATCAAAGATAACCGTCAATTTGACAATATCAAAGAAAAAGGGCAATTGGTTATCATTCATCAGGCCGGGAAGGCTCCGGTTAAAAAAAGCCGGGGCAAACTGGCGCAAGATCAGAAATTCTGGCTGGCAATGCGGGTAGCCATTGATGCAGCAATTCTCAGTGAAGGTTCAATGCTTTCTTCTGCTGCGGCGGTAGCGGCTCTTGGTACTGCTGAAAACCCGATTCCTGAGTACGTTTTTCGCGACCCGGCCGCTGCTAAGACTGCCTCACTAACCTTAAACGACCAGCAATATAATCTGCAAGTGCTTACCGATTATGAGAGTATGGCCACACATAATTTTAATGACCAGTATGATGCAATGGTGGCTAAAAGCACTGCAAGTCTGGCCGTCAAATTTGTCTCGGCGGCAGTGGCCTCGTATGCTCTGGGAAAGTCTGCCGATGAAGCAGTCGGTGGCGGTTTAGGCGGGGCGATCTTGAAAATTCTCATTGGCGGCGGGGCCGGGGCTGCAGTAGCCCAGACTTTAAAACCCGATCTGCGCTGCTGGCGCACGTTACCGGCCAATATTCAAATGCAAAGAATTATACTTGAACCGGGAACGTATACTTTAACGATGCGGCTCTCACCCGGGGTGCGGGAAATAAATGAAATTCCCGCAGAGATTACCATTGAAGCAGGAAAGACAGTATATGTTAATCTGCGATCATTTACCCCTGGAGTAGAAGCAATACCGGTAGGCCTTTAGGGTTGAATAAACTATAGGCGATTTGCCGTCTCAGAAAGCTATTCTGATCTTTCGTGCCCGGTTAAATACTGTCAGATTTCTGTTTTTTGCCGATATTATAGATATGGGGAAATTGTGCCGGACGTTTTGCATGCTTTTACCAATTGCATCTTCCTTTCTGTTCGCACAGTCTGAGCGCATGGTCTTACAGAGGGATATCGCCCGGTATTCTCAATACTCACTCGAAGAAATCGAAACCATCGCGACAGATACTGACTTTGACCCTCGGGGGGTTTCAGAAGAGTTAGGCCGTCGTCTCGATGAGTTTTATTTAAGTGACCCGTCCCGCAAAAAAATTCAGCAACGTCAAGATCTGGGTAGCGGCGAGTCGGATGGCCGCTACCAGAAAGAATGGAATATTAACCTTACCAGATTGTTTGTTAAAAATCTACTGTCCCAGCCTGCCAATGGTTTTTTGATTAAAGAAGCCCCAAATGTATTCAAGATGCACTGGTATATGGCCCGGGCTCAGCTAAAATTAAACCGGCCTTTTCAGGCAGCCTACCACTATGCACAGTCTTTAAGATACCGTACCCTGCGCCTGAATCCTGAAGTATACACAAACGAAGACCGATTGAGCTTATTGAAGCCCAATGATGAACAAATCAGTGCGGCCAATGCCTACAAAAAAATAACCGAAGATCTGGCGAAAACAGAAACCAGCATACGCTCACTCGAACTTCGCATCTCTGCCACCGAAGACAATCTGGCTCGAGAGAGCTACCGGCGCCCGGGAGACCCGCAGCCGGTCATCGTGCGTAACCAGGCAGATTTACAGAACCAGTTAAAAAACGATGAGGCAAGCCTTGCAACCTTACAGAACAATGCAGCTACCTTGAAAAATGATCTGAAAGCAGCGGAAGCAAAATTTGAACAGATTGCCGAACTTTACAATTCAGAATCAGGGGCATTGCTGGTAGAAACAGCTGAACTGATTCGGAATATTGAAGATCGAATCAAAGAACGGCAGAAAATATTAAACAAGAAAGTGCTCTACAAAACAGAATTTAACCAGTCGCTCTTGCATGACTACAGTCAGAACCGGGAGTTTACTGCTTTTGCCAACCTGATGGAAATGGCATCGCGATTAGACCCCAAAAACCCTGAAATACCGTTTCGACTGGGCAATGAATACAAATCTTCCCGGCATGTGCGCAGAGCAATTTATGCTTACGAGAAAGCACTCGATGCGCAAAAAATGCAGGGAAAAGTACAATTGAAAGAAGAGCAAATTGCTTCGACATACCTTGCTCTGGGCGCATTGTACCACAATACACGGCGCTATGTAGACAGTATTTTCTTCTATGAAAAAGCACTGGCTGCCACGACGAATGAAAAAGATAAATGGACATTAACTTACGAGCTTGGCAAACTGCATGCAGATAATTCTGGCAACTATGAACGTTCAATCGAGTTAATGAATAATTTCAATACATACCTGCAAAGTCTTAACCCCAGCAATACTGAACAGCGCGCAGACTGGTTACAACAGAAATTTCATACCAACCGCTATCTGGGTTTTGCTCATCGAAAGTCGGGAAATTTTCAAAGCATGCAGACATACCTCGAAGAATCGAAGCGTTCTTTTGAACAGCTCGACAGCATGATTGTTACTCAACGGGCAGAAATTCAAAAAATTTATGATGAAATTCAACGGGCAAAAAAACCTTTGCTCAATGATACTATCATGAAAGACCTCAATCAGTATCTTAGACTTGAGGCATCTTACAATGTAGAAAAGAGCCTGCTCGGTAAAATGGAATCCATACGAAATGCTATCCCAATCGGGGATGTGTATTTTGATCTGGCGAGATTTCACGAAGGCAATAATGCAATTGAAGATGCTGTAGCCCTGTACCGGGATGCTGAAAAACGGGGAATATCGCCAGACCAGGCAAGGCGGGCGCTTACCCGCTTAAAACGCACGTATGGCGAGAGTATTGCCGGTACCTATTGAATCAGCTGGCTTTCTGGTCTACCAGGTTTTCCAGCATATAAATTACCTGTTGGTTAAAAGAACGTCTCTCCCGCTTGGCTTCTTCTGAAATCGTATCGAGCAGCTCAACAGGAAAGTACAAACTTCTTTGAATTCTTGGAATACCGGTTGCTTCAGCAATGTTCTTTTTTCCTGACATTTTGACTCCGTAGTTTTTGCACAGCCTATCAGACAAGTTCAGTTTGTCAAACCTTTAATAAACAGCATTATCGCACAGAAATAAATACAACACAATTTTCATTATTGTTTAATACAGTCTCTCGAATTTTCTTGTCAGGGAGACTCCCTGTGCGATATTCAACGTATGGACAAGGCTTTATATCCCTCGAATCAGAAAAATTACTATCTCAGTGTGTTAAAAAACCCTATCGGGATTTCTTTGCCGGTAAATCCCCGGTGGCCAGAGACATACAAAGGGGTAATTCGAAAGTTCAACTCAAGCCAGCAGAATGAACCGGTCTCACTGGCCAGTATCATGCAGTTTATTGAAGACGCGAGGCAAAAGACACAGACCGGTGAAATCAGTTTATCGACTTTGAAAGTTAAAATCTTTGCGTTAAAAAAAGCCGTACAGGAAACCTTGAATTCACAATCCCGAAAACTTGAGCTGGCTGTAATTTTACAGGAAATCGACCAGATCAAAGTACCCCACCAAAAAAATGTAAAAATGCTTGAAGCACTGAACCTGAATCAACTGCAAGAATTGGTTAACCATGTTCAGCCACACTATAAACCGGTAATCATGTTTCTCATCAATACCGGTGCCAGAATTCAGTCTGCATTAGACCTCAAGTTAGTAGATTGTGCAAAAAAAACCGACTCAAAGATAATTTACTGCAACACCAGCAACCCGAGCAAGGGATACACTATCTCGAGTTCCCTGTTTGAATTGATCTTAAAAACCTATGCCTCTAAAATCTGGTTATTTGAAACAAAATCAGGAAAACCATTAGACAGATATTCAGTTTACCGGGCACTGCAACGGGCAGCAAACCTGCTTGGCTGGGTAGACGAAGAAGGGAAATCTCTGGTAAACCCGAATCTACTGCGATACAGCTATCTGGCTTATTATGACCGCCAGAAAAATTCTGCCAATAACGATTTAATTGAGCCGGTAAAGCTGAATTAGTCATTCAATTGCGTTTTCGACTTTTTTGAAAGGCAGAGGTTCCTGGCCAGATTCAGCCGCTTCAACTTGCTCCAGGGTATCGTGCAGAATTTCAATTACCTGCGGCAGGCAGGTACCACAGTTACGCGCTGCACCGGTCTGCAAGGTCAGCTGTCCCAGAGTTCGCGCACCATTTTTTACAGCCTCTTCTAGCGTTTTCTTGTCAACACTGCGACACACACAAACTTTGCGCGGCCGCATAATTTGATTGAAATTATGTTCATCCATTCGCTTCGTTGAGAGCAGTATAGTAGCGCCAGATAGCCTCAGTCACCCCGTTAGCTTCGATAATTTCCCGGTATAATTCAGCAGAGGGGCGAGGTATGCGTTTGAAGTTTTTGGCATAATCTATCTTGACCAGACCAAAGCGAGCTTCAAAACCTTCTGCCCACTCAAAATTATCGATTAGAGACCAATGGAAATAACCGCGTACATCCGCCCCCTTCTCTTTAATAACATGATATATCTCTTTGAGATGATTGACCAGTACAGATTGTCGTATTTTATCATCATCCTGATCATCGGCTGTCCCGTTTTCGAGAATATAGATCGGCTTATTGTATTTAGCATGGGCAGACGCAAGCACGTCATAAAATCCCTTGGGGTACAGGGCCCAACCCAACTGGTTTATTTTTTCGCCCGGGTCATGCTCATCGTGCATCAGCACTTCAAATTTCATTGGCCGGGTTATATCTGTTTTTACATAAAAACGCCCGTAATAGTTTATGCCTACATAGTCCTGGGTTCCGGCAAGGCCGGGAATGTTCTCTCTTGCCCCTCCGGTTTTTGGTGCAAAATGGCCAGTCTCGATTGCGTCGAGCATATCCCAGATAAATGCCTGTTCAATAATTGAAGCAGTAATGCGATCAAGCACAGCATAGTTTCGATAAGGCTCAAAAGCGCGGGTATGCTGGGTAAGACCTACCTGAATCTCTTTATTTTTTGCCCTGGCTGCATCATGCAAAATATGGTAAGCCGCAGCATGCCCTTTCAATAGATTCGATATGATAGGGGCTACCTTAGCCGGATTGCCTCTTTGCTCTAAAGGCGGGAACACTCCGTCTAAATACCCGTTATAAACATATACCATTGGCTCATTGAGGGTACACCAATGGTCTACCTGGTCAATAAAATGCTCGGCAACCCCTCTTGTTAATGATTGGAATTCTTCAATCGTGTTCGGGTTTTCCCAGCCTTTAACAGTATCTTGCCATAACCAGGAGGGTGATGAAAAGTGAAACAGGGTCAATGATGGCGTCAGCTTATTTTTTCGACAGGCGTCCAGTACGCGCTGATAAAAGGCGATTCCTGCTTTTGACGGGCTCGACATACCCGGTTTCGGGAATAATCTGGCCCAGTCGACAGAAAAGCGATATGCATTGTGACCCAGCTTTTTTGCCAGCGCCAGATCTTTTTCAATTCTGGCATCATGATCTGTTTTCTTTTTTATAACCTCTTTCGAATAAGCCCCCAGATTATGAATATGCCCCGGCTTTGCCTTACCCGGTGCGAGAGTGTCAAATCGTCTATTTTTATACGCAGAATTCTCAAAATCGGTCCAGTCTGTTTTCTGCTGTGTTTCGATCTGTTGTGCGGCAGTCGAAGTTCCCCACATAAATTTCTCGGGCAAGGTGTAAGGGCCCTTTTCTTCACGCAAGGTGTAGCGTACTTTTGATCTTTTTTTGCCAAAAACCGGCACGAATATAAAAAAAATAAGAATACCAAGCGCGATGAAAATATAAATCATGGCTCAAACTGGGTCGCACCCATAGAAAGTAAACAGAATTTTGATTGTAAACCTGTATTACATCCTTATATATGGGTATGCTAGGAATACTCAAACGTTTTTTCTTACAACGCAGAGCAATTTCGGCAGACAAAATTCTCAAATATCCCGAAGGGAAGCGAATTTACTCAGAATTTCATCATGTTCGTCAAGCGCATCTCGATTCAGATGCAGTGAAGGTCATAGGACGTTTACAACAATTCGGTTATAAAGCTTATCTTGTAGGGGGCGGAGTGAGAGACTTGCTCTTAAATCGCCTGCCTAAAGATTATGACATAGTAACAAATGCACGTCCTAACGATGTTAAAAAAATCTTTAATAACAGTCGCTTAATCGGAAAACGTTTTCGCATAGTACACATTGTATTTCGCGGAAACAAAATAATTGAGGTTTCAACTGCCCGATCTCTGCCTGAAAACCGGCGTACCGCAAAAGATGTTGATGAGCTTATGCTCAAAAAAGACAATCAATACGGTACATTTAAAGAAGATGTGGCTCGTCGCGATTTTACATTAAACTCATTACTGTTCGATGTACGCAACGAAACAATTATAGACTATTGCGGGGGTTTTGAAGACCTGCAGGAAAAGATTATCAGAATCATTGGTGATGAAGATATCTCTCTGCCTGAAGATCCTGTTCGTATACTGCGGGCAATCAAGTTTGCCGGGTTGCTCGACTTCTCACTGCACCCGAAACTGGTCAAAGGAATAAACAAGCACCGCAAATTGCTGCTCAAGGCATCCCAGGCCCGCCTGCACGAAGAATACAATAAAATTTTTCGTACCGGCCAGTCATTGAAAGTTTTTGGCAAGATGGTGCATCATGGTCTGTTCGAAGTTCTGTTTCCTGAAGTTGCTTCGTCAACATTACCCGAGGGTGCAGATGAACATTACTTTTTGCAATCTCAGTTAGGCATTCGCATCGCGATCGGTGACCGCATGATTCAAGAGCATGAAGATATCAATACTACGATCTATTATGCTCTATTGATTGCCGACTACATGCTTGCGGGCATTGATTTCACAGACAAACCAAAGACTATTGAAAAAATTGTGCGGGACAAACTCATCAAGATTGAAAAAGAATTCGGTCTTACACGCAAAGAAGTTGATCGTCTCACTTTAATGTTTGCTACACAATCACTGTTTGGCCGCGAAGCAAAAGAAAGAAAAGGCTGGGTACGGGACTTTCAGGAAACTGAACATTTTGCCGAATCATTTACCCTTTACAAAATTATCGCCCGGGCCAGAAATGATGAAGAATCAATTCAACGGGCACTCTTTTGGGAAATTGGTCTGCGTAAAAAACTGCCCCAGTCAATTCGCAAAGTATTTCAACGATCACTGAGCGAAATGCAGATGCAGAGACAGCATGCAGAAGATGTTGCAGCGAGCAACAGTCGCCCTAGAGAAAACCATAAGGAATACCAGGGCAATGAAGGACGCCAGGGGCAAAACGGAGGTCGAAAACGCTATCGACCGCGTAGAAGAAAAGGAGGAGGTTCAACCCAGAATGCGGTAAGTTGAACCAAAGTTACCATGGGAATTCTCTCTAAACTAAAACCCAAACCTAAAAAAGTATACTCGGCCGTTTTACAAAATGACGGCCGGGAATTTCCTGTCAAAGAAAAACAGTCAGTACTGTCAGCTGCTCTCAATGCGGGAATAGATTTTCCCTATAGCTGCCAGGCAGGCAGCTGTACTACCTGTAAATGCCTGCTTCTCGAAGGGGAATACCTGGCCCTGTCCGACATGTCGTTGATTCTCACCGAAGAAGAGCGAAAGCGAGGCTTCGTTCTTGCATGCCAGACAGTTCCGCGCAGTGACCTGATTGTTGCGCTCGAAGAAGATGAGAGCGAAGAATTTGCCGGTAAAATCACATCCATCGAGAAACTTACACACGACATTATTGAACTGAAGGTTGCCATTCCCGAAAAATCTAAATACAAAGCCGGGCAGTATGCCAACTTGACTGTACCCGATCGAATCGCCCCTCGCAGCTATTCAATGGCTTCACCGGCTGGTTCGAAAGAACTGCAGTTTTTTATTCGTAAAACCCCGGGTGGGGAATTCAGTGAGTGGCTGTTTGGCGAAGCTAAAAAGAACCAGATTCTTCAAGTTCGCTCTCCATTCGGAAGTTTTTACCTGCGGGAAGGCAATGACCCGATCATAGCGATTGCTGGTGGCAGCGGTCTGGCACCAATTCTGGCTATTTTCAAAGAAGCGGCAGGGAAAATAAAACGAGATGTAACTTTTCTATTCGGGGTTCGGGAACAACGTGATCTTTACTGCGTTTCTGAAATTGAAGCGATTGCGGCAAAATGGAAGGGACAGTTTAATTTTGTACCCGTGCTCTCCCATGTAAAACCCGATTCAAAATGGAAAGGGGCTCGAGGTCTGGTTACAGAATTTATTGCGCAGGCAAATTTAAGTAGTGAATCCCAGGCTTATCTGTGTGGACCACCTGTCATGATTGATGCGGCAATACCAATTTTAAAAGAGAAAGGAATTCAGGGCAGCAATATCTTTTTTGATAAATTTACCGACAGAAGCCATCTGTCGCAAAATAAGTAAATTGAAGCAGAGTACCCGTTTACCGGTATTGATACTGGCAACTCTGGGCTTTACTAACCTGCAATGCAGCTGTACTCTACTTGACCCGGCACCCTCTGCCTGTATAGATGAAATTAGAACGTATGAGCTCATTACAGAAAATCTACTCTCAACCCGTTTTGAATGCAGAGATAACATTGCGAAAGACCAGTGCCTGCCAGAATTGTTTAAGGTAGGCCAGGTTGAAACAGTTCGAATCTGGAATGATCAGGGCAGCTGCAGGGATCTTGGCTACAATCCGGTCAATTAATTCTCTCTTTTTTATTATTATAATCGTCTGTAATTTTAGTTCCGTTTTTTCCCAATCTTTTCCCGATGAATGCGTAAGCTTGAAAAATAAGGCATCCCAGGTTCGACTCATTGCCCCTGAAAAAACAACTCTGGCTGAGTGCTATTTTCAGAATCGGGAACTGCCCGCCTCTGCCAGATTATATCTGGAATTGCTCGATAATGATGAAACATTTTCAAAACGGGCTTTAGCAAGATTACTGGATATCTACCGGCTGGGAGAAACTTCGTTTAATCGTGAAAGACCGATTGCGATGATTCTAAAAGACCGCTCACAAATCTATCTGGCAAGACAGTGGATGCCTTTATTGCTGCAGAATAATAATATTCCCGATTTTATACGTCTTTTTGAGCAGTATCCGATTTCTCTCAATGAGAGCCAGTGGAGCCAGCTGGCAGTAGTCACTGATTTGCCGAAATATACTGCCCTGTTAAAACAATCGGGCCTCAATGAATTACAGATTAAGTTTTACCAGGCAACGTATTATCATACTTATCAGGAATACGATAAAGCACATGCCTGTCTCGACTTCATACTCGAACGTAAACTGGATACAGATGCCTTGCAAAAGAAAATCAGTTTTTTATATCGTGAAGGCCGGCAAAATGAAGCTCAAAAATACCTGGCCCAACTACGGGAAATTGGAGACTTCGGACGGCGAATCATTGCCGACTTCTATTTCCAGAACGGCGATGTCAAAAAGGCGCTGTCTGAAATCAGGGACGGAATTCAAAACGGAGGGAAACTGCACGACCAGGAAATCTTCTATTTGATGGCAGATTCTGAAGCAAGTGAATCGTCTTATCTTCTTGAAAAATACTTCAAGCTCAATCTTATTCCTCAGTTTCGCTACATGTCTTTGAAAAATGAGATCTTAAAATCTGCCGGTGAAAAAGAGTATTATGCAGGAATGCAGAAATTAAAACCGGAGTTTCCCGAAATTTGCAAAGAATCGATAAATCTCATGCTCAACTGGGCGAGCGATGCTGAGATTCACAATGAGATAGACAAGTGTACGGCCCTGCAAGACGAGGGAAATCGCATGAGCCTGGCTGCGGCCCTTTCTTTAGCCAGAAGACATACTGTTTTACAGCAGTATCTGCTGGGCCGGGAGAACCTGCAGGCAGCCGAGAAAATAATTTTATTAAAATCTCTTGTCGATTTTGAGCAAGAGACGGTCACCATTGCTGCGCGCCCTAAGCCACCATTTAACAGCTGGCAGGAACAGTACTGTTATGAGCTGCTGCAAGTTCCATTGTATTCGAACAATAATGAAGTTAAGCTGCTTGCGGCAAAAATTGCATTTCAGAATCAGAACTTTTCTGAGGCCCTGCAGATGTTGAAAAATAATACAATGATTGAAGCCATTAAAATGCATCAACGTCTTTTGTTTTTAACCGATAATTTTGAGCAATTGTCTGTTGAAATTCGCAGATATCCTGCCGAATATAATTTCCATTCTGCTCTTATTGAATTAAACAAAGGCAATGAAAAAACGGCCGAAGAACTGCTAGAAAAATATCTTGAGACTCCCGGCTCTTACGGCAATCAGGCTGTTTACTTGACCTTTCTTTTGAAACAATACCGAGAGATCGATGGGGTAAGAGAACTATGTCTGGCCATCGCGCGTTTTCCAGATGGAATGCGTGAATCTGACTGGGCCAAATTTAACCAGTTGCTTGAGAAAGAAAATGAAGTTGCCGCCATCTTAGGCTACTGGAAAGGACGCTGGCTTTTACAGAAAGGCAACACCCAGGAGGGTGTTCTCATATTGACTAAAATAAGAAGTCAGGACACCTCAGCAATTCTGCATCCTGAGATCGACTATCTGTTAAGCCTGCAAAATAAGAAAGATAAGCAGGATTATCTCAATAAATTTCCCGAATCACCATATCGATTGTATCTCGCAGATTGATTAGAGATAATTGAGAGCTGCTTTTTACTTTTCAGATAACTTTCAGCTCAATTGATCTGCCGAAAATCTTTTCTGCGAACTCTTTTTTTCGATCAAAGGTCCAAAGTTCGAGCGAGATGTCTCCGCGCTTTCGAATACCCAATTGCAATTTGTCTTTCCCTGAGTCGAGCAGCTCTATCTGCTTTACAGAACTCTGGTAACTGCGGTCAAGAGAGTCTGCCATGCGCAAGAGCGCGGCTAATTTTACAACATGGCTCTGGTCTTGCTGGTTGAGGCTCTGGTATTCTGAATGCGACGATTTTGGCATTCCTTTTCGATGATACCTTGCTGTGAGTGCAATCAGTAATCTTTCATGCTGCGTGAATCCCAAGAGGTGGGTATTTTGTATCAAGTAGAATGAATGTTTGTGATGTTGAGAGTAGTCAATCATTCGCCCTGCATCATGCAGCAGTGCAGCCCCATAGAGAATATCCCGCATTTCTTCAGGAACGTCATGTATATCAATCAATAAATCAAATAACTGCAGGGCAAGTTCGGCACAATGGGCAGCATGCACTTTATCAACATTGTATTTTTCACTGACAGAACGCAGGCCATGTATTCGAATAGTGTCCTGCCGCTCACCAAAAATCTTTTTATTCACTTTTCGAAATATATAATCATACAACGCGCCATCGCGCAGACCCCGGTTCGAAACCAGTGATTTTTCAATTTTTGCAGTTTCGAGTAAGGTCAACAGCAGAATACCGCCGGGCAAGATAATGTCAGAACGGGCCGGATCGAGCCCCGCAGTTTTTTCTCTTTCTTTGGGAGTCATTTCTTGCAGTTCAGAAATAAGGGCGCGCAGATCACTGGTGTACAGCACCAGCATGCCACTGTCTTCTTCTTTCTTATTGAAGCGGGCTGCGGCCATTTCTGCCAGATTTCGTGCAGTACCGCCGGTAGAGAGTCCCATATCTATTTTATAATTTTTAATTTCGCTCAAATACGGTTGAAATACTTTCTCAACGTACCGTTGCATCATCTCAAATGCATCTTTCTCGTTGCTGCTTTGAAACATTTCTTTGAGGCGCACAGTACCGAGGCGCAGGCTTTCAACGAAATACATATTTTTATCATCGCTTACAGAAATTTCTGTGGAACCACCACCAATATCATTGAGAAAAAATGTTCGTGCGTTAAACTGATGATGGGCCAGAACCCCGTAGTAAACGAGTCTTGCTTCTTCGAGCCCTGAAATTACAGAGATCTGAATACCTGATTCTTTATACACCCGTTTGATGAAATCAGAGCATTCTGTCTCCCTTAATGCAGCAGTTCCCAGGGCAATAACAGTTTTACAGTTGTGTGATTTTACGATGCGTGAGAGCTGGGTAAGACCATTTACTGCGAGTTCAAGGTTTTCAGGATGAAGCTTCTGGGTAATAAAAGCATTGTGACCAAGACGGGCTGGTATTTTTTCACTATAGAGCAGTCTGCCAGAACCTAACGTATCAACATCAAAGATTTCCAGCTTTATATTGTTCGAACCGATGTCAATTATCGCAACATTCATCTAACTTATCAAAAGGTGTGCCAGTAAGCCCAGGCAATAAAAACAAGCTGAAAAGGCAATCTAATCAGTAAAGCCCATTTGGGTATCTTCATGCCTGCCCCACCGCTCGTATAATGGTATAAATTTGCCGGAAAAATAGCAAGCAGCAGCAAAATGATTCCCCAGGCAGCCAAATGTGAATACAAAGGCCATAATAACATTAACCCAAGACCGATCTCAATGACTCCGCTGATATAGACCAGTTCTTTGTGCCAGGGAAGGTAGGGGGGCATGATGCGCAGAAAGAATTTCGTATTCGTGAAGTGGGTAATGCCCACAAAACAGTAAAACGCTGCCATAAGATACAAGGACAATGTTTTTATTTCCATATTCGGACACGAAAACAATCAAGTTTCAACTGGCAAGATAAATAGCTTTTGCAGTTTTCTTTTCAGGGAATCGCTAAACTTCAGCCGTTTCTACAGACTGACCATTATCATGCAGTACAATATTTTCGAGAAATTCAACGTTTTTGAGCTTTAAGATCTGGCGTGGGATATCATATAAATACTGAATGCTTTTTGCTAAATAGGCCGCATGCTTTCCGCCTAACAGAGTCCCTACTTTGTTATGGGTATGAGATTTCGTCGACAGGTCTTCCATGTTCCCATGATCAGAACTTACAATCACAGTATCTACTTGAGGGTCTATCTCTTCCCAGACTCCGCTCAACAGGCCATCGACATGAGATAAAATGCGCTTTGCTGCCCCCCAGGATTGTTCATGGCCAATTTTGTCTGTAAAAAAATATTCATATACAACAGTGTCATACTCCCGGGCAAGCCGTGCTAACTTGCGTCCGCTTTCTTCAGGCTTGACCAATGAAATTTTTTGCCCATGTTTTCTTAAAAACCAGTTGGTGATGTCCATATACATTGATTTACCCTGCAGATAATCATCAATTGTGAAGTAAGGCTGGCCTGAACCCATTTGCAAGAGAGAACTTGCGCTCATCATACGTTCTGCTCTTCGGTGATTCAATCTCTTCAGGTAACGATCAGAATATGAATTCAAAAGAGTTGCTTTATAGCCGGTCTCGAGCAGTCGATTAAACAACGAAGCGGTTTTAAGATAAGGCCGCAGTGAAAATGTGGGAAAACCATTGATGTGACGACCAACAATCTGCGCTCCGTTATAACCGGTAAACAAAGCGGTCTGGCCGGTAGCCGATTGCGGAAGCCCTTCAATGCTCATGTGAGCATCGGTCGAGATAATTTCACCGGGAAACCTTGCAGAATCGCCTCCCCCGTGAACCGAAAAGAAAGTGCTGTCGAATTTTGCGAACGGATTTATCTGAGCATTTGCTGTACCCAGACCCACCCCATCTAAAAAAATATAGATGAAGCGGTCATGGTTTCTCTTCTCAGGCAGGTTGGGCACCACCCATGTTTGGTACGATTTCATCGCCTAGTTTTCCCGATTTCTCACCCGATTTCTTTTCCCGAATAGTATTCGATTTACCCTCACCATTCAACTTAAGCGGGGGCAGAGTTTTGCCTTTGATCAATAGCTGAAGTTCTTCACCATTGATACTTTCCCGGTCTAAAAGTGCTTTTGCAATTCTATCAAGTGCTTTTCGGTTTTTATTGAGCAGAGTTCTGCCTCTTTTGAAAGCTTCATGTATGATCGTCTTCACTTCTTCATCTACAATACGGGCGTACTCTTCACTGTGATCTGTGGGGCGTGTATAGTCCCGGCCCAGAAAAACTGAACCTGAATCATTGCCGCTCAAGTGAATGGGTCCGATCTTATCTGACATACCCCACTCCATCACCATTCGGCGAACAATCGCAGTTGCGCGCTCTATATCATTTGAGGCACCAGTGGTAACATCTTTGAAGCGTATTTCTTCGGCAAGTCTGCCACCAAGTAAAACAGTGATTTCGTCAATCCAGTAATTTCTACTGCGCATGTGTTTTTCCTGTTCAGGCAGGTATTGGGTTAAGCCCAACGCACGACCACGGGGGATAATCGTAACCTTGTGAATTGGCTCAGAATTATCGAGCAATTCACCGAGCAACGCATGGCCACCTTCATGGTAGGCAATAATCTCTTTCTCAGCATCACTGATAAAGAACGAACGCCGCTCTGGACCCATAAGCACTTTGTCGCGCGCAGCTTCGAGATCGAGAGTGGTTACTTTCTTTCGATTATCACGGGCAGCCAATAGAGCAGCTTCATTGATCAGGTTGGCAAGATCTGCACCAGTGAATCCCGGAGTACCACGGGCGACCGTTGACAACGATGATTCAGGCGCCATAGGTACTTTTTTGGCATGAATCTTGAGTATTTCTTCCCGGCCTTGAACGTCAGGTACATCTACCATCACCTGCCGGTCAAAACGGCCAGGACGCAAAAGTGCGGGGTCAAGTACATCCGCCCTGTTTGTTGCCGCTAAAACTATAATGCCTTCATTGCCTTCGAAACCGTCCATCTCAACCAGGAGCTGGTTCAGGGTCTGTTCCCGCTCATCATGGCCACCGCCCATTCCGGCACCCCGTAAACGGCCAACCGCATCGATCTCATCAATAAATATAATACATGTTCCGTGTTTTTTGGCCTGGGTGAACAGGTCTCTGACCCGGCTGGCGCCTACCCCGACAAACATCTCAACGAAATCAGAACCAGAGATAGAGAAAAACGGAACCCCGGCCTCACCTGCAACTGCCCGGGCGAGCAGGGTTTTGCCTGTCCCGGGAGGGCCTACCAGCAGCACCCCGCGCGGAATTTTAGCACCGATTTCGGTAAATTTATCGGGAGATTTCAAAAAGTCGACGACTTCTACAAGTTCTTCTTTTGCTTCAGTTACCCCGGCCACATCGGCGAAAGTTACTTTATTTTTGGTTTCAGGATTCAGCTTCGCACGCGAGCGTCCGAATGACATCGCCCGATTGCCTGTACTCTGAATCTGGCGCATCATCATAAACCAGATAAAACCAAGTATCAGGATCCAGGGTAAAATTGCCCCGATCGAACGCCAGAAAAGATTTTCTTCTTGCGGAGAGCCTTTAAAGAACTTCACCTGATTTTTTTTCAGGTTTTCAAGTAAATAAGGGTCTGAATAGGCAATATACGATTTAAATTTAATGAGCTCATTCTGTTGATTACGATAATTTCCCTGAATATAGCTGCCCTTGATCTGCAAAGGATCTTCTTGCCGGGTAACTACTCTGCGTTCTTCTACCAAACGCATAAATTGAGAATAAGGAATTTCTTCTATGCTGGTTTGATCAGAGCGCACCATTTCATACATGAGCGCGCTTAAAACCACGATCAGTAAGATTAATGCTATATTTTTCATGCCTTTATTCATATTTTTCCCTGTGAAATCCCGAGTTTACTATTCTCAGGCGGTCATTTAGACCCACCACGTCAATAATATAATCAATGCAATAGCAAATGACCATATTCAGATAAAGCATTTTACAGGGGCCCCAAAACACAAGTACAGCTATATAATTGTCGAAAATAGACGTATAAGCCCGTCAAATTAAGTGGCCAAATAAATAAAAGGGCAGAGATTGGACAACATTCGACACATATTCTATCGAACAGTACTGGTATTTACATTCGCTGGCGGATGTACCGGCTTACTGTGGCCTACCACCCGGGCCGGAACCACGACAGCCGATTTTTTAACAATTATCCCCGATGCGCGAGTCAGCTCAATGGGATCAAGCTCGACTGCAGTAATTGATGAAGCCTCCAGTTTAAACTGGAACCCGGCCTCTCTGGGAATCGTGTCCCGCAATGATGTTTCATTGAGCACAATGAAACTCAACAGTTTTGATGACGGCTTTCTGGAAGGCGCAAAACTGATCAACGTAAATGCCTCGATGATCGGGGCAGACTTTATAGGATCAGGAAAAAAAGGGCCTTTCGCAGATGCCGGTAATTTTGGCGCGTCTCTTGTATATGCAGATTATGGCTCTGTACCGATTACCGAAGATACCCCTGATGCAATTGGTTCCTTTACCCCGCGCAATTTTGCATTCGGGGCATATTATGGAAACCGGTTTGATACAAATGAGTGGACCCGCAATCTACCGATCGGGATTGGTATAAAGTATATTAACCAGTCTCTGGGACAATACAGCTCAAACGGGTTTGCATTTGACCTGGGCAGTGCCTTGATTATGCCGCAAAGCTCCCCTATGCGCGGCTTTACTTTTGGCTTAAGCATTTTGAACCTGGGAGCAGCAGGCGCCTTCATAGATGAATCTGACCCTCTTCCTCTGACATTTCGCACGGGAACCGCCTATCGCTTTTTTATGAATGATGTTGTAAAACTTATGGGCGGTCCCGGCAATTTCTTTCGAACCATTGGAGAAGACGGCTTACTCACCCTGGATGTTACCAAAGTATTGAGCAACGATTTTGTGATTGGTACCGGGCTTGAACTGCGTTTTTTTGAAATGCTGATGATTCGTACCGGCTATGAATTCAACCAGGATACCCGTGGTTTTACAGTCGGTACCGGATTTCGGTACAATACAGGAGCAGAAGCTTATTCTATTAATTTTGCCTGGGTTCCCCAGCGTCTGATTGGTGACAACTTTCGCCTGAGCTTGAGCTACACCTGGGGCCTGCATGCTGGTTCGGGCAGCAGAGATGAACTCGAGGGTAGCGATAAAGTTAAAATTCGCCGGCGAAGTGGTCTGTCATTCGATGATTAAGTTTTTTCTTTGACTTAAGAACTCTAAAATAATTTGTATATGTCATGAAAGTCATTGTAGCTATATTGCTGTCTTTAATATCTTTTTTTGCGTTTAGCCTTGGCATCGGCTACATTGCCATAAAATGGGGGGTATGGTTAGCAGTACTCGCCTCGATTCCTGGACTAATTTTGGTTGCAATTTTCACTGGCCTTGTATTTAAAATCTTTAAAGACGAAGAGCAGGCTGCGCCAATCGCGGGGGTTGCGATTATAACGGGAATTATCGGGGCAGCATTTTTTCCCTCTTTTTATGAGGCCTTTACCTTTACCGTCGATACCAATGGTACATCCCTGACAGAATACTCAGAAGATTTCAATAAAACGAAGCCGGGCTTCATTAATATTGAATCTCTCAATTTATGTGAAAAACCGGAGCTGTATACAAGTATGCGCTGGCATCTGGCTCGTCGCGGTACGAAAATGAAAGATAGCGATACCCGCTACTACGGTTACGACGGAGCTTTACCTTTGAATAATCAAAATCAAAGTACCTTCGCGATTTTATTGTTTGAGACTGTGGCTCGTGAAAAATACGAGGCTCCGCCAATACCAGACTTACAGACCTGGCAAAAATACTGTAAGAAAGAAATTTCATGGGTCAAATTAATTAGTACAGAAAAAGGCGACACTATGGAATTTGTTCGTAAGAATTTTGCATCGGGAGAATTAGTACCGGTTTATAAGAGCTCATCTTCACCTGTGACTGCCCAATGGGGGCGGAGTATTGGTTTTGTAATATTAATTATCTTAAACTTCATTCCCGGGATGGCAATGATTGGTAAGAAAAATACGAGCGGCATTATTTGAATAAGAAAAATATAATTAATTTTCTGATTGTCATATTAAACAAAAATTAGAGTCATCTTCATGAATTTATTTCGACTTTTCGAAAATTAATTCCATTTTGCTTGCATTCCCCTGATAACTAAATGGAGGGGTAAAGATCTGCACCAGTCGCCAGCCCATTGTGGCATGGCTTTCAATAACCGAACGATAGTCTTCTTTGGGTTTCGTTGAAAACATTCCCGATTTCAATTCAACTTCTACGAATTTATATTCAAACATTGGTCATTGTTGTGCTCAAAACCAAATTGTCTAACAGCTTCCTTCTCAGGAACCTGCACCTGGATATTTATTCAAGGCCACGACTTCGAATCGAAGTCGTGCAACACAGTGGATTATTCAAATCGGTTTGTATTTTTTGAATGGAGTAAGTGCGATCATTTTTTCGAATGCATCCCAATTTAAGTGTATTTTTTTTGAGGTAAAGCCATCGTACATTACCACACACATTTCTCGTAAAATTTTTTGATAACTTGATCTTTCGTCAATAATTTTAAGTTACGATTTTGTGCCTGTATGATAAGTACTCTATCGACTGGGTCTTTATGCGAAAAATCTAATTGTACACTGTCGATATAATCATCACCTGTAACCGACAGTATTTCAATAAAGCCTAATTTACGAATTCGCGACTTGTATTCTGCAACATTCATACCGATGTCGATTTGAGAATTTTTAACCTTAAGAGCAATCTCCCAAAAAGAAATAGCAGAGACATAGGCAATGCTCTGCCGCGCTTTGTCAATAAGCTCAAGCCCTCTTTTTGTCAGCTTGCTTTCATCATGGGTGTACCAGATCAAGGAATGGGTATCAAACAAGACCATTGTTAATCTCAAAATATGCTTCATCAAGCGGCTTTATAAGATCCTGTTCATCTAGTTTGACGTGGTGGGCTTTAGTCCTTACATCTGCGAATACGTCGGCAACGTTCAGCTTTTTACGTATTGGTGTAATTCGAAGCACGGGCTTGCCAAAATCAGTTACGATTATTTCTTCACCTGTTGCTTCAATTTCCCGAAAAATGCGCAGCATTTGCGACTTAAGCACACCTTTTGGTACAGTCTTTTCATCTGTAGTTACAACCATAGTCATATTTTATGACTTACAAGATACTCCGTCAATCATTTTTTAGGCCAGCTCGAAAAATGATTACAGGAATCTCTGAAAAACTGAAAGTTTTGAAGATATTCCTGAAAACATGGATGTTTTCCCGCGCGATTAGCGCGGCATTGCCTCTGAAAAAGTGCTTGGAGGGACTTTTACAGAGGTTACTTAAGAATAATATAGGTTCAAAAGCCCTTCAATACTGAAACAGCCGGGTCATTATGCCCGTACAGGCAGAGGCGCTTAATTAGGGACAGCCAAAGGTGGCTCCACAAGTTTTGAAGGTTTAGGCAAAAATAAATCATTGACAATATAACTACACGAGTAAGTTGAATTATGCAGCTAGGAAATTTCTCAATTAGTCTTGCAGTGAAAGACATACAAAAATCAAAGGAGTTTTATGAGACTCTGGGATTTACTGTTATTCACGGAGAACAAAGCCAGGGCTGGTTAATTCTCAAAAATGGTGATACCAATGTTGGCCTGTTTCAAGGAATGTTTGATTCTAATATTCTGACATTTAACCCCGGCTGGGATTCAAACGGGAATGAAACAAAAGAGTTTACCGACGTTCGGGAAATACAAAAAAAAGTCAAAGACGCCGGTATTGCGATTCAAAGTGAGATTGATCCTGCACAAACTTCGGGACCAGCGAGTTTTTCTATTGTAGACCCAGATGGCAACCAGATACTGATTGATCAACATCGTAGTTAGGTATTTCATAATATCCTGACTGCGTAATCAGGTCGACTTAGAATATTTTATCTATTGACTAATTAGAGAATGGCTATTTGCTGTGCTATGGCAAATTCAAAAAAGCTCGAATATTCAAACGATGATCTAACAGTAGTCTGGCAACCAGCACTTTGTAAGCATACAGCTGTCTGTGTAAAAACCCTGCCCAAGGTTTACAATCCCAAAGCAAAACCATGGATCACAATTGAAAATGCAAGTACCGAAGAATTAAAGGCACAGATTAATCAGTGTCCGTCGGGAGCATTGAGTTTTTATAAGAACAAATAGTTAAATTGTTACATTGTTCATTTCATCGTTTATTACTTTGGCAATTGCTTCGGCCTGTGTAGAACCCTGCTTGCCAAATAATTCACAAGCATCTTTTATAACTTTCAGTTCTGTGAAAGAAAGCCCGGCAAGGGCAAACATATTTTCCTGTTTCTGCTTCACTATCTTCATAGTGCATAAGACAGGCACTTAATTGCCTGACAAGTTTTTTACTTCAGCTAACCTCTGAAAAAGCCCCTTCATGAACTTTTTGAGAGAAATTCACAAATCTGCACTAGAAAAACGTCTATTTTTCCCTCACAGATTCGCTGAATCTCTGGGTAAATTATTTTTCTTCAATGGTTATTTTATTAAATGATCGACATTGCACTTATGTGATATGATTTTGAAGCAAAGCCATGAAAAAATTCAATACATTCCAGGGTGTTTTCATACCCTCAACCAATGCCATTCTTGGCACCGTATTTTTCTTGCTTTTACCTTCTTTGACTGCTGACACTGGCTTCTTAATGATGTCGCTGATAATTATTATTGCCCATAGTGTTACTTTCGCTACCGCTTTTTCTCTCGCAGATTGTGCTACCAACCTGAATACAATTGGTCCGGGGGGGATGTATGCCATCTCGAAGAGGTCTTTGGGTAAATCACTGGGAGGGTCAATTGGTATTCAACTTTACTTTGCACAAGCCGCATCGATCGGGTTTTACTGTATTGGCTTTGCTGAGCCATTGCAGCCGATTCTAGCCTATCATTTTTCTGATTTATATTTATTCAATGATATGAGTTCAGAAGGCATCATGCTGCAAAAACAGATATTGGCAAGTGCAATTGTTATTGCGTTTCTGGTGATTGTAATGTTGGGTGCTGATTTCACTTTAAGAATTCAGTCTTTGATACTGATAATTTTAATGGTAAGTACCCTGACAATCGTCTTCTCACCCTTTCTGGGTTTTCAGTTTGAATCTGAATCGATTTTTCAAAATTCCCTGTCGAAAATTAATCTTTCAGGAAATCGTGCAATGACATTTGCTATTTTTTTTACTGCATTTACCCAATTTTTCCCGGCAGTAACAGGTATTGATGCGGGTGTAGGAATGAGTGGTGATCTGAAAGATCCTAAAAAAAGTCTAGTCAAAGGAACATTTCTTGCTATCGCTATAACTTTTATCGTGTATCTTATCTGTGCTTTGGTTTTTGCATTCATCAAAAAAGAATTTCTGATTGAAAGTTATGTGAATGGTAATCCACAAGGAAAATTACTTACCGAGATATTTGGTCTCTCAAAAGTATTTCCAGAAAATTTATTCGCGCTTTTTATTCTCAGTGGAATTCTTTTTGCCACAAGCTCATCTGCATTGAGCTGTTTCATGACTGCTCCGCGTACCGCACAGTCACTGTCAAAAGATTCTGTTCTGCCAGATTTCTTAAAGTTTTTGAAGTCAGATTTTTTTAAAGATGGCAGCGAACCCCGTTTTGCTTCCATTTTGACATTTTTTGTAGCATTCGGTATAATCTGGATGGGCAGTATAAATCTTGCTGCTATGATTGTCGGTATCTGCTTTCTGGCCGTCTATGGTTGGGTAAACGGTTCCGCCTTTCTTGAAAGAATCAGTGGGAATCCCTCATTTCGGCCCACCTCAAAAGGGCATTGGCTCATATCCCTATATGGTTTTTTAACCTGCCTGCTGATCATTCTCCTTTTTGACTGGCTTGTCGGTATATTTGTCATTCTTTCCCAATATGTCATTTTTCAGATGATTTTGAGAAATAAATCTGAGTCTCGCCTTGAGGGTGTGTGGTGGGGCGTAACTTTTTCATTTATAAACAGAGGTATTAAATCACTGGCCAAAATTGAACAGGGTTCAAAAAACTGGAGACCTTTTTTAACAACAATCAGTTTTTCAAGTAAGGTAAACCATCCTGACAAAATGGAGAAAATCAGTGAAATGATTGCCTCGTTTAAGGGCCTGGTTAATATGAATATCATTAAATCAGAGAAAGAAAAAATACATGATTTTAATTTTTATCAATTCTCTATCCCAACCAACACACTCATTTCAGGAGACTTTACTGAAACCACTATGGCTTTGATTCAATCTGCGTCAATGGGTGGGCTAAGACAAAACAGTATTCTGCTGGAATTTTCAAAGAAATTAGACTGTGTAAAAGTTTTGAAGACTGCATTGAACCTGAATCAGAATGTTCTGCTTCTCAAAAATGCTGGTTTATTCAATAAATGCCAGTTCATTGATATCTGGTGGAGGGGCGAAAGAAACGGAAACCTGATGGTTCTGCTTGCCTATATAATGATGATTTCAGAAAAAACGCATCATTCAGAAATGAAAATTCGCATTATTAGAAAACTGAGTGAAGATGAGAACTCTGAAACAGCGAGTACTCAGATGCATCACCTGCTCGAATCTGCTCGACTTTCTGGTGAAGTGTTTATACTTCCAGAATCAGAAGAACCTTTTCACGAAATCGTCAGGCAAGTTTCGCGAAACGCTGAAATTATCATGATGGGTCTGCCCGGAGATTTTCTTGAAGACACAAACAAAAAGAAAATTTTCAGTCTCAATGAATTTTTCTTTGCACGAGAAATTCATAAGTTTGATGATCTGCCGCCTATTTTATTCGTAAAGTCTGCTAATACAGTAAAACTCATTGACGATTGATGACACGGTGATTTCTTCTGTACTGCCTATTTACAACTTTTAAATACTACTATGAGCAGAAACCCACCCGATTTTATAGCCTCCCTTATCGACTTTCTGCAACCTTATAAAAACCGGGTGTATGCTGCGATGGTGTATAGCATTATCAACAAGGTACTCGATCTGATGCCGCCGGTTCTGGTTGGGTGGGTTATCGATTCATTAAATAATTCCCCACCCCGCTTTGTCTATTTTTTTATTAAGCAGGGTGACATCTGGGGAATGGCAATCTTTTTATCATCATTAGCCATTATTATCTTCGGATTTGAAAGCCTCTTCGAATGGTTTTATAAAAAATCATTTATGAGCATTGCCCAAGATGCACAGCATGACCTGCGAATGGCAGCCTACCGTCATATACAAAACCGCGAAATGAGTTTTTTTGACAATCATAGAATCGGTGACACGATGGCGATTTTGAATGATGATGTAAACCAGCTTGAAAGATTCTTAAACACGGGGTTCAATACCCTGTTGCAACTTTTTGTTCTGTTTATTTTTGCAGGTTATATAATGTTCGACACTTCCTGGCAGCTTGCCCTGTTCGGTATGATACCTGTGCCAATGGTCATCTTTGGCAGTTTTTACTACCAGAGAAAAATCTCACCCCGTTATGCCGCGGTACGCAGTTCCGTTGGTGCTTTAGGCAGCAGACTCGAAAATAACCTGGGCGGTATACAGGTGATAAAAAGTTTCACAGCCGAAGAGCAAGAAACCAGGCGCGTCAATGAAGAGTCAGAAAATTACCGGCGAAAAAATCTGCATGCCATACAATTGAGTGCTCTGTACGTTCCGTTGATTCGCAGTTTCGTTGCATTAGGTTTTGCCGGAGTTCTGTTGCTGGGCAGCTACTGGATCTTGCAGGGCTCAGGAATCATCACAATAGGCGAGCTCGTCTTATTCTCAATGATGATACAGCGACTGCTGTGGCCTCTGACCACACTTGGTACTACGTTTGATGATTTTGAGCGGGCAAAAGCAAGCGGAAACAGAATTTTCTCACTCATACAAAGTGAAATAAAAATTCGGGACCCTCAAGAACCCCAGATTCTGCACAACCCCGCAGGTGAAATTGAATTTAAGAATGTAGAGTTCTCATATCAGTTATCTGAAAATGAAAAAAAATCTGTTGAAGTCATCAAAAAGCTTTCATTCTTAATCAAACCAAAAGAAACAATTGGTATTGCAGGTACCACCGGTTCAGGAAAAACTACATTAGTAAAATTACTGCTGAGAATGTATGAAATAAACAAAGGTGAAATTTTAATTGATAAGACGGATATCCGTCAGCTTACACTGAATGATCTGAGAAAAAATATTTCTCTAGTGAGTCAAGATGTATACCTCTTTTACGGCTCTATTTTTGAAAACATAGCCTATGGTTCACCCGATGCCTCTCTCAATGAGGTGATTCGTGTGGCAAAATCTGCGCAGTTTCACAATTTTGTCGACAGCCTGCCGCAAAAATATGATACCATGATCGGTGAAAGAGGCCTAAAACTTTCGGGCGGGCAGCGGCAACGGCTTTCGATCGCCCGCGCTCTGCTGAAAAAAGCTCCTGTTCTGGTTCTCGACGAAGCAACGAGCGCAGTAGATACTGAAACAGAACGCGCAATTCAGCATAATCTTAGCAAGATTACTAAAGGAAGAACTGCTTTGATCATTGCCCACCGCCTCTCTACAATTCGCAAAGCTGATCGAATTTTTGTTCTCGAGAAGGGGCGGCTCGCCGAAGCAGGTTCTCATGAGTCACTGCTCAAAAAAAATGGGAAATATGCCGACCTGTGGAAATTGCAGATCGGTGAAAGTTAACGTACAATATCTTTTGGAGAGAATACTATGGATTATGAGTTATTGTTCTCTATTTCCAACACTATAGCAATAATTGGGTGGCTGTCACTGGTGCTGCATTATGTCTTCCCCTTGCAGGGCTTTCTTTCTCTTATGTTTAATCAATACTGGATACCGTTACTACTCTCAGCAGGTTATGCGATAATTTTAATGCTAACTGGCTTTGGAGTTCTGCCTTCAGCAGAAGGTAGCTTTGACTCGCTTGCAAATGTTCGAAGTTTGTTTGAGGCAGATACGCTTCTCTTGATGGGCTGGGCCCATTATCTGGCTTTTGATCTATTTGTAGGGATGGTCATAGCGCAACAGGCGAAATCATCAAATATCCCAATCTGGTATATGCTGCCTATATGGTTTTTCACTTTCATGTTTGGACCCACAGGGTACTTGATTTGGAGAGTCGCGAGACCGCTCATTGCTAAGAAAGAAACAGGTGAACAGTGTGAATCTGCCCAGTAACAATCTCTCTATGGAATCTTATTGGCGCAAAAGCCTGCGCTCAAACGCGTGGGCAACCCGGACAGGGATTATGCACCTTATTCTCTTCTTTGTTTTCACTATGTTGAGCTTTACGGATCCACGTACTGTAGGCGATGTTGATAACTGGTACAAACCAATGAAATTTGCCTCATCAATAGGCATCTTTATGCTGACGCTTTCTTTTTTGACACCACCTCTTCTAAAAAATGCGAATGAAAAGGCAAGGCAGAGAGTAAAGATTTCAAGCATTGTTGTAGCCTTAATGATGTGGGGAGAAATGTTATTAATTAGTTTGCAAGCCGCCCGAGGACTAGCATCACATTTCAATATACAATCCCCTCTGGATAGCACCATTTATTCAATCATGGGCGTTATGATTGCCACATCGAGTGTGGCCACAGTAGTATTTCTTGCACCTTTTTTTAACAAGAGTTCAGAGGAATTAAGCCTTGGTACACTGACACTATTGGGCATCAGATGGGGATCTATACTCTTTATACTTGGAAGCGTAGCGGGAGGTTTAATGTCTGGGATACTAACCCACAGTGTGGGAGAACCGGGAAACACATCCATTCCCTTTCTTGGCTGGAGCCTCACAGCCGGAGACATCCGGTCTGTGCATTTTATTGGTCTTCATGGATTGCAGGTGCTTCCTTTAATAGGAATATTAGGCGATAAGAAACAATCTGTTGCAGCAATTGGCAAACTGATCATCTTGCTTTATACATCCGGCTTTCTGGGAGCATCGGTATTGACAGCTTTGGGTCTGAGTGTAGTGTTCTGGTTAGCATGAATTAGAAATCGTGATTAACCAGACGGTAGCTTCTATGATGCTGTGGGTGAGTTTGCCTATCAAGCTGGGGATGCTAACCAGTAAAACAGGTTTGTCAATTTTTTAAGGAATCTCTGAAAAACTGAAAGTTTTGAAGATATTCCTGAATACATGGATATTTTCCCGCGTGTTTA
>JAGRNJ010000002.1:98228-114971 GCA_020440825.1 Leptospiraceae bacterium | reverse complement strand
CGGATGGATGCACGTGCGTGAGACTTTCGAGAAAATTATTTTCAAACATTCGAATCGTTTCACTTTGCGCAGGTTTTACTTTTGATTTCTTCAAGTTATTCATTTTATTCATAATCTCATCTCTCTCAATTTAGAGCGGGCAACTCTAGATTTTCGTTTCTCAGAATCGTGAATACCGATTTACCCTTTTACCTTCTTTTCATCTTTTGTAATCAGAGCTGCCCGAGAAATCGACGTTTTGCATCTCGTTATCAGAATGTAAATTCCTATTTAATGCTGCTCATACTGTTTCAGTATGAATTTCAACATTTCTATAACCGATTTTTTGTACGGAAATTCGAGCACATCTTCAGAAAAGGGGGCCGGTTCTTCTTCAACAGGAATTTCAAACGAACTCCAAACCCCGATACAAGACGGGCAGCCACTCTCACACGGGCAGTTTGTTACAGTATCATCGGCAAGAAGAATCAGGTTTTCAATATTCTGGACTGTACGATACGACAGTCCGACCCCGCCGGGATAGCGGTCATAAAAGACAACCGCATATTCTGAAAACTGTGGATCCCGATATCGCCCTTCGGCACTGAGATCATTTCTATCGCAAAGTGCAATCAGGGGGGCCATTGTTTTGAACAGGTATGAGATTCTCATCAATAGAGCATTGCGCGCAGTTTCCTGTATATCTTTGAACAGTGCGGGTTCTAATTCAAGCCAGGCTGCCTGGGTATGCATTTCTATTTCCGGGGTGTGAATATTTCCCCAGCCGAGGTTTTCAGAGGTAGTAATTTTTATTTTTTTATAGAGAAATGCTTTCGTGATAATCGTGACTTCACCGAAAACAGATCGAATAACACCTTTTTGAGATTCTTCATCGCGGGCAAGAACCGAGATTCGTGTTTTCTGGTGGGCATCGGTATAATAATCTGATTTTATTTCTTTTACTTCTGCGCGGCGTTCATCCCACTTCAGCTGTTCCACAAAGTAATGCCGGCCACGATGCAGATAAACAGCTTCATCGTGTATCATCACCGGAGCTGAAAAGTAATCTATTTCACCGATTACTTTTTCCTGCCCGGCCCGGGTAATATCGACAATCACAAAATTATCCTGGGCAGCGCTTCTCAATGAGACAGAACCAGCCGGATACGTTTGCTGCATCCAGAAGTATTCTGAATCTTTTTTCAAAAGCACCCCGGAATCTGCCAGATATTCCAGATACTCTTTCACCGGTCGATTGCCAAAGGTATCCGTTTCATGAAACTTGAGTTCAAAAGCTGCACACTTCAGGTGATCCATAAAAATGAGCAGATTATCAGGGTGGATGACCGCCGCCTCACCGCCACTGGTCGCCATAAATTCGGGATTTCGAATCAGATATTGATCGAGAGCATTAGAAGTGGCAACCATGATCGCCGCAGCAGGTTCATTGCTGCGCCCTGCCCGGCCAAACTGTTGCAACAAAGAACTGATTCTGCCGGGATAACCGACAGAAACCACAGCCGAGAGGCTGCCGATATCGATCCCAAGCTCGAGGGCATTGGTAGAAATTATCCCAAGCAGATCACCCGATCTCATTCTCTGTTCCAGGTTGCGCCTTTCGAGTGGCAGGTATCCGCCCCGATACGATTGTACCTTAGAACGCAAATGCACCGGCAGGCGCTGGGCAATCAGTTCATATAAAATTTCTACCCGATTTCGTGAGCGGGCAAACAGTATAGTCGGTATTTTATTGGCAATCAACTCACTGCCAATGATTGCCGCCGAGCGATAAGGACTCTGTCTGTTGCCCTCGGCATCAATAATCGGCGGATTATAAAAGACGAAGTGCTTTTCGCCGGTTGAGGCCCCTGATTTTTCAATTAACTCAAAGTCCCGGCCGCACAGGTTTTTTGCCAATTCCTGAGGATTCGAGATGGTAGCCGATGTAAAGATATAGCGAGGGCTTGAACCATAATGTGCGAGAATGCGGTTCAATCTGCGAAAAACATTCGAGACCTGGGAGCCAAATATGCCCAGATATATATGCATTTCATCGATGACAATTGTACGCAGCGATTCAAAGAATTTTTTCCAGATAGTATGATGGGGTAGAATTCCCGCATGCAGCATATCGGGGTTTGACAAAATCAGGTCTCCGCCCTGTTTGACTTTCGTGCGTTCTTCAGGAGGGGTATCACCGTCAAAAGTAGAGACAAACCAGTTTGCCCGAATATCAGATTTCAGTTCACGAAACAGAGCCAATTGATCCTGGGCAAGAGCTTTGGTCGGGAATAGGAAAAGATGCCTGCCATTGGGATACGAAAGTTTATCATTCAGTACAGGTAAAAGATAAGCCAACGATTTGCCAGAGGCCGTGGGGGTCGTTACAATAAAATCTTTTTGAGCGGCATAGTGTTGCAGGGCCAGGTTCTGGTGTGAATAAAGTTTATGAATTCCCCGCTTTTTCAAAACCTCAACCAGGGATTTATGCAGAAAGTCTGGGAAATCCCTCAAGTCTGCAGCTTGCGCGGGGCGGGTTTGTCGATACGCAATATTTTCGCGATACTCGCTGCGTGAGAACTGGTCTAGCCATTGATTCAAATTCATATTCAGTCTAAATCTGCCTCATCATAGGCGATATGGTATAAAGCCCGACCCGGCACAACCTGAGGATGCAGATTAAAACCCAGCACACTGCCAGATTTTTCAGCTTTCACATCGCAAATTACTTCACCGAATGCAGACCTGACTTCTCCCAGGTTCTGGCCTTTTTTTACCAGATCACCCGGTTTAGCCCGCGGAATAAACAACCCGCCGGCCGGGCTGCGCACCCAGGTAGTTTTACGATAATACTTGCTTACAGGTGCAGGACGATGCAAACCTTCTGGCCAGAAATCAATCATTTCAAGATCAACCAGAATGCTCCAGATACCGCTTAACCCAATATCGATCACCTCTCTTTCAAATCGGTTCGACTGACCTGCTTCAAAAAGAATCAGCGGAATTCCTCTTCGGGTTGCCTCTTTACGCAGGCTGCCGGCTACTCCCTGACTGTGAATCACATTGGGCGGCCCGAATGATCTGGCGAGCATTCTAACTCTTTCCATTCGCATGTTCCCCCGAATGTGGGGAAAATTCCATCGGCTATAACTGGCAGAATGCAGATCAATGCCAAAGTCTGTGCCTTCGATAAACCCTTTCCAGATTTGATGAGCCAGTCGACTGCCTTCAGAACCATTCTTGTCGCCGGGAAACAAACGATTCAGGTCTCTGCGGTCAGGCATATAACGACTCTGGATCAAAAATCCGGGCACATTGGCAACCGGCAACAGCATCAATTTACCACGCAGACGTTCAGGAGCAATCATCTCGGTCAGGGCATGAATAATCTGTATGCCATTGAGTTCATCGCCATGGACACCGGCAAGAATAACCCCATGAGGACCTTCGGAACTGCCCTGAATCTCAATGAGCGGAATCTGTAAAGGAAAACCAAAATAATCCTGCTCAAAATTCAACCATCTGCGGGAAATCGACCCACTACTTGTATGACCATCTCGCTCAAAATGGTTTACAGACATCAACTAACATTTTGGTTTTTCGCCTTGTGTCAATCATTTTTCAAATAACAGAAAATGACTTCTTCTTTACAGTCTATACGGCCGCACTGTTATAGATTATGCGTACACCTGCTCTGGTCATGGATCGATCTAAAATACTTTCTAACATTCGCGAATTAAAAACTGCTTTGCCGCGGTTTCGTATCGCCTATGCAATTAAATCGAACAGTCATCCTGAAATTATACGGTTACTGCGGGAAGAAGGCTCGCATTTTGAGACTGCCTCTTTGCCTGAAATTCAGTTTCTGATGCAACAGGGAATACCTGGCGAAGAAATTGTGCTCTCGAATCCCATTAAAACTTCTGAAACAATAGCCTCAGCAATAAAATTGGGAGTCACGGTTCTGGCTTTTGATTCCCTTGACGAACTTGAAAAGTTTCATCCTCATAAAGAAACAGCACAGCTTTTACTGCGCATCAAGGTGCCTAACGAAGCCAGTATGTGGCCATTGACCGGCAAGTTTGGTTCACCGATTGAGTGGTGGCCAGATATTTTTGAATATATGGAAAAGCATTCCATACCATTGGCCGGGATCACCTTTCATCCCGGCTCCCAATGTGAAAGCGTTACCGGCTGGGAGAATGCCATGATACTTACCTGGCGTGCAATCAAAATGAGCCAGGAATATGGCCTCAAACCCTATATTGTCAATATTGGCGGAGGGTTTCCCATTGATCTGGGGCGGGATATCCCCACTACCGAAGAAATTGCAGCTACTGTCAATGCCCATGTAGATGAATGGGCAGAAGAAGGCTTTGTTCCCAAAGAACTGATCTGTGAACCAGGCCGTTTTATTTCCGGTTCGGCCGGATATCTGGTCTCAAAAGTCGTTGGTACCGCACACCGGGATAAAAACTGGGCATATCTGGACTGCGGGGTTTTCAATGGCATGATGGAAACCATAGACGGAATTGAGTATCCGACCTTATCGAACGCAACCGGCGAACTTGAAAAAATCAATCTGTGCGGACCAAGCTGTGACTCGGTAGACAAAATGTATGAGGCAAAACTGCCTACCCTCAAAACGGGCGATAAACTGATTTTTCGGGGTGCCGGGGCCTATACAACTGTCTATGCTTCAAGCTTCAACGGCTTCCATGGGCCCGAAGTGCATTTTGTCGAAAGTGTGCGGGACCCGTCTGATTTATTTGCATTAGTGAGCTGAGCTTTTTTCATAGGCCATTTGGCCGCTTTGCGTTTTTCTGCAACGATTATGAGGACGCCAGCTTAACTTTTGCGAGCGGCTGGCCTACTTTCAGCTGGCTTCCCTTTCCGGCCAATTGCTCAATTAAAACCCCATTCGAGGGGGCTTCAAGAGAAAATGCTGCTTTATCGGTAACCAGATCACATAGTTCATCACCCTCTTTAAAACTGTCCCCGTGACCGAACTTCCACTCGATCAGTTCAATCTGGTCTGCATCGCCGATATCGGGCACGTTCAAGGTCAATTCACCGGACATTCGTACTACCATGTATTGATTTCAAACTTTCCAGAGCAATTCGCAGTGTTTCAATATCTTTTTCATTCTGTACCATGGGTGTTTCACCTTTGACGATACAGTCGTAAAAATGCTGATGCTCACTGCGCAACGGATTATCTTTGTGTACGTAAAGCTTTTCAACAAAAGACTCCTGTGAATATTTTATTTCATCCGGGGTCATGAGATAAGCACTTGAAGCCTGTCTGTGAATTTCAATATCCTGATTTGCATAATTGAGAAAAATATAACTTTTATCCTGGGTAACAGTCAGGGTACGGGCTTTATACTGGCTTACCCGGGAACCTGTCAGACAGGCGATACATCCGTTTTCAAAAGCCAAGTTGATTACTGCAACATCTTCTGAGTTGCTCATAATCTTCGAACCCATTGCCTGAAAATCTCTCACCGGGGCACGCACCAGATTGATAACGATATCCAGATCATGAATGAGCAGGTCAAGTACCACCCCCACATCAGAAATCCGAGGGGTAAAAGGTGATAGGCGGTGAGATTGAATCAGCCGGGGTTCTGTAACAATTTTCCCCAGTTCCATAACGGCCCCGTTGAATCGCTCAACATGGCCGACCTGCAAAAAGAGATTCTTTGAACGGGCAATCTGGGTAATCTCAAGCGCCTGCTCAAGGGTCTGGGTAATCGGCTTTTCAAGCAGAACATGTACACCTTTTTCCAGTGCAGCTTTAGCAATCTCATAATGCAGGAATGTGGGTACGGCAACAGTAACGGCTTCTACCTGATCGAGCAGACTTTCTACTGATTCGAATGCATCCACTTCATACTTGGCTGCAATTTCCTTTGCCCGATCGGGATTAGAGTCATAGATGCCGACCAAGTCATGATTCGCCATACCGGCGACAACATTGACGTGGTACTGGCCCATATGACCGGTACCGATAATGCCCATTTTGAGTTTTCTGGTTTGGTTTGCCATAATCAGCGGAACCGACTGAAAATACCAGAGCCCGCCTCGAGTTCTGTTTCGAGATCTTTTACCAGATTTTTAGCTTTATTTGAAAGTGTTTTGGGGATGACTATTTTGGCTTGAACGATTAGGTCCCCCGTTCTGCCGCCGCCGCCCATATACGGTAAGCCCTTGCCCCGAATTCTAAACAAAGAACCGGGCTGGGTACCTGCTGGTATTTTAAGTTTTACTTTTGATTTATCAATTGTTTCGATGGTAACTTCCCCACCAATCATGGCAACGGTGACCGGGATTTCTTCACTGACCCCAAGGTCACTGCCTTCCCGCTCATATTTTTCATGCCGACGAATCTGCACCACAACGTATAAGTCACCAGATGGTCCGCCATTGGGGCCGGCTTCACCTTCACCGGTCACTTTTAAACGCGTGCCTGCCTCAATACCGGGTGGTATACGCACAGCAATTGTCTTCTTACGATGCACCAAACCACTGCCACTACATGATTTACATGCATTGCGAATGACCTGCCCGCTGCCACCACAGGTACTGCAGGTTGTTGCTATCGAGAAAAAGCCAGAACTACGCCGTACCTGACCAGAACCATGACAAGTAGTACAAGTATCGAGTTTTCCGTCTGATGAGCCTGTGCCATTGCAAGTTTCACAGTGCTCTTCCCGAGGTATTTCAATTTTGATTTCTTTGCCGTGAAAGACATCTTCTAAAGAGATTTCCAGGTTATAGCGCAGGTCTGCCCCGCGCCGTACACTGTTCCCGCTGCGACCACCCCGGCCGCCAAAGCCAAAACCGCCACCGCTGAATAAATTTTCAAAGATATCTTCAAAACTGCCACTGCCAAAAATATCTGAGAAGTCAGAATAGGCACCCTGGCCAAAACCGCCACCCGAGGCTGCGCCAGAAACCCCTGCATGCCCAAACTGGTCATACAGTTTTCGTTTCTGCTCATCGCGTAAAACTTCATACGCCTCAGTGGCTTCTTTGAATTTGGTTTCAGCTTCTGTGTTGCCTTTATTGTGGTCAGGATGATATTTTAAGGCGAGTTTTCGGTAGGCCTTTTTAATTTCATCGAGGGTTGCACCACGTGCAACCCCCAATACTTCATAATAGTCTCGTTTCTCTGCCATACCGTATTCCGCTATCGTTTAACTCAGAAAATTGAAATAATGTAATTCAATCCTTACTGATTTTTGTCATCCTTGAGTTCTTCAAACTCTGCGTCCACAACCTTTTCATCTGTAGTTGAGCCTGAAGACTGACCTGCATCCGCATTCGAACCTGGGTTCGGCTCACCTTCAGGGGAAGAGGGCTGCAAATGTGCTGCATGTTTTGTGACTATTTCAGTCAAGGCAGTGCGCGCTGCACTCATTTGTGCTGCATCCCGGGTTGCCAGAGCTTCTTTTGCCTTGACAATACCGGCTTCGAGCTCAGCTTTTGCATCGTCAGGCAGACTTTTTGCATCTGCAATCTGTTTTTCCAGTCCATAAATTGCAGAATCCAGTTCATTGTACAGTGTAGCTGCTTCCTTGGCTTTTTTGTCATCTTCAGCATGCGCTTCTGCATCTTTCACCATTTGATCAATATCTGATTCACTTAAACCACTCGATGCTTCAATTCTGATTTTTTGCTCTTTATTTGTTTTGAGGTCTTTTGCAGAAACATTGACAATTCCGTTAGCATCAATATCAAACGTTACTTCGATTTGAGGGGTACCTCTTGGAGCTGATGGAATATCTGCCAGCTGAAAGCGGCCTAACGTTCTATTGTCTTTGGCCATTTCTCTTTCACCCTGTAAAACATGAATATCCACAGCAGTCTGGTTGTCGGCCGCAGTAGAAAATACCTCTGATTTTTTGGTCGGAATTGTGGTGTTGCGGGGGATAATGCGGGTCAATACTCCACCCAGGGTTTCAATACCCAAAGACAGGGGAGTAACATCGAGCAGCAGGACATCCGTCACATCGCCGGCCAAAACCCCGCCTTGCACTGCCGCACCGATCGCAACAGCTTCATCAGGATTTACCGACTTGTCTGCTTCTTTGCCAAACAGTTCTTTCACTTTTTCCCGCACGGCAGGAATTCGGGTCGAACCGCCCACCAAGAGTACTTTGTCAATTTCAGATGCTGAGATACCTGCGTCTGCCAGCGCTTTTTTGCATGGTTCTACACTGCGCTCAACCAGGTCTTTTGTCAGCTGGTTAAACTTGGCGCGGGTCAAGGTAGTGGTCAAGTGCAACGGACCTGACGAGTCCATGGTGATGAATGGCAGGTTAATATCCGCTGTTTCTTTATTCGAAAGTTCAATTTTTGCTTTCTCTGCCGCTTCATTGAGACGCTGTTGCGCCATTTTATCTTGACCAATGTCGATACTTTTTTCTCTTTTAAATTCTGATACCAGCCAGTCGACTATCGCCTGGTCAAAGTCATCACCACCCAGATGGGTGTCTCCGTTTGTTGATTTTACTTCAAACACGTTGTCGGCCAGTTCAAGAATGGAAATATCGAATGTACCGCCACCGAGGTCATAAACGGCAATTACTTCACCATCTTTATCTTTGTCCAGACCATATGCCAGAGCCGCTGCAGTTGGTTCGTTAATAATTCTCACCACATCGAGGCCCGCAATTTTACCGGCATCTTTGGTTGCCTGACGCTGCTCATCATTGAAATATGCCGGTACCGTGATCACAGCTTTTTCAACAGTGCTGCCCAAATAATCTTCTGCGGTCTGCTTCATTTTCATCAGAACCCGCGCTGAGATTTCTTCGGGTCTGAAATCTTTTTCCCGGGTTTCAATAAGAATACCATTGTTGCCGCCCGATTTTACAGTGTACGGAACTTTGCCCCGCTCACTTTCTGCCTCAGAATACCGGCGACCGATAAACCGTTTAACAGAACGCAGTGTATTCACCGGGTTGGTAATCATCTGGTTCTTCGCGACCTGGCCAACCAGGGTTTCACCCTTTTCCGTAAAGGCCACAACCGACGGGGTTGTTCTTGCTCCCTCTGCATTGGGAATGACAATGGCTTCACCGCCTTCCATTACTGCTACACAACTGTTTGTTGTACCAAGATCGATACCGATTATTTTTTCTTTTCCCATTTTCTTAACTCCTTAACTCTCTTCTTACTTTGATGGTTTGGGCCGGGAAACCACAACCCGGGCTGCTCTGACAACTTTGCCTTGCAGTTTGTATCCCTTTTGAAAAACCTGTGCCACAGATTCTTCGGTCACTTCATCACTTTCCTGTACAGATAATGCCTCCATAGAGCCGGGGTCAAAAGCTTGCCCGGACGGGTCGAATTCTTCTACCCCTTTATCTGAGAAGACAGAAAACATCTGCCTGCGTATGAGCTGCGCTCCCTCTAAAAATTTTCCCAGATCACCTTCAGAACTCCCGGCTGCCAGCAATTGGTCAAAAGAATCCAGCACGGGCAGCAAAGAAACCAGCATTTTGCCGGCTTCATCAGATGCCATCTGTATCAATTTCTGTGTCTGGTGCTTACGATAATTTTGAAAATCTGCCCGTTCACGCAATAGATCAGTCTTGAGTGATTCAATTTCCTGTTTCAATTCATCTACCTCAGAGACTTCATGTTCGCCATTTTCGGCAGATGACTGGTTCGCTTCTTGCGTTGAATCATCACCCTGGAATTCGGTATTCTCTGCCACGGTTTGACGCTCGTCTGATTCCTGAATCGAATCATGATTTTTTTCTTCGGTCATAATGCTCCTTTATCTTTTCGAGATGTCTTATTCGGTAAAATTGTTAACGCTTCCATGTCAATATAGTCATCATCACTCGAAATTTCACCCCTGCGCGACAAAACCTCAGACAGCATTCGCGCTCCATAGTTCATTGCCGGAATCAGCCGGTCATATGGCATGCGGCTGGTGCCAATGACCCCCAAGGCTCCCAAAGCAGCCCCGCCGACAGAATAACGCCGAGTCAAAATTGTGATTCCCTCATAGTGACTGCCATCGATATCGATACCGATCTGTACACTGACTGTCGGATTGGTTATGATTGTATTGATCAGGGAACACAGTTCTGAACGGTTCTGTAAATAATGAATAATCTTGTGGGCTTCTGCTTTTTCATTGTGAGATTCAAGCAATTCCCGCACAAAATTATTTTCCCCTTCTACGATTACATTTTGATCTGGCGGTGAATACACCAGAGACTGGGCGATATGAACGGCAGTATCGGCATGTTCGCCTAAGGTCGAATGTGCATCAGATAGAAAGTCAAGACCTTTTATCTGCAGCGAAGATATTTCATGGCCGGGCAGATATGCGTTGAGAAATTTTGAAATTTTATACAAATCTTCCTGAGAGAGGGTTTTATCTAATCTTATTTTTTTCTGGTAAACCCCACCGCTGCTCGAAACCATGATAATCAAGACCTGGTTATCAACTACTGAGATGACCTCTACCCGCTTGATGATACTGCCCGTTGGTCCCGGAGCCAGGACCACCCCAAGCTGATTCGATGTAATAGATAGCATTTGAGCTGTTGTTTTCAAAACCTGATCGAGCTGCATCTGGGCCGACCGGTAAAAATCTTCGAGCTGGGTTTTCTGATGCAAGGTATCTTCATATAACTGAACCAGGTCGGCAATATAGACACGAAATGCATCATCGGTTGGCACCCGCCCTGCCGAAGTATGCGGACTGTTTAACAATCCCATTTGCTCTAAAATTGACATTTCTTTTCGAACTGTTGCCGACGAAAAGTCAAAACCGAATTTATCGACAATAATCTGGGAGCCGACCGGTTGCCCGGTAAGTACATACTCACTAACAATTGCACGAATGATGGTAATCTGTCGTTCTGTGACTGGTGCATTCATCTTAGCGAGCCTCCCTTTTGATTGTTAGCACTGTCCCTATTAGAGTGCTAACTTTCACAATATACTGATCTTTAGACTAAGTGTCAATATTTTTTCATGTATAATTCGTTGACATTCCCACCATACTTTGCATTGGGTCGAATGGCTCACAAGAACAGTTTGGTTGCAGAATTACTGGGTATTGATATCCCGATTCTAGCTGCACCAATGTTTTTGGTATCGTACCCCGATCTGGTCGTTGCCGTTAGTGAAGCCGGTGGTCTGGGGTGTTTTCCGGCGCTGAATTATCGCACAAAAGGAGCTTTGCACGACGGCTTAAATGAAATACGGTCACGCACAAAAAAGCCAATTGGCGTGAACCTTATTCTACACAAAGAACATAATCCGAAATGGGCAGAACAGTTAGAAGTATGCCTGCAACATAAGGTCGAGTTAATTATAACCAGTCTCGGGACTCCCCGCACTGTGATCCAGGAGGCCCGTTCAATAGGGGCCAAAGTATTCTGTGATGTTACAACCCTGAAGCATGCCCGCATCGTTGCCAAAGCCGGTGCAGATGCAGTGATTGCGGTATCTCAGGGAGCCGGAGGGCATGCAGGTGCGATCTCTCCCTTTAACCTGATACCCTATTTAAAAGACGAGCTGGATATTCCGGTTATTGCCGCAGGCGGCATTTCTAACGGAAAACAGATGGCAGCGGCAATGGCACTCGGTGCAGATGCCGTATATATCGGTACCCGCTTTATTGCAAGCATCGAGGCTCAGGCAGATTCTGAATACAAAGAAATGCTTGTAGCCTCTGCCCCCGAAGATATTGTATACACGGCAGAAATTTCGGGAATTCCGGCAAATTGGCTCAAGGCCAGTATAGAACGAGGGAGAGATTTACCAAAAGGTTCTTCTCTCGAATCAGACTATAAACGCTGGAAAGACATCTGGTCAGCCGGTCACGGGGTAGCCCAGATTAAAAAAATTGAACCGGCTGCCGAAATTCTGCGTCAAATATATGCCGAATATCATCAAACCATTCAAACAATAGGAAACCATCCATGGTAAAACCAAAAATAAAAATAGCTTTAATCTCATTTGCAATCTGTGCATTTTCTTTTTCAAACCTGCAGGCATTCGACATGGCATCCCGCCATTCCGGCAAAGCAGATGTTTATGTAGAGATGGCATCCATCCGCCAGTCAATAACCGATTTACGCACTTTCAGCGACAATCTGTTCGGGCCGCAAGCCCAGGCGGTAATCGATTCTTTGACAGAAGAATCGAAAGAGCTTGGCTTTAACCCTCTGGACATAAAATCCCTCGAAAAAGCCGGCTTTAATGTTGACCACAGTGTAGGCATCTCAGCGTTTATGGAAAATAAGGCAACAGGCAAAACCAGTGCCGTTGTTATTATACCGGCAAGTTCGCCAGACACCCTGTATAAAGTACTGATGGCCGGAATTTCCAGGGGGATAACCAAAGACAAAGAACAGGCCGAACGAGCCGGACAAGATTACACAGGTTCACAGCTCAAAGAATTAAAGAAAGGAAAAACTTTTGTAATTCAAAATGACGAAATGCCTGCATACTTTGTCAAGGGTTCAGATTGCATTGTAATCGCCGATACCCTTGCTAGCGCAGAAGATGCAACCGGCAAGGTTTCAAACTCAATTGCAAATGCAGAATACTATCTTGATTTGCGAAAAGAATTTATAACTCGAAACAAAGGCAAAATTCCATTCCTTTCTGTTTTTGTTCGTCCAGACAAGATCAGTGAGCTTTCGGCCAGTTCATCTGCAATGGCCGGCTCTGTCGAAACAATCAACCAGAGTGTTCTTATCGCAGAAATGGAGAAAAATCTGCGCGGCGGCGGCGGTTTCGTTAATTTCTCAAAATATGAACTGAAAGCCCAACTTACCTACTTGTATAAAGACGGGTACCTGACCGACAAAAACAGTATGATCGGCCGGCTGGTCAATTCTGACAAGACCCGCCTCACGGCTGAATATTTGAAAAAAACTCCGATTTTCTTTTTCGGTTTGCGGATGAACTTCCCTGCGACGATTGCGCTGCTCTCTGAAATTTCAACCGATTTTGCAAAATCGATAGCAGAAGCCAATGCAGAACTGTCCCAAGAAACCTCACTGAATCTGGAAGAAGATATTCTTAAAGCATTTACCGGCAGTTTTGTACTGGCACTGCCGGTGATTCCCCCTGAAGAGCAGCTGAAGAAAGTCTCTGCATGGGACGGTTTTTTCTCGGCTGGTATTGACCCGGGCAGACGCAACAATCTTGAAAAACTAATGAACTATATTGAGCAGGACGCCAAGAAAGATCCATCTGCCCCCAAAATCTCAAAAAAGACCGCGGGTAAGACTACCCTCTGGACCATGACATTTGCCGAAGGGCTCAGTGGCTCAGTAGGCGGGAAAATAGAACCCGAAAGCATTTATCTTCTACTCAGTGAAGATGAAGCGATGCTTGGCTTCAGCTCGAAACGGTTAGAACTGTTACGCAACCTGCCCCGCAGCGGCCAGACATTCCAGAGTCAGATACTCAAGACAGACGATGAAAAAATTGTTTCATTAATACATGTCGATCTTGCGTCTATTGTCGCCTATATTAAAGGCTCGTCTTTGAAAATGATGGCGATGGGATACTTACCGTATCTTGAGAAACTGTCTTCCCTGAGCCTCAGTTCAGATATCTCTGGTAACTTTGCCACCAACGACCTGATCTTGAAACTTAAATGACTCTGCCCGCCGTTGAAGAATCAGGTCACAACGGCGAGGTAAATCCTATTCGGCTTAAAGTTTTTCTCGAAGAAATGCGAGAAAACGGCTATGATGTAGATCGGGCCGTAAAATCATTATCCGCTGAGCAGGCAGTTGTTTTACAGCATACTAATGAGGGCTGGATTCCCTTTCAAAATGAAATATCGGTTATTCGGGCCATCTGCAATTATTTGAGCTCGTGGGCGTTGCTTGCGAAAGTTGGTAATGAGTGTCTATACTCGGCCCTGCTGAGCCTGATGCCAGAACTGCCCCGTAAGATTTCACTGCAAGAGATGGTGTATCGTTTACCCTCTGTAATTGCCCTGTTTGCTACCCATTTGCAGGTTCGATTTAAAGTCTCTGAACAGGGCAATACTTTTTATGCAGCCTTCTCATCAGTAGATGGCAATATTTCAGATGTTGATGTTCTGTTTTTGACTGGTCTGGTACGTGGTTATTTTCAGTTTTTCTCTCTGGTTCCACAAAAACTGGAGATCTTAAACTGCCCGCCCCTGCCTGAGTCAGCTTCGTTCAATTTTCCGAAGCATGAAGATTTTGCAGAAAATCATGATCTCTTTCGCATTGGTCTTACATTTGCCACGGATAAACGGGAAATCATTGCGGGAAAGAAAGAGGCTCTCGACACTTATGACTCTTTTGTTCAGGCGGTTATGCGACGCAGCTCTGAGCTGTTACAGGCCAAACGAGAGTTACTGACGGCAGTTGAGTATTTGAATATGGCCAATCTTGAACTTGAGAAAGAGATCAATGCCAATAAAAAAGAGCTGAAGATGGCCCGCAATATCCAGAAGGGATTCGTGCCAGCTCGTATTCCCGATTGGAAGGGTCTTCAATTCTGGATCAAATTTTACCCGCTGCAGGAAGTTTCAGGAGACTTCTATGATTTTTTTCCTATGGGTTCAGAGAAACTGGGGTTACTGGTTGCAGATGTTTCAGGGCACGGAGTACCCGCAGCTCTGATATCTGCCATCGCAAAATTGAGCTTCAATAACCATCGTCTCGATTCTCCTGCGCAGGTTTTTTCTAACGTAAATCTCGATATGCTGAGGTATGTTAAACGAGAAGGTTACCTTACAGCCTTTTATATGATTATTGATTCCCAGTACAATATTACCTATTCAGTTGCGGCGGCTCCCCGGCCAATGCTGCTTCGGGCTAGAACAGGGGAGATTGAAATTCTGCCGGGTTCTGGCACCTTGCTCGGCATGTTTCCTGATGCCGGTGAATCATATCTTGACCAGAGAACGCATTTAGAACCCGGCGATAAGATCTTCATTTTTACAGACGGACTTACCGAAGCGCAAGACGTCAACGGTGGTGATCTGGATGAAAACATTCTGGCAGGCTTCATCAAAGAAACCCTGACAATGGGGGTTCAAGAGAGCAGCGAGCACGTTATGGATCGCTACAACGAATTCATGCTGGGCAGTTCCAGTAAAGATGACCTGACTGTGATCACCTTAATGCTCAGTAAAGATGCAGATAATTTTGATAATCTCGTCGAGAAGCGATCTCGGCACAGAATAATGGGGAACTGAATAAAGCCTGTGAAATTCTTTTACAGGCAATCAAAATTTTTCCCCGGCATCCCAGTACTTTGTTTCTTTTGGGTCGTTTTTTAACACGCAATAAACAGTATGAAGATGCCATTGATTACCTGAATCAATACAATGTACTGAAACCCTACAATGCAGATGCCTACACTATTCTGGCAGTCTGTGAGTTTCGTATAGGAAATATTGAGAAGGCCTATGATGAGCTGAAACGCTCTTTAAGCCTTCGCAATGATAATCCTTCTGCTTTATACAATCTCGTGAAAGTGCAAATGGCACTCGGGCAAAATAACGAGGCGCATAGCAGCTTTGCTGCACTTGAATTTCTGCGTCCTAATCATCCGAGAGTACAGGCATTAAAAAAGAAAATGGAGCAAATTTAAAATGAAAAAGATAAAAAAAATAAGTGTATATACATCGTCAGTGTTGGGTATACTGATTGCAGGGTTTCTAATTTTAGCATGGAGTATCAATTACCATCCGTCTCCCATAGAAGAAGTGGCCGTACAGTGTTCAGAAAATGCACCGGGCATTAAGCAAAATGCACGGTTGAAAGTGTTAAACTGGAATATTCAATTTCTGGGCGGCCGCCAGTATCATTTTTTCTATAGCGGTGGCCAGGACTCCCGACCTTCCCCTGATGCAATCGAAACAACCGCCAAAGGTATTGCCACAATTCTTCAACGGGAAAATCCCGATATTGTATTGCTGCAGGAAGTTGATGAAAATGCCGCACGTACCGATTTTTCTGATCAAACAAAACTATTGCTCGAGAAATTGCCCGAAAATGTATATCCCTGCCGGGCCGAAACCTTTTACTGGAAATCGGCTTATATACCTCACCCACAGATTTCAGGCCGGGTTGGTATGAAACTTGTCACCCTCTCAAAATACGCCATCACCAGTGCCCGCAGACTGAGTCTGCCACAAATTGTCTCTCAAGACTTTTTGACGCGCTGGTTTTATCTCAAGCGGGCTGTGCTCGAAACTACTTTCAAGCAAACAGACAATAAGACATTTATAGCTCTCAATACACATCTCGACGCTTTTGCACAGGGTGATGATACAATGCAACGGCAGGTTATGTTTATTCGAAACCTGCTTGAAGAGCATGACTCGAACGGTTCTACCTGGATAATCGGTGGAGACTTTAATCTGCTGCCCGGTAAATTTCAGTACGAAGAACTATCACCAGAAGAAAGAAAATATTATAATCCTGAAAGCGAGTTAAAATTTTTAACAGAAAAATACAATGCCATACCTTCGAAAAATGATTTAACATCGAATGAAAAGCAGAGCTGGTTTACCGCAGTTACCGATCATCCCGATCAAAAAAAACCAAATCGTACGATTGATTATATTTTTTATTCATCTTCGTTAGTTCGCAAAGAGAGTAAAGTACTCGGTGAAACCACAGCAATAATTTCAGACCATGCTCCCATTGTGGCAACGTTTCAATTCGAAAAGCCCTGAAATGCCAGTCTGAAAGTTTCATCGTTTTATGATACGTTTTC
>JAGRNJ010000002.1:0-98131 GCA_020440825.1 Leptospiraceae bacterium | reverse complement strand
TATCGATATTTTTTGCCAGGCCTTCTGAACCTGCACGACGCAGCGGAGTACCAAGCCAGTCTTGCGCTTGCAATGCAGTAAGTTCACCATTTGCGATTGCCAGAGCAGCCTTTCTCGGTTTAAAATCTTCTTCGCTGGTAAAACCGACATTGCCCCGATTGTAAGGGCACACATTCTGGCAGATGTCACAGCCAAAAACCCAGCGGTGTTTTTTGGATTCCTGAATTCGGTGACCGGGTCTCTCAATGGTCGCATAAGAAATACAGCGGGATGTATCCATCCGCCCGTCTGCCAAAAGAGCCTGCGTGGGACATGCCTCGACACATGCTCGGCAGGTCCCACAAGTCGATGATATTTCTGCAGATAATTGCGGCTCATTCTGCCTGGTCTCTTGTACCTCGATTGGTTCTTCTAACAGGGCAAATGACAGTAAAAACCAGCTGCCGAGATCTTCTCGAATCAGCATGCCATTGCGACCAATTTTCCCGATTCCCGCTTTGCGGGCAAAATACCGTTCTGGCAACGGGGTAGAATCGACAACCATTCTGGCATTAAAGGTTTTCATTACCTTCTTCATTTTACTGCGCAAGGTTTTGTGGTAATCTCTTCCCCAGGCATAGCGTGCAATTTTATATTTTGCATTTTTCAGTTCATGTTCCGTTTCTCTATGACGATAGGCATGTGCGAAAACGCCAATTGCCTTAACCCCTGCCAAGATAAACTTCGGATCAAACTTGACTGTTGTATTCGCCAGATAATCTAAATCTGCGTGCAGATTTTCATCTAAATACCGGTTATAAAAACTCTGAAACTCTGCATCGGGTGAAGTTGCCACAATAAACTGCAGATCAGCGAAACCGATCTGCAGAGCTGATTTGCGAAGTTCCTGCTGGGCTTGAGTTGAGATCAGAAGTATTGTGGTAGCACAGAATGCAGTTTTTTCTTTTCGGCTTCTGGCTGAGCATCTGGCCCTGTGATAATACCAAATTTCATCGCTTCTTTAATTGGTGAGGAAAGCGGATGAACTTTGGCCCAATGCGGCAAAATAGCCCGCAACAGCTTTTGTGCGTTCTGTGAATTTTTTTTAACAACCTGCATGATTTCATCCGCATTGACTGCTTCTGAAGTTTCCCGCCATGAGTCATAATCTGTACTCATACAGATCATCTGGTAGCACATTTCCAGTTCGCGTGCGAGCTTTGCCTCAGGAAGAACACTCATATTGATAATATCTGCACCCCAGCTGCGATACAGACGAGACTCGGCACGGGTTGAAAACTGTGGACCCTCCATACAAATCAAGGTAACCGCCTTGTGAAATTCCAGATTCAACTCTTTGAGAGCCGGCTCAATCATTTCAGCAAGTTCAATAGAAAAAGGATCGCCAAACGAAACATGGGCAACAATGCCTCCGTTAAAATAAGTATCTTCTCGAAACCGAGTACGATCAATAATTTGAGCGGGAATTGCAAAATGCCCGGGCGCTATATGCTCCTGTAGAGAACCAACCGCAGAGAAGGCGATAATTTCATCTACACCAAGCTGTTTAAGCGCAGCCATATTCGCTTTCTGCGGAATTGTAGTCGGAGGAATTCTATGCCCTTTCCCATGCCGTGGCAAAAAAGCAATCTTGAGATTCTTTTTTTCGTGGGGATAGGAAACAATTGTAATTTCGTCTGAAGGGTAGCCCCACTCTGTTTCTGGTTTCAGTTTTTCTATTACCTGCAGCTCTTCGAGCGCATATACCCCGGTACCGCCAATGACTGCAACATCTGCTTTTTTAGTACTCATTTTACTTTTTCTCTGCTCCTAAATTTTCAGCAATTTGTACCAGCAGACGAATTCCGTAACCACTCGCATGCGCCGGATACACACCATAGCTTTTATTCAACATGCCCACACCTGCAATATCCAGATGAGCCCATTTTTCGGGTTTTTTAAGGAACAGCGATAAAAAAGAGGCAGCAATTGAACTGCCACCATAGCGCCCGCCTATATTATTATGGTCTGCTATTTCTGACTTTAAAGCCTCCCGATAAACCCGGCCCATAGGCAAAGCCCAGACCGGTTCTAAGGACTGCTCTGCAGCCTTCTGTACCGATTCAATTACTTTCTGGGAAGGAGAAAATAAACCTGCATAATAATTTCCCAGTGCAACGACACAGGCCCCGGTCAATGTTGCCAGATTGATAATCAGATCAGGAGAATATTCTTTTTCAGCATAAGTCAATAGATCACCCAATACCAAGCGTCCCTCTGCATCTGTATTTTGAACTTCAATGGTCAATCCGTTTAAGGCACGGTATACATCCCCCGGTTTGAACGCCTTACCGTCGGGCATGTTTTCTACCATTCCAACGATACCGATTGCTCTGACTGGGAGCTTCAAATCTGCAATTGCTGCAATTGCATGCAAGGCAGCGCCAGAGCCTGACATGTCATATTTCATTTCATGCATTTCTGCAGACGGTTTAATAGATATTCCACCGGTATCGAAAGTAACTCCCTTCCCAACCAGAGCGATTGTCGATTTTGCCCCTGCAGGATTATAATCGAGTACCAGCATGCGCGGCTCCTCTTCAGAACCACGGGCGACTGCCAGAATACCGCCGGCTCCCATTTCTTTCAATTGGCGTTCATCAAAAACGGTGACCTTTACCGGATACTGATTGCCGACTTGCAGGGCCCGTTTTTCCATCGTTGTCGGGGTAAGAAAATTTCCCGGCAACACCTGGGTCTGTCGCATGGCATTGATATGCCGTGCAATAACTAGAAATTTCTCAAGTTGGGTTTGAAATTCTAACCGCTTCGCTGCCGGCACGCTAACAAATAATTTCTGCAGTATGATTTTCTCTGCAGGATCTTTGCTTTTTAACAATTCTGATGGATACCCCGCATTGCCAAAGGCCGTGGCCAGTAAATTGGCTACCTGCCCGGCTTTAAATCGACGAAATATGATCGCTGGAATATTGAGTTTTACTTCCTTAAAATTTTTAACAATTTTACCGGCAGTTGAAGAGAGAACATCGGCCCACTGCTCCAGATCGAGTTCTTCCAGTTTGCCTACCCCTATCAAAGTTTTTTTTGCAGAGCTTACTGATTCATTCAATCCTGCCTTAAAAAATGAGAAAGCAGCAACAGGTAGCTTCTCTTCATTTTCTGCCGCAGGAATAAAGTCGAATGTATACAAATCTGCTAGTGTTTTTTCTTCAAGCAAGATTTGAAATTTGTGCTCAGGGTATGCGAGTTCACCCTCAAGATGTTTATTGGTAGTTTCTGCCATATACTAGCCTTGCACTGTCAAATAGAGTGCAAAGAGTTTTTTCATGGCAGGCAATAACCATTAGAAACGTATTTTACACGAAACCGAATCAATCGATTCATGAGATTTGCTTAAACGATCAATTTTTACTAACCTGTCAAGCCAGCAGCAATTTCAATTCCTGTTCAATTAGCCCCGGTATTTTCTGCCGATCATTCAGGTTTTGCTCAATCAGTTCATGCAGTCTCGAGGCGATAATAAAGCCATCCGCATATTCCAGAGCCATTTTGACATTGGCACTGGTTTTGACACCAAAACCGACCAGAATCGGGACCCCGGTATATTTTCGAATCTGCTTGAAGAGTTTACTGATTGGTTTTAAATCAAAGCTGTTGCGACCGGTAACACCTTTATATGATACCATATATATAAAACCGCGCGCATTTTGTGCAATTTTCACAAGTCGATGCGGCTGGGTTGTCGGTGTTATAAAGTCAATCCATGAAATTTTATTTTCAAACTTATGAAGATTATACTGCTCGATGATATATGATTTCTCTTCCATCGGAACATCGGGGATGATCACCCCTCGTACATTATTTTTATAAAATTTTTCAAACAGTTTTTCTATACCAAATTGCAGGAACAGGTTAATGTAACCCATCACCAGTATTTTTTTATCAGGAAATTCTTCTTTGATTTTTGATAAAAAATCAATAAAATTCTGCATCGAAAATTCATGTTGTAAAATTCGGCGAAAGGTTCTTTGTAAAACCGGTCCATCGGCAACAGGGTCTGAAAACGGCAGGCCGATTTCAATACTGTCTGCTCCCGCATTGAAAAGTGTTCGCACGACCTTCATACTGGTTTCGGGGTCAGGATCGCCAAATGCATGATACGGCACAAACAGGAAGCCCTTTTTTTTCTTACATTCGATCAAGTATTGCTGCAGTTCATCCATTTGTCTAAAACAACCGGCGAATAGCTGCGTCAAGTCAGTAACGCAATTCAGTCAATACCGAGGGAAAATACCGTATGATCTTTCCCATTACAGCAAGTGAGGGATTTCGTATTCTTCGAGTTTCAATTTCTTCAACAGTCTTGCGTGCAAACTCTTCCCCTTCTCTTGAAAAAGTTTCGGGAGAACTGGCAATTGCCCGGGTTTCGCTCAATGTAACGTAGTAGCTCTGGCCGCGATCAAAATTACGGGCAAATGGTTCATTCTCATAATCCCAACGATGTTTCATAAATCGAACATAGACAGGTGTACCTGCGTAGTCATAAAATAGAAGAAAATTTCCTGAGCGACGCTGAAAATTCAACTTGATTTGAATCGGCGCGTTTGCCGGCGGTGCTCCGTTTTCGACTTTTGCAGATTGTACTTTCACCTTATCGAGAACTTTCCCATCCTGCTCATACAGTTTTCCCGAGACAGGATACACCAGAATAACCAGAAACGTGGTCACTGCATAACGGAACATGAATTCAGGGTAATGTTTCATCGTCTTCGACTGCCTGGCCGTCTAATATTTTCTTCGCTTCTTTCTGTACTTTTACACTGGGATCATATTTTGATTTGAACTCCAATAATTCCCGCGCCCGTTCTGACTGAATACCGGCAAGATTACGAATGGCTCGTACTCGAATTGCTTCATCATCATCTCTGGCCATCTGAAAAAGCAGGTCTTCAATTTGAGGATCATCAAGTTTGACCAGGGCAGAAATAATCTGAATACGCAGCTTCAGAAATTTTTTCTTTTCATCGGGATCCTGCAGATTGTCTATTTTATCCAGAATCTCTCTCAGTTTTGCAGCCGCAGGTTTATGCTTCATTTCACCCAGGGCATAAACTGCCATCGAGCGCAGGGTCATGCTTTCGGTTTCATTCGTGGCTGTACTTTCTAGCAGGGCTATGTCTTCAGGAGCAACAGGTTCGAGAGCAGCAAGAAATCTGAGAATTGCGCCGCGGTATTCATAATATGTTGAGGCATCGCGGTATTTTTCAAGCAGAAATATTCGCAGTTCCACATCTTTATAAACACCGCCCAGACGAATTAAATCTGGAGTCTTATTGTTCAGTACCTTGAAATCTGCTTCTTTCATTTTTTCCCGTAAGACAGGCAGCGCTGAGGCTGGTTTCTTTTTTGTAATTGATGCTACTACGGTATAGAAAACCATTTCATCGGCAGTAGTGAACAATTCAGTCAGTTTTTCATCAAGGTCGTTAAATGTAAATTTTCCGATCATTTCTGCCATTTTACGGCGAATCAATGCATCTTTACTCGAGCATAATTTTTCGAGATCAGGCAGAAATGATTTTTGTTCGCCCACTGTCAGCTTTTCGAACCGTGATAAAACATCTCTTACCTGTTGTGAGTTTCCGTATTTGAGAACCTGACCTATTCTCTCTAACAGTTTCGGATCTGAAGGTTTTTCAGCTTTTTCTTCTGCCGCACCGCTCGTATCTTGAGAGGAAGATTTATCTTGCGATGCCTGTTTTTCAGAAGACGCATTATTTGCTGCATCCTGCTTACTCTTCTGGCTTTCTGTCTGGGTATCGGTTGACATGGGCGAAACATTATTTTGTGCTTGTTGCGCTGTGAGACTGAACGCCAGCAATAGCCATCCTACGGTATAATAGAATATTTTTTTTAACAAACTCATCGTTTTTCCTTATGATTTTGTCTCGTTTTTCATTTTCGAGATCAAATTTCGTATCTGCACAGCTTTCGGATGACCGGGTTTTATGGTCAGTAGACTTTCCAGGTTTTTGATCGCAGCAGGGTATGTAACTTTATTTTCTGAATATAACAATCCCAATTGTTCGAGAATCTGGGTATCTTTGGGGTACTTGTCTGCAATTTTTTGTAAAACCTGCGCTGCCGCTTCAGATTTATTCTGGGCCGAAAGCGTCTGGGCAAGCAACAGAGAAGTCTTGCGATTATTTTGCCCGGTATCGAGTGCATTACGGTACTGCTTTTCGGCCCCGACAAAGTTTTTATTTTTATAAAGATAATTTCCGTAATTCAGATGACTTTCGTATTTCGCACCCTGGGCAGCTGCAGCCTTGGCAAAATATCCATCTGCCTTGTCAGAGTTCTGCTTTTCTGCCAGTAAGGCCATGGCTAGCCATGCTTTGCCATTGTCCTGATTGATTGCCACAGCCCGCTGAAGATAATCAGAAGCTTTGGTAACATCTTTTTCGAGCATTACTTTTCCCATCATGTACAGTGCCGATGAATCCCGGGGTTGGGTTTGCAAATGGCGGGAAATCGCCCCTTCTGCTTCTTTCGTTTTATTCACCTGCAGATAGGCGAGAGCAAGATTAAAATTCGCTGTTTTATGTGACGGTTCCAGTTGTGTGGCTTTTTGCAGGGAATCAATCGCCTTGCTCGTGTCTTTCTTCGCGAGGAAAATTTCACCAAGCTGTGAATAACTTTCTGCAGCCTGGGGCTTTAAATCCCTTGCTCGGGATAAATTCTTGATTGCAGAGGCAAAATCTCCCTCATTTTTGTACAAGATTCCCAGATTTAATGCTGCCGGGTATAGATCAGGTTTTTCCTGCAGAGTTCGTTCATATTGTTCGATTGCAGCTTTCGAGTTTCCATTTTTTTCATTGCTCAAAGCGACCGAATAACGGGCTTTCCAGAATGCATTGTCAGCCTGCAGAGATTTTTCAAACGATAAACGCGAAGCGGCATACTCTTTTTTGCGGTACTGGATCGCTCCCGCAGCATACCAGGTTTCCGGAGAATTGGGATTCAGTTCTGCTGCTTTCAGATAATCCCGCAGAGCCGCATCATAGTTCTTCTGTTTCTCGTAAAGACTGGCGCGTAAAGAAAAATGCTCTGCATTTTTCGGATCTGTCGAAATTGCCTCAGATGCTTTAGCAATGGCAGATGTTAAATTTCCACTTTGGGCAAGTTCTCTGCTTTGACGGGCCAGATCTTCAGCTTTTGATTTCTTTGGGTCTTCCTGTGAAGCTCGACTACCCGAACCAGATTCATTGATTCCCTGGCCGTTATTCAGCATAGTACTCGAAGTTTCGGGCAACAGATTCGAGCCACTACCTTCCAGACTGCTGGCAGGGACTTTTTTTCCAGATGCAGCAACTACCGCCCCGGTACCCGATGTTTTCGATGATTGATTTGAGGTTTCTGTTTCGTTCGAAGTAGATTCAGAAGACACTTGATCAGATGATGCAGACGAAGATTGGCCAGATGATTTTGCAAGACGTTCATACAGACTCGCCTCTTCTGATTTATAAAGAGCACGATAACGTTTTTCCAGCTCACTATTATTTGAGTCCCGCAGATATGCCTGCCGGTAATGTTCCAGAGCCGAACGCGTGTTTCCCTGTCGTTCATCAAGCAGTGCCAATTGAGCATAGCCGTCGGCATCGAGTCTGTTTTCTGCTTTCAATTTTTCAAGTATCTGCCTGGCTTCAGTATCTGATTTTTGGTCTACGAGCAATGCAGCGAGCCTTTTTCTGGCTTCTACAGAATCTGGTTGCATGGCCAGAGCCCGACGCAAAGCAGCCTCTTCCTTTTTAGGATCGTTATTTTTTCGATAGCCTTCTGCGAGATTCAAGAATGATTCTACACTGCCCGGGTTTGTTCTCACGCCGTCCTGCAAAGGCTCCAGAGTTTTGCGGGCCTTATCAGATGGTTTGGCCAGTTTTCTCTCGGCTCGTGACAACTGTCGATAAGACTCAGAATAGTTCGGTGCAAGGCGGATGGATTTCTTTAATGCTGTACGTGCTTCTTTGGCTTTATTTTCAGCGAGAAGCAATCTGCCTTCGTCTGTGATTAACTGTGGGGAATCTCCCGCGAGATCGCGGGCAGAACGCAGAACTTCACGAGCTTTCTCAGTCTCCCCGACATTTTCATACGCGGCTGCCAATTTACGCATTTCTTCAACAATTGAATTTTTTTCTGCATTCTTTTTCTGTAGCAATGAAATGATTTGAGCGCGGGTCTTTGCAGCGTCATCCCAGAGGGATAAATCACTCTGCAATTGTGCAATTCTCTGTAGAGTTTCTATATTATTCGGTTCCAATGCATTCAGCTCCAGCAGTGAAGCCAATTCTGTTTTTCGAATATCACTCTGGTTATCGGGATTCAGAGACAGTAACTCTGTGAGCGGATCTTTCTCTTTACCGGGCAGAACAATTAAACTGAATATAACAAGCAGTGTGAATAATGCGACGCTTACTGCTCCTCTGCTACTCTTTTTATTGCCCATATCGTTATATTCGACGAATTGCACGATTCCTGAAGTCAAATTTATTTTTCTCTATAACGCATGCTATACACTATTTAAAAATTTAAGAGGCCATTAAAAATTTCATCTTTTGTTCTTTCTGCAAAAGGGAATCCCTTCTGCACTGATGAAAATGAATAAAAATAAGTTGACAGCACTATTTATGCCTCATTGTAAGGGTATGCAACTTACAGAAAAAGAATTTCCACAGGGGATCATTGTCTACATTCAAGAAAACCGCATCGATATGTCAATTTCCAGAAAATTTAAAGAAGAAATTGGCAAGATTATCGCGAAAAAACCTTCTATCCTGATCATGGACTTCAAAGAAACAGAGTATCTCGACTCGTCTGCTTTGGGGACCCTGGTAACAATCTTGAGAGATACGAAATCAAATGGCGGCGAGATACGTCTGGTGAATTTGAACCAGACTTTACGCACCTTGCTCAAGTTATCTAAACTCGAAACAATGTTCAAGATTTATGACAGCCTGGAAGAAGCGGTAAAATAAGAGTCAGGTTTCATTGCCAAAATAAAAAAGCCCGCGACGCGGGCTTTTTTTTGTGTCGAAATCGGTGGTTTACCGTTTCGAGAATTGTGATGCACGTCGTGCTTTATGCAGGCCGTATTTCTTCCGCTCGACTGCACGAGAATCACGAGTCAGCAAATGTGCACTTCTCAGCGCCGGATGTACCGAATTATCAATGGCATCTAAAGCGCGGGCAATTCCCAGAGAGACTGCCCCTGCCTGGCCTGAGATCCCTCCGCCGCTGACATTCACAGACACATCATAATTTGACACATTTTCAGTGACCAGCAAAGGTTTGGTGACCAGCATTCTCAAGTCTGCGCGTGGAAAATAAACCTCTATCGGTTTAGAATTCACGGTAATTTTTCCAGATCCTTTAACCAGCTTTACCCGGGCTATAGAAGTTTTTCGACGACCAGTGAAAAGATCCCCTAATTTGCGTACGCGCTTTGGCTGTTTAGATTCAAAACGAACCGGCTCTTTGGGCTTCCCACCGTCTTTCACACCGGCGAGCTGCTCTTGCATGGTTTTCTGTTCTGTATTTTCTTGTGGCTGATTTTCTTGTGACATTTAGAATACTCCTGATAATTACAACAAACTTACCGACTCTGGTTTTTGAGACTCAAGGTTATGGTTTTCACCTGCAAATACGCGCAGGTTTTTCAGCATCTGCTTGCCCAGTTTATTTTTTGGCAACATACCACGAATGGTCAACTCAAATGCTTTCGCGGGAGAAAGTGCCATTTGCTTGAGAAATGGTCTTCTCTGTAAATGGCCGGCATAGCCCGTATGCCAGATAAATTCTTTAGTTTCGGCTTTTTGACCGGTAAGTTTGATCTTATCGGCATTGATAATGATCACCCTGTCTCCCGTTGTTACTGCGGGATGATAAATGGGATTGTGTTTGCCCATCAGGCGTTTGGCTACTTCAGAAGCCAGGCGTCCCAGGATTTTATCTTTTGCATCGACGATAATCCATCGTTTTGCCACTTCTTTAGTTTTTGGGTAGGTGGTGCTTTGTCCGTATCTTACATTCATGGTTTTGACCTTAGGGGGTACTACGTTTAGATTTGACATGGGGTGTCAACTTCAAAATAATGTGCAGGTCACTATTTCGGAGATTTCATGATTTCAACCTTAAATTCTTATTTCAATTTAACAAAGAAACCTGCTGCCAGAATACTAACAACTCTTTTTTTTATGGTTCTGCAGCTTGCAATCTTTAATTCGTGTGGTCCCGACAGCGAGAAAAATTCAGCTGCAATAGACTTGCCACCGACAGCTGAAATCATGGCCGATAACCTGAAGGTGCGGGTGACTCCCAATACAATGGGAGCAGAACTCGGAACTTTTGCTGCTGGTCAAAGCGTAAAGGTTCTCGAGCGATCAGCCAGCCAGGTGCGCGTAGGCAGCATGAACGCCTACTGGTACAAGGTCGAGAGTGATGATGGCCTGAAAGGCTGGGTATACGGCGCTTACCTCTCTATTGAAGCCGACCCTAACCTGGCTGCGAATAATGAGAAAAAAATACTTCGAATAAAAGAATCTCTTATCGGGCGCTGGTATGCTACCAGCCAGTCAGGCAGAATGCTCGATGTCTTTACTGCAATTTACCCCGAGGGCAAGATAACATTCGGCTCGGCAGGGAAAGAGACACAGATCGGGAAATACACTTTTGAAACCTCTGGAACCAGCGTTCTGGTTATGACCGAAGGGGTCAATAATCCATTGTTCACCGAAATGAGTGCCGAACTGCGGGGTGAAACACTCTATTTCAAGGTTTTTTTCCGTGGCGATGAATATAAGCTGGAAATGGCAGATAAAGATCCTTCGGCCGGAAAAAAAGATGGCGCACAAAAATAAGCCCGAGCCAGAAAATTCCCAAACATCGGAAGCTGGCACCGGTAACGATTTAAGGCTCGGTCAGTTTCTGGCCAGAGCGGGTCTTTGCTCTCGACGTGAAGCAGACGCTTTTCTCAAAGAACATGTCATACATCATAACGGGCTAAAAGTTGAACGACTCGATTATCGTCTGGCCAGCAATGACGTATTGGTCATCGACGGCAAAGAAGTAAAATCCAGCCCGCAATTGCAGATCATTTTGCTGAACAAACCAGTTGAATATGTCTGCACGCATAAAGCACAAAAAGACCAGAAAACGATCTTTGAGCTTTTGCCGCGTCAATATGCAAAATACTTTATTGCCGGCAGACTCGATGCGGATTCCCGAGGTTTACTGCTGCTCTCAAATTTTGGCAACGTAACGCAATATATAACCCATCCGTCTTTCGGTATTCAGAAAAAATATCTGGTGAAAACCTCACGTCCGCTATCAATTACTGAACGCCAGCGCGCCATCCGTGGACTGGTGCATGCAGGGGAACGATTGCGTTTTTTAGCGATCGAACCGACGGATACCCCTGCCCGCTATCTGGTTTCTTTGAGTGAAGGAAAAAACCGGGAGATCAGACGCTTGTTATCCATGTTCAAAGTCGAAGTGGTCGACTTGTTGCGTATTCAAATAGGTCCTTTTGAGCTGGGTGAGCTCGCAGAAGGCAAGCATCGTACGCTGAGTGATTCAGAGCTGAATGATCTTAACCGGGAATTTCAGCAGCGAAACGCGAAGAGAAATGAAAATATCGAATGGCAGTATGATTACGGTGAGATCGGTTCAGAAAGTATTGCAGAACCGGAACGTGAAACTTCCCCACAAAATAAAAATCAAGATAAACTGTTAAACCCCGTGCGCCGGCGACGATCAGAGGCCGGGAGGGAGCTCAGCGTAGAGCAAGGCGAGACCCGCAAGCAGATTCTGCATGACATGCACAAAGACCGGAACCGCAAGGTTTCGAGTCCTGAGCATCAAGGTCGAAAAGAAAATCGCGAGCACAAAAATAGGCAGCAGAACCAGGGTACTCGTGGCAGTCTCAAGATGCAAAAGGGAAAAAATGACCGCCGAAAAAATGACTCCGCCCCCGATCTCCCAAAACCCGGCGTTCTCGCGAATAAGAGAGCGAAGCAGAATGCCCCGAAATACAAACTCCTCATAAAGAGGCGCGATCAAAGCGACAGTGACGATAAAAGCGACGGGTCTTTGCCGTAAAACATCTTTATTCAGGTCAGCATATTGGTCAACCTGTGCCCCTGCAAAATGAAATACCAGACTTACCCCTGCATTGATCAATAACAGCAGCCCGAAACTGATGGCCAGAGTTTTGAATGAAACATTCCACTCAAAGTCAAAACAATCCAGCCAGCGAAACGTCAGAAATACAAAGGCCATCAGCAGAAACCCACCGGCCTGGCAGAGAATCATGGCAAAAAAATGCAGAGAATTCAATTGTGAGAGCTGTAGACCGGCTTCGGTAACCGGCAGCCATCCGCTTTGAATCAGCAGCCACTGGAATAATGTCGCAAGAGCAAACGAAAGTATGCCATAGCCAAGCGCAATCCCGTAACGATAGGCAAGTTTCACTTTCGCCGGTATTCCCGTTCTACCACTGTTTTAACACCGCCCCGGATATTGTAATCGCCCCGCACTTTTAAGAAACGGGGTGAGGCACATGCAATAAGATCTTCGGTAACTTTATTTACCACATTTTCGTGAAAGATACCAATATCTCTGAAAAAGAAAAAATATTCTTTGAGAGATTTCAACTCAAGGCACCATTGATCGGGAATATAATCAATATAGATAGTCCCAAAATCAGGCAAACCGGTTTTGGGACAGATCGCCGTAAATTCAGGTATCTCAAAGTGAATTTCATAATCTGCGCGAGAATAGATATTCTCAAAGACCTCTATCGCCGGAGTTTTTAGCTCCGGGATATGAGATTGACGCCCTTCATAAGAGCCGGTTACCATTTTCAGATTCCGCGCAATGAAATACCAGAAGAAGCAATCTGGCGTGCTGCCATTATCGCATAATCTTTGTATGCCTGCAGCTTTCGTTTTGCAAATTCGGTATCTGCGGCAGAAGAAGTCTGGTCTGCCTGCTGTGCAAGCAAAATCAGAGACATTACTGCAGAGAATGAATTGATTGCTTCAAAAGCATACGCATCGCGATAGGCTTTTTCTTTCTCTCTGAACTGGGCCATATCTTTTAAGAAGATCTGTGACTGTTCCGTTACAAATTTTTTACGATCTGCATCTGTGATTTTTGCAATCTCTTCTTTAGTATACTCATACGACACCCCACCATCACGGTAGCCTTCGACCAGACCACCAATCGCTGCAACTACCTGCAGATTCGAAGTTCCTTCATAAATTGTGGTAATTCTCGCATCCCGGTAGATCTTTGCTGCGTCATATTCTTCGGTATAGCCTGACCCACCAAAAATCTGTAGAGCTTCATAGGCAACTTTATTGGCAATTTCAGAACAGAAATATTTTGCGAGCGGCGTGAAGAGAGAGGCAAGTCGATCCCATTTTTGTACCTGCGGGCTTTTTCTTACAGCCTTGTCATCCATGCCACTTCTGCGCAATTCATTCGTGAAACCGTCAAACAGGTCAACAATTTCAGAAGTACGGTATGTCAAAGCACGCATGGCCTGTACATAGGCATCCATTTCGCGCAACTGCCGAGCAACTGCCGGAATCTGATCGATTGGCCCGCCGAACTGTACCCTTTCCCGGCCGTATTTTGCCGCTTCTTCATACGCTGCCTGTGCAATCCCAAGAGCCTGTACTGCAATTCCCAAGCGGGCGCCATTCATCATCTCCATTGCGAATTTTACCAGGCCCCGCCCTTCTTCGCCGATCAGAGTTGCTTTTGATTTATCGTAGATAATTTCACAAGTAGGTGAAATATGCAGACCGAGCTTGTGTTCAATGCGGGCTACTTCTATTTCAGAGCCGTCTACCAGAAAAAAACTTAAACCGCGTGCGCCATTGCCACCGGTTCGAGCGAGAGTCAAAATTGCGCTGGGAATTTCCCCCAGACCGCAACCATGCGTAATAAAACGTTTGGTCCCTGAAATTCGCCAGGTACCGTCTGCATCTTTTTCTGCTTTGGTCAGAATGTTGCTTAAATCACTGCCATAATTTGGCTCTGTCAGGGCCATCGCCCCGATAATTTCACCCGATACCATTTTGGGTACATATTTATGCTTCATCTCTTCATCACCGAATCGTTCGATGACTTCAGCCAGGTTAAAACAACCGACAGTGATGCCAAATGCCGCATCTGCCCGGCTCAGCATTTCGAGAATTGCCATCTGTGCACTCAATGGCATATGTAAACCACCGTGACTGCGATCTACAGAATAGCCCAGCATACCCTGCTGTGCGATCAACCCGATAAGGCGTGCGACATCGGCAGGAAAATGCACCTTGCCCTGCTCAAGCTTGAGTCCCTCTGCTTCCATCTTTTTAGCAACGGGAGCCAGTTCTCGACCCGAAATTTCACCGGTCGCCTGGAAAGCAACCGCATAGGCTTCAAAAGCTTCTTCTGCACTGGTTGGTGCGAATTCATATTTTGAGTCACCGGTTTCTTTATATTTACCCGCATCTTCCCAATCTCTTTCGCGCAAGCGAACGATCTCTTGCCAATTCACAAACGATTGCATGGTAAACTGTAAATCCGGATTATCTTCGTAGTAGTTTGACTGTATCATATGCCTCTCTGTGATTAACAGACAGAATGTCAATGCGAATAGGTAGACGAATTTCAACGGGTTTTACGAAATCTTTTGATTAAAACTCCGAATCAATTCGAAATGATGGGAGGATGGCTTGACATCAAAAAAGAGAATTACACAAGAGTGCATGGCCAATGCGATATATTACAAACGGGATTATTACACCGTCAATGGCAGTATTCATTTGAGGCTGTTCGGTCGGTCTTTTGACAATTCAACTCCCGGCATTGAACAGGAATTTCAACAGGTTCGAACGGAACTTCCTGCCGGTACGGCAGATAATTTTCGATTTTTACAACAGGTGCATGATAAAAACGTACTGGTTTTCGAAAGTGCAACTTCTGCCCAATCTATGATTGATAAATCGAACTCACTTTCTCCTTTTTATCACCTTCAAGAAGCGGACGCTGCCTGTACTACTCAGAAACAACTTCCTATTGGAATACGTATCGCAGATTGTATACCTCTTGTTATGTATGATAAACATGGTAAAAGTATAGCAGGTATTCATGCCGGCTGGCGGGGACTGAGAGCACAAATCATCGAACAGACTGTTCAAACTTTACAGAAACGCTTTGGCGTCGCGTCACAAGAACTGATGATCACCATTGGACCCTGCATTGCACAGAGGTCTTATGAAACCGGCCCCGATGTTTATCAAAACTTTTCAGCTGAATTTTCACGAGAATCTGATAATGCAGGTAAAAAATTACTGGACTTAAACTCGATTGCAGTTCAACAGCTTTTGGATCTTCAGGTTCCGGCTGAAAACATCACCAATCTCTCTACAGACACTTTTGCAGATCCGCGTTTTTTTTCTCATAGAGCCGGTGACAGCGGGCGCAATGTTTTTCTCATCTACAAATTACCCCACTAATCGCTGGTCTTCAGAGTCTTTCGATATTCACGAATCTGTGATAAAAAGTCATCAGTCTCTGCCAGAACAGAGTCTACACCTGAAATATCGCCCAGCTTGGTTTGTACATTGACTTCAACCAGAGCTTTGCCCAGAGGCTGCAGCCCCAGACAAAGGGTAGAACCTTTTAAAGTATGAATACAATAGTCTACCTGCTTAGTATTGTTTTCCTGTAAGGCTTTTTTTGCATCGGTGATTAATTTAGGTGAATTTTCAAGATATTTATCAAGCAATTCTGCCAACAGTGCCTGGGTCCCTCCGCCCAAATCTACCAATTCATCGTATTTGTCTTGCTCAATCTGCAGTTTCATTCTGCATTGATCAATTTGCAAGTTAAATGTCAATGTTTATTCAGATAAGTTATCTGGAACATTTTTCTTCATTCGGCAATTCAAACTATTGCCAGCATCTGCTGCTTAGAGTATTTCCGCGGCAGGCAAATCGTTTTGTGTACCACTTGCCTGTTCTCTGGGATTCAAGCAAGAGCCGGGCGGGATTGAGAACGTCACGGAGCAATGATTCTGTGAATGAGAGACTGACAGTTAAATCTCCTTTATAATCTGGGTTTACCTGTCCCAAAATACTTATTTTCCAATCTTGACCAGCAAAGTGTGCTGCCTTTATTTTCAGCGTACCTTCTGCTATAAGGCCATCGAGTCTTAGACTTTCATATTCGAGATCACGCATTCTGTTTTCCAGAGCACCAAATGGCCCGGCTAAAAATCCGTTTTGAATGAAAGAATTTACAATTCTGCCTTTACTGGAAGTTAACTGCACCTGCCCATTCAAACTCTCTGTATCAATAGCAGACTGTTTAGTCTTAAAACTTAAATTCGCTGAACCCGATATCAACCCGTACCAACTGCCCAATTGTTTGAATTTTATTTTCGCCGAATTGATATTTTGAAATGCAATTCTGGCCTGGTGTTGTGATCCCTGCAATTCCCACATACCGGTTATATCTGCATCAGCGAATCGCATGTTGATATTGTTAAGCCTTACTCCCGAAGTTAAATTCAAATCTGCGTGAAAGTTGTTCACCAGATTCTCATAAATATTCAATGTGGCGACGTGTATATGCAAACTGAGGGGAAATCTTGATATTGTAGACGGGCCAGCGGCCCCTTCACCTAATGCATTGAGCGAAAGATTCGCAAAATAAAGATTCCCGGTCAGCGAATAATTATCTTTGGTGACTCTGCCAGCCAAGTGTAACTTACCCGGGAATCCCTGAAATAAAATCTGTAAATCGACCCCGGTTAAAACAGAGTTTTGAACCTCAATTGGAATATCACCTTTGACGATTGAGAAACCTGAACGCTTATATTCAAGTTGATTTATTTTACCTTTCAGAAATACCAGCTGACCATTCTGGTATTCAAAATTCCCCGAAAATAATCCCGAAATTGTAGAATCGATACGCTCGAGCGGAAGTATAGCTTTGCCTCTGGCAGATACAATCTTTTCCTGTGTTGCGATTAGCTTTTCCAGAGCCAGTAGAATTTTATCATTTTCTGTAACTTGCAGCTGCTCGCTCTCAAGTATATAATCACTGTACTTTACTCGCAAATTGCCTGTCAGGTGATAGCCTGTCGAAGTCTTAATGCTCAGGTTCTGCAGATTAATCTTCTCGCTGTTTAAATTCACTTTCACTTTTGCTTCGCCAGAGAGAGTGGTACTTGCAAGTGACAAAAATCTGCTTAGAATTTTTGTGGGCAGTTTGATATCGCTAACCTGCACACTGCCCTGGCAATCTGCAACTGACTGCAAAGCCGGTAAAAAACCGGTATCAAAATTTACCGGACAGATCAGATTCAATTCTGCGGAACCATTTTTTGAAGAGACACTCGTTTGTACATCAAGAGCAGAAGCCAATTGTTTCAGCCGGGCATCAAACAAGATAATCTCTGCCGGTTCAAGCAACAGACTGCATTTCTCACATTCGATCTGCTGAATCGAAATTTTTGAACTGCCTTCTGCTGGTAAATTATTTTGAGCTTTGGCTGTCTTTTTCCCGGTGAATGATGAAAACGATGCTCTGGTAAAAGATGCTTTCACGATTTTGATTGCAGAAAATCTTATCTCTGCTTTTAGAAGAGACCAGAAATCTATCTGCAGCAGTACTTTTTCAATCCCGGTAAAAGCACTGCCTGTATTTGCTGAAATTCCAGTCAATGATACCCGGAGCGGAAAAGCAGTCTCTACCTTTTGTACTGAAACGGGTACTCCGGCGATATTCGCTAATGTTTCTTGAGCATACTCTTTTAGAGATTCAGATTTCAGTTTTGCATGAACAAATAAATATCCTGCGAAAAGGCATCCGCAGATACAAACAAAACTGATTATTATGGTTCTGTATTTAAGAAATACTGAAATTATTTTCCGCTTAAGCTCCATTGCCTGAGCGCGGATGGTGGCGACGATGTGTGTCGTGCAATTCATTTACAACTAGGTGGGTGTAAATCTGGGTAGTAGATATATCAATATGCCCGAGCAGCTCCTGTACGGCTCTTAAATCTGCATTGTTTTGAAGAAGGTGAGTCGCGAATGAATGACGTAACGTATGCGGTGTAATATTTTTACGGATGCCTGCCCGCAGCATATATTTTTTCAGTAAACGCCAGGCACTTTTTCGACTCAATGCAGAACCTTTTCTCGAAATAAAAACATAGTCAGAATAATGATCACCCAGAATATTTTGTCGACATTCACTGATATAACGATTTAAAAGTACTCGGGCAACTTCACCAAACGGTACAAGACGTTCCCTTCCGCCTTTTCCTTTGATATTCAGAATCAGGTTGGTAAAATCTACATCTTCGGCAATCAGATTGACGGCTTCTGAAATTCTCAAACCCGATGAATACAGTAATTCGAACATTGCTTTGTCACGCAATTCAAGTGGATTATTTTCTTCAAATACCTTGAAAAGTGTCTGTACTTCCTGCACTGTCAGAAAGTCAGGCAGTGATTTTTCTACTTTCGGTGCCTCAACGTCATTCATGGGATTATCTGAAATGATTTTTCGATCTTCGAGGTAAGAGAAAAACTGTCTGAGACTGGCAACTACCCTGGCACGGGTTCTGCTTGAAAGATTTTTTTTAGTTTCTTCTCTCAGGAATGCCTGCACGTCATTTTGGGTAACTTTGAGCAGCTGTTTTTCGCCGTTTATAAACCGATCCAGTTTTTTTACATCTGATACATACGAGAATATGCTGTTCTGGGATAATCCTCGTTCGACTTCCAGATAATGCTGAAAGTCATCTACCATGTCATTTTTTCGATTATTCACAAAGTCTCCTTCAAGCTGACTCTTCATCATCGGACTCGGGCTGTGTAATTTTGAGAACAAAAATTTTTCAGTAGCGGAAGTTATTAAAAACATTGCGATTGACGTTTGCCGTGAATGAAAAATACTGTGGTTTGACTGAAAACAGTTCGATGATTAAGAAGAAAGAGAATATTCATGAGAGGTAGTTGTTATATATTTTTAGTGATCATGAATCTTTCACTCTCTGCTGTTCTTTCTGCAAAACCGATTTTAAATTTTCAACTGGGCTTTCTTGAAAATGTCGGTAATAATTCTGGTGCTGAGGCTTCGGCAAACCCTGCATATCTGGCCAGAGACGTAGACCGGTTACAGAGTAGAACAGCCACAGGACTATCGGCATCAATGAAACGAACAGATGTGAATCTGATAAACGGCGATGAATCTTTTTCGGGATTTGTCGTTTCAGGCCAGTCAGGATATTCTGAATCTGGGTTCGACAGAAATTTTGGTTTTGGTGTCAGCATTGAAGGAAACATGACTTCAGCGCCTGTCTCAGGTACCTCGTCAAATAATCCCGCTTTACAATTTTCGTCTGACAATACCATAAATACTTTTTCAGCAAACCTGGCAATGGGCTATCGTTTGAACGATCAAGACTCGCTTGGCTTACGCATACAAACTTCCTACAATTCTGAGTCCAGTCAGGAAAATGGCAGTCTTGCCACCTATACCAATACAGTTTCAAAAAAGAGTTCTTTGCTGGGGGTTGGTCTTGCTTTTTCATGGCTAACGGTTGCCAAAGATTCTGAATTCGGGGTGGTTGTCACCCTACCGGGCAGTGTTTTTGCCTCAGGAGATGTTACCGGCAATGAAACTTCTACGGCGACAGGCTTTCCCCGCTCTGGGAATGCTGCCGGCAGTTTTCAATATTTTACCCCCCCGACAGTTGGTTTAGGGGTTTCGCAGCAATTCTTCTCATTTTTGACTGTCTACTTCGATGCCACACTCACCTCCCCCTGGACTTTTTCACAAACCGAATTTGAATACAATACAGGCACTGCCTACACTTTAACTGGCGACCAGAAATCAGATGCCAGTCTTTCTACCGGTGCGGGAATTTCTGTTGAATTGAATGATGACTGGACAATCAATACCGGTGCACGTTTGAGTAATGCAAAAACTGATAATCGACTGCTCACCACAGATTTAACAAACCAGACACTCAAAGATATCAAACTGTCTTTTTTCAGTTTTAGCAGTGGGGTAACGTATCGAATCAATCGACTGTACCTTAGCAGCAGTCTGGGCATCTCACAGATTTTTGTCTGGCAAAATCGAACACAGAATTTAAATTCGGTTTTTTCACAGAGCAATACTACGATCAACCAGATCGACTTATTTTTAACTATGGGAGTGCAATATGTCTTTTGAAATTTCACCGGAACTGGAACAACAGATTTTAAAGAAAAAAGAGATTCCATTATTGCTGGGCTCCACACAGAAGGTATATTTAAAACTGGCTAAAGAAGGCTGGTTTATTTACCGGGGGGGAAAAGATAATATTGAATTCTTTTTTCCCTCAGCAGATAAATCAACCATCTGGAATAAAATAGAACGTCATGTATCTGCATCGGCCAGAGAAATTTTACTGCTATTCCAGAAATCGCAGCAACTGATCGCAAAAGACATAGAGGCAGCAAATTTCATTGCACAAAGAGAAGACATGTACCGTGCCTGTATTGAACTGCTGGAGAAACAAACCCATGCTGAGTGAAGAAGAGAAAAAAGCAAAAATTGCGAAGGAAGATGAGGAGTATAAGGCCCGTGAAATAAAGTTTGGTATTCGGTATAAACTGATTCTTCTTTTTTCAATTCTGATTTTCTCTATTGCTCTGGGAATTACTCTGGTCGCGACTGCACAACAGTCGGCTTCATTGCTTGAAGAAAAACAAAAGCAAGGCACCATCATCAACCGTGCTTTAACGGCGTCTGTCAAAACCCGCTTACTGGATATCTATGCCACAAATCAGAATAAGCTAGAGTCGTTCAGTTCTGATGACGATTTCATAAATTTTTACCAGGACAATACCATTTCTGAGTTGATCTTTGAAGATGTTGATGCGGTAATCAAACAACCCGATGTAGTCTATGCCTATATTCTTGGTAAACACAATATTGTGCTGGGGCATACGAATCCTCAAATACCCCCTTACTCGAAATACCAGTTTGAAGAGGGAGTTTCGAGCTATCTTGATCGACCTGAAAATCAGGGGAAAAACGGACTAAAACCAATACTGACCGATATTGTCTTCAAGAAGAATAAACGAAATCCGGATGGTGAAGAAATTATTGAAGAAATTGAAACCATTGATTTTTCCTATTTACTTGCGTTTCGGGATAATGCAAATCTTGAAGATGCAGTAGGCGAAGTACACATTGGTATCAGTCTGGAATCTGTAAATGCGCAGATTTTCGAAACAAAAGTACAGCTGCAGATTGTCGGTATTGTGGCTATTCTGTTCGGAATCGGAACGGCGGTCATTTTCGCATCGTTTATTGCCCGACCTATCCGCAGGGTGACGGAAGGTATGAATGCAGTTGCACAAGGTGATTTTCACGCTTCGGTTCTGGTTAAATCAAAAGACGAAGTCGGCAGATTGTCTAGAACATTTAATATCATGCTCAAGGGAATGAGTATTCTGGTTTCTCCTGAAGTTGCCCAGGTTGTTTTGGCCGGGGGAGATCTCTTAAAAGGTGGGCAAAAAAGGATTGTAACCGTTCTGTTTTCTGATGTCCGTGGTTTTACAACAATCTCTGAATCTCTTACCCCGCATGAAGTTGTCGAAATGCTCAATGGCTACCTTGAAATCATGACAGACATTATTATTAAATATGGCGGAGTAGTTGATAAATTTGTCGGCGATGAAATATTTGCGGTGTTCGGAGCGCCCTTTGACCACCCAATGCATCCGCTTTGTTCTTGTGCTACTGCTCTTGAAATGGGCCGGGAACTTGCCGCACACAATGACTCAAGAATGAAAGAAGGTCGACTGCCTATTGAAATAGGAATTGGTATCAATACAGGTGAAGTAATTGCCGGAGCCATGGGTTCAACCAAACGGATTGACTATACCTCAATTGGTGACGCAGTGAATCTAGGCGCACGCTTAGAAGGCACCAATAAAGTGTATGGAACTTTATGCATTATTTCAGAATTCACCTATGAAATTGTCAAAGACGATATTATTTGCCGGGAACTCGATGCAATCAGAGTAAAGGGAAAGAATGAACCGGTAACTATTTACGAGGTTGTTGGGCTAACAGAAAGCGGTGAAACCAAGGTCAATGGCTATCTAGCTGAGAAAGCAACGGCAGAAGAGAAAAAGGTGAAGGGCAGCTTAAAAAAAGCATCATAAGATAAAATAGAGTTTTTTTGCTTTTGGGTGATTCGATAGAAAACCCCTACTCTGCAAGATTGATCTCTCAATCAATACAATCGCAGGGGCCGGTGGTTTTGTATTTTTTATTTTAAATCAGAAATCTCATTGATAGAGCCATCGACAAAAGACACGCTCTTGCCTTTACCCGGCAATTCTACCTGGGTCACCTGCTCATTTTCAAGCATGGCAACACCCTCAACAATTTCACTGTCTGAGAACACTTTTACTTTTACAGCATTCCCTTCGTTGTAAAGAACTTCTTTCATCGGTTTGTCACCAGCCGGCGGATATACGATGCGGGTAACGGTGGTTCCGTCGATTACGATTCTTTTCTCAACAACACCGTCCTGGTCCTGATCAATCAGCAGATGGCGTTCGGTTTCACTGATTTGTTCAATCATACCAATTTTTTGCCCTTCAATTTCCAGATCTTTTGTCTCACCAATGGCCAGTTTTTCATCATCACTGGAGCACTGCAATACTGCAAATACCATTGTTGAAAGTAATATAGCAAAAATTGCAGATTTATTATGTATGTTTCTCATTATTTCCTCACTTGAACGGATGCTCTTGCCGGCTAGAATAATATTTTCGCTTACTAGGGCAACTAAAAATTTTTTATGCCATCAGTGCATAGCCAGCAATTCTCAGTGAGAATTGCTGGGATTATTTTCAAATGAAAAATATATATCTCTTGCAAAAACCTGCGATATGAGCTATATTTTGGTAGCAAAACCTAAAGATCATAAGGAAATGTTTGAAAATCGGCGAAATTTGAACCAAGTTCATGAAGTCGAAATTGTAGACAGGAAGAATAATCTTCATATTTACCGATGGTCAAATGGTGTCAATTTAAACGGGCGAGATGATTCTATTCGAGTTAATTTTTTAGAGTATGAACTTTTCAATAGTGAGAAAGACAAGATAACTTATCGCAACAATTGGGTCACTGACATTGTCATTTCTGAGGCGAATGTACAAGACCTTGTCCGAGGTGGTCGTGCCCGCTGGAAAATTGAAAATGAAACTTTTAATACGCTGAAAAACCAAGGCTATGACATCGAACATAATTACGGACAAGGTTCAAACCAGCTCTCTTTTAACTTCTTTCTGCTGAATCTGTTAGCCTTCTTTGTGCATCAGATTCTTGAGTTGAGCTGTAAGCTCTACCAAGAATACCGGCAGAAGATGGTAACACAAAAGGCCTTCTGGTTGGTTATTCAAGGAGCCTTCACACGTGTACTGTTCGAATCATGGGAAGAAATTCTAATATACTTGCTTTATCCACCACCCGCACAGAAGGCATTTCCGTGAAGGCATAATCAGTGTAACTACTGCGGGGCGATTTCTGTCCAAATCACTATTCTACCCCCTTAAAAGTATTTTTGAGTAGAGGTACAACACGGATGTTGCACAAAATGGAGCGACCACGGGCATGGAGGCCCGTCGTCGCTGGTTTTTCTTTGGGCCTCACCCGTTTCTTTTTACATAAAAAGAAATGGGTGAGAATCCCTTCGTTTGGCTGCTGCGATTTACAGGCGTGCTGCAGAAAATCCATTTTCGATAATGAAACAGGGTTTTCGGGAACATTCTCGCAGGGAAATCGGTTAACAAAAAGTTTCTTGACATTCGACAGAGCAGTTCGGGCATAGAGCATGATCGAAGCGAAGGGTCTTTCAAAATCTTTTGGATTGTTCTCTGCTGTCAAAGAGATCAGTTTTAATATCAATAAAGGTGAGATTGTCGGTCTCCTGGGTCCGAATGGGGCTGGCAAAACCACAACCATGCGCATGCTGACCGGGTTCTATGAACCATCCCGGGGTCAGGTCAAGATAAAAGGCATGAATATTGACGACTCAAGGCGGGAAGTCCAGAGTCTTATTGGCTATCTTCCCGAAAGTGCGAGTTCTTACCATGATATGCTGGTCTGTGATTTTCTCGAATTTATTGGCTCAGCACGTTCCCTTTCTGACGAACAGCTGAAACGCGGAGTCGACTTTGCGGTTAGTTCGACCAGTTTAGAAAAGTATTTCACGCGCCCGATTGGCCAGCTCTCAAAAGGTTACAAGCAACGAGTGGGCTTGGCAGCTGCACTCATTCATGATCCTGAAGTACTCATTCTTGATGAGCCGACCTCGGGACTTGACCCGAACCAGATTGTTGAGATACAGAATCTGATCTCAGAACTTGCAAAAGAAAAAACCATTATTCTATCGACGCATATTCTAAAAGAGGTCGAAGAAACCTGTAAGCGGGTTTTGATAATTGCTGACGGCCGGCTGGTGCTCGATGAATCTTTGCTGGCACTGCAGGGTCGTCGAGACGGAGCCATCCGCCTGAATGCCACAATAGAATCTGACAACGACCCGATTGGGGCACTCTCAGAAAAAATTCAATTTCTGAATCCCGGTTCATCCCGGGCAGAAGGCAGGCGGCATCATATCAGCTTTGCCACCGATGATGGCGAGGCACCGGCCAAGGTTTTTCATGAGTGTGTTGCTCGAGGCTGGGTATTGACCGAATTGCACCGGGAAAAGAAATCTCTCGAAGAAGTTTTTCAGCAGTTGACCGGTGTTGCAAAATCGGCGGAGGGATAATCATGAAACAGAATGAAATTCGTTTAAACAATGTCGTGACGGTATTTAAAAGAGAATTTAATTATTATTTTAATACGCCCATCGGCTATATATTTCTGATAACGTTCAGTATACTGCTGAATTTTCTCTTCTTTTATATTGCCCGCTTCTGGGAAACCGGGCGCAGTATTCGCGGGTTCTTTGATCTACTGAGAATCGTCTATATGTTCTTCATTCCCGCGATTACCATGCGACTGTGGTCCGAAGAGAAAAAAAGCGGAACAGTAGAGCTGTTGTTTACTTTGCCCCTTAGCCATACAGAAGTGATTCTGGGAAAATTTTTAAGTGCCCTCTCTTTTCTCGGGGTAGCCCTTGTTTCAACGATGTTCATCCCATTTACAGTCTGGTATTCAGCCTCGCCAGACTGGATGATTATCTTCGGCGGTTATTTTGGCGCATTTCTACTGGGTGCTGCCTATATAGCCCTGGGTATTTATATTTCCTGGCTTAATCGGGACCAGATTTCAGCTTTTATGGTGAGTCTTATTGTTTTTATTTTTCTTTTTCTACTGGGCTACCAGCCAGTATTGCAATTTCTGGGCCCGTTCAAAGAAATTGCCGCCTTTCTCTCTGTCAGCTGGCACTATGATTCCCTCGCTCGCGGTTTACTCGATACCAGAGACATACTGTTTTTCACCATGGTCAGCGCCTTGTTTCTATACCTGAATTTGCGCAGCATCAAGATGGCCAGATAAAAAGGAGAACAAATGTATAATTATTGGAGCAAATTTAAAAAATCAGAATCGGCCACTACAATTCTGTTGATACTTGCATTTTTGAGTACCAGCTGGCTCAGCTACGGTTTTTATTTCAGAGCCGATCTTTCTGAAGAAGGAACATTGCGTCTCACCGATTCTACGAAAAAGACCTTGAGAAATCTGCCACAGCCGGTGAATATTGAAGCTTTTTTCTCAAGCGATGTACCCGATGCTGCAGTGGTACAGGTAAAAACCATGCGGGATTTTCTCACTGAATATGCTGCCTCGTCAAATGGCCGGGCCAGACTGAAGTTTCTTGATCCCGATTCAGACCAGGATGCCAAAACCCGGGCAACAGAACTGGGTATTTCCCCTGCCCCAATTGGTTCATTAAACCAGAGAAAACAGGAAATTGCAAAAGTATATTTCTCAGTCGCATTGAGCTATGGGGATAAAATTGATACGATTCCGAATATACTCGAAAGCCGCATTCTGGAATATGAACTGACCTCAAAAATCTATAAAATGGCATATCCCAATGAAAGAACAATCGCGTTTCTCGCGGGGCATGGCCAGTTCACACTGGCTGAAAGCGATAACCCGTTCTACTCATTGAATCTTCTCAAAGAAAATCTGGAAACACTTTATGGAAGCATAAAGAGCATTGATACCAATAGCGATGATATCCCCAATGACGTATCAACCTTGCTGGTGGTACAACCCGAAAATCTCAGTGAGATTGATCGATTTCGACTTGACCAGTTTTTAATGCGCGGTGGTAACCTGATTTATACGGCATCGGGAATGGCCCTCAATATGCAAAATGGAATGGCCACTGCAGCTGCCACTGATTCGGCTGATTTTTTGAAGGAGTACGGAATTGAGTTGGGCAGCGATATGGTACTGGATCCTGAAAACTACCTTCCGCTGCCCCGTCGAATGGGATTTCAAATTGTTGAAATTCCGTATCCCGTCTGGGTGGTTTCTCCCCGCCAGACTTTGATGAGCGACCATACCCTTATGCAGGGTATCCCATTACTGTTTTTTCCCTACACAAGTCCCCTGCGCACAGATGCGGGTAAACTGCCGACCGGGAAAGATTCAGGTTTTGAAGTTGATTTCCTTGCACGCAGCTCTGGTCGGTCTTATACGCAAAGCAACTTTGTAATGATCGATCCCATGCGCCTCAAAGATGTTATTGATAATCCGAATGTTGAGAAACAGAATACAGGCTCTCACAATTTGATAGTACATGTGCGAGGAAAATTCAAAAGTCAGTATATTGATAAACCACTGCCGCCGAATGCACCGAAAGAATTCATTAAAGAGGCTTCTAATGCCGGCAGACTGTTAGTGGTTTCTACCCCCTATGCTTTTTCTGATCTCGGGGCGCAACGCAGCCAGGGGTTAAATTTGAATTTTTTACTCTCGGCAATCGATACCATGAATGGCATGGAAGATCTGGTCGCATTGCGCAAAAAACAGAAATCAAGCCCGCAGGTAAAAAATATGGGCTATGGTCTAATGCAAATGCTCACCTTTCTCAATTTTTTTCTACCAGTCGCAGGTATTGGTTCCATTGGCCTGATGCGCTATCTGCGCAGACGTAAATTGATTCTGCAGAATAACGGATAAATGGAGATTCTATGAACTGGAAAGAGAATAAAAATTTAATTCTGTTAACTTTTGTTGCAGTTACCTCGTTGCTCGCGTTACTCGCAAATGATCCGTTTTTATGGTTCGAGAACAATTATGCATCGTCTGAACCCCTGCTGGGAAAAATACAAACGGATGATATTGCCCAAATCAGCGTAAAAGGCAGCGCAGCCGATAAAAAATTTGTCAGAGCCGGCGGCGGATGGATAATCTCGCTAACTGGCAATTCCCAGACATATAAAGCCGATGATAAAAAAATAAACGAGCTGCTGGTAAATCTGGTTGCGATTAAGAAATACCAGCTGGTTGCAAGTGATGAAGCAGTGTATTCTGAATACGGATTAACAGATGCAGATTTTGCTATCGAACTGGCCGATAGTGCCGGCACTGTACTCAACACCATTCAGGTCGGCAAACCGGGAGCCGGTTACTCGAGTACTCTGGTCAGGTTAAAAAGCGAAAAGGATATTTATGCTACAAAAGGAAATCTGCGAAATGACTGGAGTCACAATCTGGATCACTATCGTGATAGAAAACTATTGCAGCTGAGTTCAACAAATATTGAATCAGTGCAGATCAATGGTCAGAATCCTTTTCGTATTCTGAAAGATAAAGACAAGTGGGTAATATCTGTAACAGGCAATTCGTTTGAAGCAGATTCAGCCCGAGTTCAAGCCCTCTTTTCTGATCTTGTCGCTCTCGAAGGAACACGCTTTGAAAGTGAAAATACAGGCGGAAAATCGGCAGGCACTATAGAGATAATGTTAAAAGGGAATATTGTCAAAAAAGTTGAGTTTACAGGACCTTTCAAAGATGATGAGTATACAGCTCTCTCGAGTGATAATACAGCAAGTTTAGTAATTCCCAAGTATAAATATGAAGGTCTGTTTAAAAATCCAGATGAGTTGAAGAAACAACCCGGTGCAAATTAAAAAAAATCATCGCGATTTACAGTTTCGCTGCTTTTTGCAGACAGCGTTTATTTGCCTGATTTCAGCGTTACTCATCTTACCTGCATGCAGCAGATCTGAAAAAATCTCCCGAAACGGTCTACAGCTGTTAAAACAGGGAAAAACTTTGAGCGCGTTGGCAGAATTTGAGAAAGCTCTGGCCATCAATGAGAACGATCCTCTTGCACAATATGGCAAGGGGCGTATTCTGGCCAGAAATCAGGTTACCCGCCAAATTGCTGAAGACCTCATTCGTACCGCCCTGCCAGAATTAAATGAAGTTGATCTGCAAACAGGGGCATATGAAGTTTTACTGGAACTGAGAATCAAGCCTGTCGAAGATAAAAGAAAGATCAAAGATCTGCTGACAGAAATTGAGAACCTTAGACTGCAAAGCCCACAGTTTTTATTGGCCAAAGCAACCTTAACAAATGACAGACAGACCCGTTTGAAAATATACAATTCTGCTCGGGAATTGTACCCACAGGACATAGAGATTTTCCAGACTTTGCTCAAATTTACCGCGGTAGAGTTGAAAGATCATAAAGCAGTGAAAGAATTGCTTGCAGATAAAAACCTGTCAACTGAAGAAAACCGGCAAAACTATTTTACTGCGGTCTGGCTTACGGGAGATAAAACGAAGGCCATTGAATTTGTGAATACGGTACTACAGATCCCAGATTTACCTGAAAAAGAAAAAAATCTGTGGAAAAAAATTCTCGAAGAAACAAAAAGCGGACGATTTACCCCTGAATACATATTCTAGTAAAATGCAGAAGGCGCAAAACCTGTCATGGCCAATGAAGAGCTGGCTGGTTTTTTATGCATTTTCTGCCTGGTTAATTGTCAGTGTCTTGCTGGTGACAGACATTCCACTGCATTTAATCTACCAGTACTCTCAAAAAGAAGATGAAGCCGGCAATCGGGAAATTCGAGTACTGCTCGAAAATGAAAACCCCGATGAGAAGAAAGAAAAAAAAGAAGCGGTTTTTTTATCGAATAAAGATGCAACCGCCCGCGGAAAACTGACCGAGAAAAAAAAGTACGAGGCAAAAGCCTTTGACCATGTTCTGAGCCTGCCCCGCTCAGGAAATTCGGCCGAGGTAAGAACCATTCAGATTCTGAAAAATCAGGAATTCCGTAAAATGGAAGAAGAAGGGTTTAAAGCGCGTACAGTCAAACAGACCAAAGCACCGGGCCAGACCGGGGTACAGAACGGACCCGGTGAAGCAGCCGCCTTGAAGGTACCGGCCCATTATGTTTTTCGTGACCAGTTTGCCCTCAGCTGGGATGCTCGGGGGCGTCCGCAAATACCCACCAAGAATTTTGAACATTACAGCTATTTTCGAAAAATGCTCGATAAAATACAGAACTATTGGGCACCTCCGGGAGGGAATCCCAGCCCGGTCTACGGAGACTCTTACCATCGAATGTCCCTAACCCCGGGAACGATGCGTTACTCTGCTTTTCCGAATCAGGATGTTCGCATTGTCTTTGTTCTTGATGATTCAGGTGAAGTTGGTGACGTTAAAATTCATTCATCTCTGGGCTATTCTTCTCTTGATGCCAGTCTGGTTGAAGCCATTGAAAGAGCCAGAAATTTCGGCCCACCGCCTGATGAACTACTCAATAACGGTATTCTAATAGTGCCGATTATCTTTCGAATTATTGTTCGATGAATAAATTTTTATTTTAAGAAATCTCTGAAAAACTCACAGACCCAGGTTCGCATGCACATAATTGCGCAACTGGTCTTGTTGAACTTCAGTGAGATCCAGAAACTGGCAGCCTGCTTTTTTGCCTGAAAGGTTCGTCACACGCAGGCGCGCTGTCAGCATCGCTTCGAGCTGTAACTGTATTTCTATAACATCATCTATATAAAATGATTCAGAACCTTCCATTAAAAGACCACCGGAACTGAGATCCAGTACTTTACAGGGTTTCCAATCTTGCTTGCCCTTCAATCTGTAATTTGCTGCCATATTCATGCGCAGCCGGCCGTCGGTTCGCTTCTGCTTTTCTGGTTCTCTAAACTCGGGCATTATAATCCTGCCTTTTGTAAAGCGGTCTCCAGGTCTTGAATAAGGTCATCCGCATCTTCTAACCCTACCGCTAAACGAACTAAATTTTCAGGGATACCGTATTGCTTTAATTCTTCCTGATTGCAATCTGAAAAACTCATGATGCGCACGGGGTGAACAAGGCTTTCGACCCCACCAAGGGAGGCCGCAATTGCAATAATTTCCAATGCATTGCACATATCTTCAGCATGCTTTTGCGTTGTCCCCGGCTCAAAACTGATGATCCCGCCAAAACCGCGCATTTGTGAGCTGGCCAGGGCATAATCCCGATGGCTTTCTAATCCCGGATAATGAACTGCAGTGATGTTTTTTCTATTCTGCAGCCAGCGGGCAATTTTGAGACTCGAACTATTATGCCTTTCCATACGTAAAGGAAACGTCTTCAAACCACGAAGCAGTAGATATAATGCCTGCGGGTCTGTGTGTCCGCCTGAAAGATTATGATATTTTCTGAGCTCTCCCATGAATTCAGAATCATTGCCCAGTACCGCTCCTAAGATAAGATCGTTGTGGCCCGAAAGGTATTTGGTCAGAGAATGTGTAACCAGATCGATACCAAAATCTAACGGGTTAATATTGTATGGTGAGGCAAGTGTCGCATCTACTACACTTAAAATTTTTCTGGTTTTGCATAGCTCTGCCAGTTTCGAGAGATCCAGAATAAATTGAAACGGATTGGTCGGCAATTCAGTAAATATTACTTTCGTTTTTGGGGTAACGGCCTCTTGAATCGATTCTAAATCGACCGGAACAATTGAGAATTCAATATTCAATCGTGACAGGTAGGTTTCGATAAACTTTCGGGTACCCCGGTAGTTGTCTGAGGTAAAGATGAGATGGTCTCCCGGTGATAGGGTGAAATAAAGAACATTGACAATCGCGCTCATCCCGCTCGGGAAAACATCACATTCGGCAGCATTCTCAAGAGAAGCCAGTTTTTCTTCAGCTGCCTTTCGGGTAGGATTTCCATACCGTCCATATTCTGCTATTGCACCGGGCTGTCCCTGGTAGTAATCGTTTAGATCAGCACAGGTTTCAAACGAGAATGTTGCAGTCTGATAAATCGGTGTGATCAGTGGCCTATGTTCTCTGCGTTTATTTTCACCTGCATGTATTGCGCGTGTCGACCATCCGTTATTACTGCTTTTCTTATTGCTCATATTCTATTTTTTGAACTCTTCTATTTTCGACATAACTGCGGCCTTTACCGCTTCAAGAGTAGCCTTGACTTCAACAGGCCGATTCATCTGTTTTGCTTCTACTTCAGGCAAGGTATTGCGATGATATCCGGTTTTGAAATCTGTAAATTTAAGACCATTGGCAGTTGAAATAACAACCACGCTCTCATCGGGCCGAATGGTTTTATCGGCCTGCAGTTTCTGCAGCACTGCAAGTGCAACCCCGGTATGGGGATCACAAAATAAGCCTGACAAATCGGCGAGCGCAGAAGCTTCAGAAAGCTCTGCTTCAGTTGCCTGACCAACAACACCATTGAACTCTCGCAAGGTTTTTACAGCCTTGGGGTATGAAACGGGATCACCAATACGGATAGCCGAAGCCTGGGTCTCGCCTGCCGTCACGGGAGTTAATTTATCAAATTCATTCAAGAACGATAAATACAGCGGGTTGGCTTTCTGTGCCTGGGCAACTGCAATACGCGGCAGTTTATTGATGAGACCCAAAGCTTTAAGCATCAGAAGCCCGTTGCCAAGGGCCGAAACATTGCCAAGATTCCCGCCGGGAATAACAAACCAGTCAGGAACTTCCCAGTTCATCTGTTCGACCACTTCAATGCCTACAGTTTTCTGTCCTTCAATTCTCAAAGAGTTCATTGAATTTGCCAGATAGATTTCAGGTGTAGCAGTAAGTTGTTTGACGATTTTCATACAGCCGTCAAAATCTGTATCAAGAGCCAGCACTGTCGCACCGTTGGCAACGGGCTGAATCAGCTGCGCAATACTGATTTTACCAGCCGGGAGAAGAATAATGGCAGGGATATCAGCATGGGCGGCGTAGGCAGCAAGCGCAGCAGACGTATCACCGGTAGAAGCACAGGCCACCGCATGTATTGGTTTACCCTGCGCAATCATAGATTTGACCTGGCTTACCAGGACTGTCATGCCAAGATCTTTGAAAGACCCGGTATGGCTGTTGCCAGAGAGTTTTACTCTGAGATCTGCCTGTTTGAATAAACGATTCAGTCGTTCACTTTGAAAAAGGGCGGAGTACCCTTCTCCCATCGTTACAATATGTTCCTCAGGAAGATCAGGCAAAACCCACTCTTTTTTTGACCATACCCCTGATATCTGGCCATGAACCTGGGTAGTGGCGCGTTTCTTAAACAGAGATTTCCAATCTTCTGCTGATTTTTGCTTGAGTAATTCAAGATCATGATTTACCTGTAGTAAACTGCCGGTTTTCGGACATGTATAGATAACTTCATCAAGGCTGTACCTGGAATCAGGCTTATCAATACTTTCGAACCAGGCCCGTGCTTTCATTGTCCAGAGTTGTATGAGAAAACGTCACGCCAATTCGAAAAAGAGACCAAAGCATGGCGTAAATCGGACTATTGAGCTACTATCAACGATGATTGTGAGTGAAATTGAATCTAAACCGTAAATAAACTATATTCTATTTTATAGTTTACAGAATAGTGCAGCGCATAAACCTGGTCAAAGGTTGCCTCAGGGAATTGACACAATGTCTCTCTATTTGAAAACCGATACTCTACCATACTGTGGCATCAGAAGGAGAAAAAATGGGAAAAGTAGTACATGTAAATAAAGATGATTGCACCAGTTGTTCGTTGTGTGCCGATACACTGCCGAACTATTTCAGGCTTGATTCAGATGATCTAGCCGAATCACACAATCTCGGTGATAATGTCAATAATGCGCAAATTCCCGATGAAGACATCGCCAAAGTTCAGGAATCTATTGATGATTGCCCTGGCGAATGTATTCTCTGGAAAGAATAACTCGTCAGGTAATATTGAAATAGTCAAAAATCTTGGGTGAGAACGTAATAAAATGGTGGCCCGAATGATCTTTTCGAATGGCCACCAATTTTTGCTCTTTTAACTTTAACAGATTCCGGTTCGCATCATCTGCCGAGATGCCAAAATTCTTTCGCACATGCTCAATAAAACCTTCATAAGGCAGCAGCAACAATTCTCCGCTCTTATCTTTCATACCCGCGCTTTTCCAGTACGATGACAACGCTTTTAACAAACGGGTTTCTGGTGATAGAATCAACAACTCACTGATCTGGTTATCTGTATTCTTCAATCTCTCACACAGTTTTCGAATCATATTCACAGCAAACTGCGAATTATTTGTAATCATAAAATCAAATGAATTTCTGTCAATTTCAAGGATTACAGATTTCTTTGCAACAATGGCGGTTGCCGATCGCTTCTGGTCGGTAAAGAGAGCCATTTCACCAAAAAATTCACCATCGCGCAATACAGCAAGTACCTGCTCTGCATTGCGGGCTTTTTTGGTTATTGTCACCGCACCCTCATGGATAATGTACATTTCATTGCCCGTTTCACCTTCGAGAAAAATCGTCTGACCCTCGATGAAGGTTCGGCCAAATCTTTTTACTAAATCAACTGCCATATTCAGCTATTGCTTGATTCATTTTTTGCCGACTGTAAGGCGGCAATCAGTTCATCCAGTTTTTCAACGGGTACAGATACGCCTTTTTTCCCAGGCTGATAATTATCATCGGCATCCAGGTACCAGATGCGTATATCACAGAGCAGTTTTCCTTTGAATTCATTTAAGGAAACTCGATAAATTTCAGACCGGTTTCTCTCAATATTCGCAATCTCTTTCGGGTACATGGTATGCAAATAAGCGATTCTCATGAGCAGTCAATCGAAATTAAGGCCAGAAAGACAGTTTGGGTAGCAGATTCTGTATTTTCATGAAATGCGCCCGAATCTTCGCTTCAAGTTTGGTATTGATTTCATGGGTCAGCAGGTTCACATAGTTGAAGCCCGGTTTATCGATTCGGCCGGCAATTCTAATATTATTCTCGGTGACACCTTTTCGAACTTCGAGAATTTCTACGATGTCATTGTATGAAATTCTCAATAATCCCTGTCGCAGCTCTCCGCCCAGTTTTAGCCCCACCGTTTGAATGAAGTGATCGGCTTCGAGTACCCCTTCTTTGAGATTCAATTTTACTTCCACATTACCAGCACCAGAAATTATTCGGGCATTCTCAATCATGAACCGGTTAAAAACCGTTAAATTCTGCCAGCCGCCGACAATTTTAGCAGCTGCATCGAGTCTTCTTCGACCCTGTATTGCCCCTTTCGTGGGCGGGGTTGACCAGCCTGCATCCAGTCGAAAATCAAATTTTCCATTCCAGGAATCGACTATCTTGCCCCTTAATGAGCGTATCGAACGCCATCCCGGCTCGAGAACCAGTTCGCCTTCCATATTTTGTAATTTCAGAGTGTAATCAATAGAGGGAATATGAATCTCACCGCTCGGTACAAAAATACGCGTATGCTTGAGTAGTTCTTCTTCTGAGCTGTCTTCATCCCGAGTAGTCGGGTATCCGCATATATCATTTTCTTTAATTTCAAGATTCAGTCTTGCCCCTTCAATGAATATCTCTTCAATTGCAGGAGGATACCACTGCATCGACAAGACAAGTTTCTGCGCCCGAATGAGCTCATCAAACCCGCACTCTTCAGTAACCCCGATCGCCGGTCCCGTAAAAACAATTTTCTGACGCCAGGGATGAATCTCAACATTTTCAAAATTTAAGAAAGCCGGCAGATTTGCGCGAATAAGCCGCGGCAATGAAATCCACAGCCCCGCGCTAAGTATAACGAACAGCAAGATGGGAATTCCTGTAAAAAACAGAACTTTTCGATAGCGTCTAAAAAACTGCACAGAAGTTTAAGAATTTTTTAGCCGGGTGGCCAGGTCAATCTGCGGCCCGAAAGAACATGAAAATGAATATGATTTACTGTCTGGCCACCATATTTGCCCACATTATTTACGACCCGGTAGCCGTTTTCATCAAGTCCCTGCTCTCGGGCAACCTCGACAATGGCTCCCATTGTTGCCAACAGTGTTTCAGGGTCAGCAACATGAGCCAAAGACTGAATATGTAATTTGGGAATAACAAGAAAATGGACTGGTGCCTGAGGATGAATGTCTTTAAATGCGAGATAATCATCCCCTTCGGCAATAATTTCTGCCGGAATTTCACGGGCTATAATTTTACAAAACAGACAATCGGCCATATCGCAGATTCAAGAGAGTCGAACATTCGACAACCTTTTTTTACTGGTAGATAAAACCATAGTGCAGACCATAGACACCGGTAATCCCTAAGATAAGAAATTTCGACAGCAGAACATCATTGCGTCTGACAAGAATGTCGAGCATAACCCCGGCAAACGCACCCACAGCAATCAGGAAGCCGCTTTGCACTGCATTAAAATTGATGGAATAAACACCGGCAGCTAAACCCATAACAAACGAAATATCGAGCAGATCACTGAAGCGGGGCTTCTGTAAAACCCCGTCTCTCAGAAACCGTAAAAAACGGAAAGGGAGACCAATGATTTTGCGCACCAGATCTCTGATTTTCTTTACAACTACTTCGCTCTCGGGGCCAAATGCTTTTTTTTCTGCAGAGCCCAGAAACTCTGTCATGATACCGTAGTTGCCACCAATTAAACGCAGTATACCAGTGTCGGGCAAAGAACTCAAGTCGAGACGATATCGTTGAAAATCATCAGACAAATCTTTGGGAGCTTTTGCTGATAAATCCAGTTCTCTTAACAGTACCCCATTGCGAATGGTAGCTTCAATCAATGACGAGTCGTTTTTCTCGACCCTGATTTTAACCATACCAGAGAGACGATTGGTTTCGACCCTTATTCTGTCACCAGTTTGATTTTTCAGAAAATAGATTTCAGGCAATTCCAGGTTTTCAGCCTTGATGTACTTCCAATGGTAAGTCATACTTTATTTTCGGCAGATAAATGTTATGATTCATCAGATTTTTAGCAGAAATCAGTTGACCAAGCGAAAAGCTGGTTGAATCTGCAAACCTGTTGACTACAATGTTTCGTGTTACCTGCATCTGTCGTTTTCTGCTCGTTTTTTTTTCAACGTCTGTCTGGGCAGACACCGTTGGTATTCTCCCAGTTAGAGTATTGTCCGATGGGCAAACAATAAGACTCAACAAAACCTGGCAGCCTGCAGAATTATCATCCGAACTGGCTGCACTGTCCACAGCCTACCTGAAATTTTTACGAACTCCGGGCCTGTTAGATAGTTCGAATGTCGCCAATGCAGCTGTTATGGCTGGTTTTTCACCGATGCAACGCTCTTCTACGCCAAAATTGACTGCCATAGCAAGAGGGGTCGAAGCTGACCGCTTGCTCTTGATTGAGGTCAGGACTACGAATCGGGGCTTCCAGGTTTCTTCACAGGTATACTACCTGTCATCAAATCTGATCACCGATCCTATCACCAGCCAGGGTAGCAGCCTATTGGTTGTTTTGGGAAACCACTTAGAAGAAAGATTCCCGGTAATTTCAAAAAAAGCAGCAGAATTGAAAAAACAAAATCCCGGTTCAGCCACCTTGCTGGTACTCGACGGGAATGCAGATGCATTAGACTGGCAATACCTGCGTAAAAAATTTCGACCTGCTCTGAATTCTATAAACGGTGTCTGTGCAGGCGATACCAGAATCACAAAAATAACCTTCACCCCGAATTTGTCGCGGGTAACTTCGGCAATGTCGTCAATGCAGTTCCCTCGTCAGGGTGCCACGACCGATTATTCTGCGCTTTGGGAATGTGCCCGCTCGCAGCTGAATTCCCAGCCCAATGCCACCATTCTTGCTGTTATGGGAGACAAACCAAATGGTCAGACAGCTCTATCTGTAAAAAGTCTGCTGCGCCAGATTTCCCGACGGCACCCCGGTAAACTTTTATTATCGGGCACCCAGCCAGAGAGTGTCCGACAATTCTGGCAGACCATCGGCAATGAAAATTCTCAATTGCAGGTTGAGAATATACGCTATGCTCTCAAGACCGGTCATGCCGACGGATCTGTCTGGTATGTATTTCGCACCGGCAATACTCTGATAGAAACCAGAAACGATTACATCGAATCTTCAGATAATCGTATTGAGATACCGTTGAATCTTATAGCTGAATATTCGATACCACGTACCTCTGATCTTTATCGACGGCTGGCTAAAGTGCAACTTATTGACGAGTATCCCGTTTCTTCCCATATTCATGATCAATTGCAAATTTCATCTGCGGGCCAGAATGCTGAATCGCCGGCATATCGGGCTTTGCTGCATACCTCGGCCGGTCCTTTCTGGTTTGATCTACCCAGGAGCTTTAACCCCAGTAAGGTTCAGACCGATGTTCCTGTCTGGCTCGCTGTTTCTCTCACCTCGGGAAATTCCGGGAACCCTCTTATGAATCAGGCTAACCTGGCTGAAATGTATTTCTCGAACCGGGAAGTTCCAAAATCTTTGCTGCTTCCGGTGCGGGAGTATCTGTTAAACCCAAATAATTATCTTGGAAAATCAATCGGAGGTACTTCTTTATACATTATCGAAGGAACCTTAAAGTCTGTTCGCGTTGCCGGTAAAAGACTTGAAGACTAGAAAAAATAAAGAGAACTGGTTCTACAGATGAAATTCATCCGCCATTTTACCTCTATATTTTTTTTGGGTTTTCTGCTGAATTGCGGCAATGATATTCCGTTTGATCAGGAGAACTTTCTCAATCGGCCGGTTGGTTTACAGGTTACTGCCTTGGCAGGTCGTCAATTTCAAGTATCTTATTCGGTGCAGAATCAGGAAAAAACGTTTGATGGTTATAATCTATATGTCGCTCGACAAACAATTGGTGATGGCGAACTCGATGCCAGCGTGCCTGCTTTGATTTTTAACGGAGCTACCCCGACTTTTCAGCATGGCCCGGAAGATTTTGCACCGAACACGGTTTTGACTAGAGTTATATCCGGAATTAACTTTACATCTACCCTGCAGTTTCTGTGCGAATCTTCCCCGCCAATTACCTATTACTTTAGAATTGCGGCACACTCAAGAAAAGGTATACGCAGTGACCCCTCAAATGAGGTCACTGCTGTCTGCCAGCCTTAGTATTTTAACAGTAATTGTATTTCTTTAGTTACTGCCCATTCTGGCAATTCGTTCAGACGGCCCAACAATGTCCGTGACCCGCACACCGAAGTTTTCATCAATTACCACAACCTCGCCTTTGGCGATCAATTTACCATTTACCAAAAGGTCAACCGGTTCACCGGCGAGCTTATCTAACTCAATAATGGAACCTTCACCGAGGCCCAGAATATCTTTTACATATTTTCTGGTACGCCCGAGTTCTACAGTCATCACCATCTGCACGTCGAGCAGCAGTTCAAAGTTTGGCGGCAATTGTTGATTTGAACTTGCGGATGCCTGTAAGCTCGGGAAATTGACCGGGTTCATAGGTATGCCGCCGCCGCTCATCACATTGCCACTTGATGCGGGTGCTCCGAAATCAAAGTCCCCGCCACTGCTTGCAGAAGATGCCGCTGCGCCAGAACCAGAAAGAGAACCCGCCCACTTTTTCGCGGCCGCTCCATCGAGGTACTGAACAATCTTACTGCCCGGTAAACCTTCAATGTTTACAGAATAGGTTATCTTTGCAACATTTCCATTGTATGTGGGCAAATCAGCCGCAGAATTGAATAGTACCCCGTCTGGCGCTCCCGGGGTCAATGAGTCGTTGAACTTGCCCGCTAGTCCATTTGACATTGAACTGACGATGGTATTCAACAGTTCACTAAGAGTAGATAAATGTGCTTCGTCAATTTCATCCGGCACGCCCTCTTGCCCCATCATCAACATCGCTATTCGACCGGCAATATCTGTCGGGAATACGAAACATGATGCATAGCTGCCCATCGATATTTTTATGACTGGACTACCGGGTTGAACCTCGCTGCCGGGTACGGAACCGTCAACCTGTTCGATCTTAGTTACTTTAATTGAAGTGGTCTTGCTTTCGAGTAAGGCACTGGCCTGATTGCCGGCCGTCGCCATGGCTTCATTGAACGCATCTGTCAGCAGGTCAGTTTCGCTGGGTGACAGGCCTCCGCCGCCACCAGCACCGCCACCGCCCATGCCAGCAAAAGGATCAGCACCAGCGCCACCGCCGCCGCCTCCCATATCGTCTGCGCCCATAAGTAGCGCATCTATTTCTTCTTGTGATAAAGAACCGTCACCCATTTTATACCTCTTAGCTGATCACCAGTTGTTCAAAATAAACTTCGTCTATTTTGCCATTGCGCATGATCATATTTATCTGGCTTTTAATTTCTTCTGCCAGATTTAACTTCTGCAATGTTGTAGTTAATTCGTCTTTTTTCTTACCACCCAGTATGATGTTTATAATATGCATCATCTGTGCCTGTCTGGCGATCAATTCACCTTCCAGCAGTTTATTCTCGGTTTCATAACCAAAAGTCATCGAAACCTGAATAAAGTGAGGCTCATCAAGATCTGCCGTATTGACCCGGAATTCTTTTTGAAATCTAAAGATAGCCAGCGGCGGTGGTGCCGGTGCAATGACTATATTCTGGTCTTCTTTATAGGCTTCTGTCTTTACACGTTTAGCAATAAAGTACGATATCAACACCATCAGTAAAATTGCAGCAATGGCTCCCGCCACCCACAACAATATGGTTACAAGTTTAGATCGACCCGCTGACATTCCCGGGGCGGGACCCGAGAGTTCGTCGTCATCTTCATCCATCAATTCATCATCTGCCATTTTTCCTCCGATCCGGTTTACCCGGCTTTATGGTACTGTCCATTCGCTTCCCGGAACCCTGCTTTCTGGAAGGTTCTCGTCTTTGTAATCTCTTTTATATTCTTTGCCAGATAAAATAACGATATCGACTCTGCGGTTTAACGCTCTGCCTTCAGGGGTAGGCGATTCTGTAACCGGTCGGTACCGCCCATAGGATACCGCCGACATTTTGCCGGGATCTACATCCTCATTTTCATGTAAAAATCGCAAAACATTTATGGAACGTTGAGAGGCCAGTTCCCAATTAGTTTCATAACGTTCTGATGCCGGGCCTGATGCAACCGGGGTTTCATCGGCATGCCCTTCAATTCGTACAAAAGAACTTAGATTGCGCAGCAGGTCTCCGACTTTTGTCAGTATTTTTCGAGTTTCGTCGGTCAAACGTGCCGAGCCGGGTGCAAAATGATCACTGCCCACCAGAGAAATCGTAATCCCACGTTCATCTTGCTGCACAACCACCTTTCTCGATTTGATTTCGGGCTTAAATATTTCGGTCGCAATTTTCATTGCTTTCGACAATGTAGTGCCCTTTTCCTGTGCTGGTAAAGACTCAACTGTCATACCCATATCTTCAAGTCTGCCTTTTGACAAAGTCTGGCCACCTTCAAACATACCCATAGACCCTTTGAAAGCCGACATAATCAGACGCATTTCATCATCAGATCTCGCGGTTGGTTTGTAAAGTGCAACGAAGAATACCAGCAGCAGAGTGATAAAGTCACCATAGGTTGCCATATACTCCGGCACTTTCTGGATACAATCAGGGCATTTTGGTTTCTTCGACGCCATTTGTTTTTAATCTCTTTTTTGTGCTTCGAGAATATCCAGTCGCTCAACCGGCGGCAGATAACTCACTAATTTTTCCATAACAATACGCGGATTATCTCCCGCTTGAATCGACAAAGTTCCTTCGAGTAGAATCTGCCGGATGGTCAACTCTGTAATGGTGCGGGCTTTTAATTTACTGGCAACCGGCAGTGCAAATACGTTCGCAATAAAAGACCCGTAAAGAGTGGTAATCAAGGCAGCAGCCATTGCTTTACCAAGACTCGATGCATCCCCACCGAGGTTGGCAAGCATCCCAACCAGACCGATCAGGGTTCCTAACATCCCGAAAGCAGGAGCCATCGTGCCCCAGGAATCAAACCACGCCCGGTTTCCTGCATGACGCTGGTCTAAGGCATCAATCTCAATCTGCATAACATTCCGAACAATCTCCGGGTCTGTTCCGTCAACAACCAGCTGCAATGCTTTCTTTAAGAATGTGTCATCCAGCTTATCCATGTCGTCTTCTAATGCCAACAAACCATCGCGACGGGCTTTTTCAGAAAAGCTAACGATCTGTAAAATTTTAGATTTCAAGTCAACTTTAGGCTCATTCAAGGCCTGTTTGAAAATTGTCGGGATTTTCATGGAAAGCGCCAGCGGATTCGACATCACAACAGTTGCAATGGAACCTCCGGCAGTAATCAGAATCGATGCAACGTCAATCAGGGAGCTAGGCGCAACCCCACCAGCAAACACCCCTAGAACCAATACAAATAATGCAACGAAAAGACCACCAATATATGCCAGATCCATCTTTACCTCTCTCTCTGCTCCAGATAAATTTTACGCTTAAATTCAATGATTGCTGCAATTACTTCATCAATGGACTCTTTCAGCAATAATTTAGTTTCATTTCCTAAACGAACAACAGTATGCGGAGCTGCTTCCATTGTTTCAATATGATCAGGATTCAGATAAAATGTCTCTCCATTCAGCCGGGTAACCCGTATCATATTTCTATTTTCGACCAATCGAAAAAAATCCTGATGAAAAAAGTAGACATAATTCGACTATTGCAAAAAAAAATCTTTCTAATCTGTCAATGCCATGGCAGCGGGGACTCGCCTGTCCACCCCTTCACACAGAATACCCGGCATCGAGTAGTCAAAAAATTGAAATTTTCCGGGATATCGATTAAGAGTATCTGTCAAAAGTGCGGTCAAGTTCTGCCGGGCTTCGTAAAATTCATAACTGGTGCGAATATGATTTCCGTTCACCGAAAGCAGGGCGGATGTACGGGCAAACACCCCCTCGGCGTGTTGAGTTTCTAAAGTATACAAACGATCATGATCCCGCGAATGAACTCCCATTTTCGAATATGCCAGTAAATCAGGATAACTGAAATCTAAACCCAGGAATATGATTTCACTGCTCATCGATTTACCCATTGTCAGAACCATCGAAATTGCCAGAGCAACCGCAATCCCGCCTACACTGCCCGATGATGGTAAATTGAGCAGAGGAATTCCCGGATATTTGCGTATGTGTTGAAACCCTGTATCACCACTTACCCCTTTGAGAGAGTACAATTGCACTGTGTTTTGCTCTTCAACCAGATTTGCAGCATTGCCATGTTCCCACAGCCAGACAATTTCTCTTTTGAGGGGTCGTAAGAAATTGTGGCTGCGGGGCTCTACGGAAATGATCACCCTTTTACAGTCAGGATAACGTCTAATAAAATTCACAGCGATACGATCTGTTAGTATAAACAGATAATCTGCTGCCAGAAAATGATCAATTTCTATATTGCAATAATCTAACGAGAGTCCGGCCCCAATGATCACTATGCCGGGAAAATTGTTGTCTTTTTTAAGCATCGCTTTACTATGGTATATGAAACGGGCACTGCCCATACTTGTCGTTTTCTTATCGGCAACTTTACTGCAGTGCAGTAATGCGGGCAGTTCTGAGCCTCTGAACCAGGGATATATGATTCAAAGCCCAGAAGGAGATCTACAGGTCTTTTTAAACAACAAAGGCTTTAAGAGTGACCCGCGCTTCTCAGCGACAACCGTTTTTACAGCCTACGTTTATGACCAAACAGAATACCAGGTCGAGTGTGGCACCGATCAGTTATGTGAAGATAAACTGATTTTCCGCAATGAAACGATTGATTCGATGGGTTTTTCGAATGACCCGGGATTCTTTGGTTATGAATCAACAGACGGGCGCTATTCACCACGCCTGAATTCAGATGATCCCTTTGGTTCCTACCCGCAATCCCGGCCGGATATTCCTGCCGGTTTTCAAGATCCGGATGTATTTCAATGTTTTTATTCATTTTTTAGAAACGGATATGAGTGCGGTGTCAATCCGCATCCGATTCGCAAGCTCGATACCAGTCTCTCACAGTTTTTTATCAATGTGTATGCAGCCGACGGGCGCGGATTTCCCTCTTTCTATATTCAAGACTATAATGAATTCCAGAGTTTAAACCATCCCATTTCAGACGGTGATCGATATTTTGTCTATATTGCAGCGCATTTTGATGCCATCATTGATGCCCCTCGCGCCGAAGACCGCTTCAAGGCAACCAGTTCTATCTGGTCGCGGCCGATAAAACCAGACCTCATTTCACCTCGAATTCCTCTGACTGTAAAACTGCTGCCCGAAAGCCCTCAGGATGAAGCCGGCGGGACTTATGAATTGCCAGATTTTTCGAAATGGCGTTCACCTCGCTGCCAGGCGGATACAGTTACCGCCGGGGATGTTTTTATCTCAGAAATTCTTTGGATGGGCAGTGTGTCCAGAAACGGGGTTGACGTGAACAATGATGAACTGCTCGAAATCTATAATAACTCAGGTAGAACTTTGCAAGTGGGCGGATGGAAAATTGTCAATGCAGGCCCGACTCAAAACAGTGTTGTACAGAGTTTTGAAATACCAGATTGCACTACGATCGCAGCATCTTCAACTCTGACGATTGGCAGAAGTACAGATTCTGCCTTTAAGATACTCGATATTGCATCGACCTCTTTGACTTTAAGAAACAGTGGTGCAAACCTCAATCTGGCTATTCAAGATGCGAATGGCACGACCGTTTCCCAATTAACCGGTTGTACGACGGCATGGGCCTCGATCGGTGAAAATACCGGCGGGGTTAGACGACGTTCCATGGCGCTTGCTGCGATCCCCGGCACGCCGGCCAGTTACGCCTGTTCAACATTTGCAACTTCCACATCTTCAAATTCAAATATCAATTCTTCTTTTTCTTACGGGCTCAATACAGATACAACGCCCATCAATGTCGGCACTGCCGCTACCCCGGGTACGGTTCCCTGGTAACAGCTTACAAGAGTTCCGCAGGAATTTTTAATCCTTTATGCCACTGATTTTACGATCCCGCGGCGTTTGCTTGATGAAACCGTGCTTTTATTAACTTGCAAAGAATCTCGATCGCAATCAACGCAGTTTCAAGCTTCCACAGTTGACACTGCCATGTTCATAACTTGGTGACAGACCGGGAGCTGAAATCCAAGTTGTGAATTCACTGGAAGAATGGTGATTACAAAAATCGGGATTTTTTGCCGGTCCACTGAGCAGCTTTTCGAGCACCATCGAGTTATACTGGTCTAATCTATAGTCTAAAGTATTGGCATTCAAAACAACTTCCCAGCCCCGGTCTTTGGCTGCCTGACGAACGCTATTGATTTTGCTGTTTTCAGGATTATATGCATCGGGTCCCACCCCGTTCTCAGAGATCGTCATAGTGCCCGCATCACTATGAACATACAGGCTGTGATTGCCTGCTGTATGACCGGGGGTCAAAATCAGTGCCAATCCTGGCCCAAAAAACAGATCGTCGTCATACAATACCAGATTTTCTTCTCTTACTCCCGCTATTCCCTGTGGCACATACCATTCAGAAACCGACGGATGCAGATTGACCACTGATTCCCACTCTTTTCGGGGAAACACAAACTTTGCATTGGGGAACAATGCTGCCTGACCATTTTGTAAACCCATGAGAGGTCGCAGATCCTGAACATGCAAATGGTCATAAGAAATATAGTCAATATCGTCTGAGCGTATCCCAACATCTGCCAGCTGGTTAATGATGCTGCGTTCCCGTTTCACAAATACTGCTTCTGGTATAAAAGAGGGAATATTTGCCCGTAAGGTCACATAGAAGGGAGCTTTTTCTGAGTATTCCGGAAAGATAGGATTAAACAGAAAATTCTTGACTTCGCCATTCTCAAGAAACTGTACCAGAGTTGCCCGGTTATTAAAATACAGATAAGGATGCAGACCTCCATAGGTAGTATGAAAACCGTATACAGTTGGGTAAGGTGAAACTGAACAGCTGAACTGGCGTACGGCGAGAACTTTGCCACTCGCCATGAATTCATCCCTTACCCTGGGTGCTATTTTTTTTATCGAAGAAAGTGCATTGAGAGGCTGTGTCTCTGCCCTGGCCTTTTTCAAATCAGTGAATGATTTCAATTTTTGTGTGGGAATGCTTTGCTCTGCAGTTAATGTTGCACTCATCGAATACCTCTTTTTTCATTTTTCATAGTTGTCATAAAATTTTTGCCCATCTCACGTAGGGGCTTTTGTATCAACGATGTAATCTCGGGCAGCGCAGAGCTGAACTTTGCCATTGCCCCCCTCCAGCCGGGAATAAGAACCTCTCTGTTCGAAGAGCCGATCACTGCACAGATTTCTTCGGCTACACTCTGCGGAGTCAAAGCCCCCATTCCAGAAAAGGTCAGAGCAGCTTCTTCATAGTCGAGTTGTAAATCAAGCATTCCGGTTTGTACCGCATCGGGACAGACTACCGTTACATTTACACCAAACTCGCTCATTTCTTCGGCAAGGGCCAGAGTAAAACCACGTACTGCGAATTTCGAGGCCGAGTATAAAGCAATGCCGGGCACCGCGGCTACGCCTGCCAGGGATGCTATATTGATAATGTGCCCGTCCCGCGCCCGACGAAAAATCGCTGCAGCACGAACACACCCATACAGGTTCCCTTTTACATTGATATCGATATGAAAATCTATCTGTGAGGAGTCAACTTCAGATAACCAGCCCGGCTTCAGCACGCCAGCGCAATTGATAAGCCCATAAAACTTGCGTTTTTTGTCTTCGGCGAATTTGACCGTCAGGGCAATCGCCTTCTCCCATTCTTCATCTGCAGTTATATTAAAATTATGAGTAATGAACCGATCTTGATGGGTGCGAAATTCATCGGCCAGTGCGAGCAAATCACCTTCATTCACATCACATGCTACCACAAAACCCCATCTCTCCAGCAATGCTTCGACCAGTTTGCGGCCTATTCCACCACCGGCACCGGTTACCAGAAAGACCCGGTCTTTTACATTTTCATTTTGAAACATAACCACCCCTGCCATATTGACATGTAGAGTCAAGTATTCTTAAAACTATATTCATTATAATAGTTTACTGTATTTAGAAATAAGTTCGAAAAACCCCGCTTTCGGTGATAATATTGCCAATGCGAATATCATGTTTTTCAACGGGCAAAGAGTTTTTCACCTGCCAGTCGAGTGCCAGAAACCAGGTTTTTTCTTTGGCTATCTGGCACAAGAAACGGTCATAGAAACCGCCCCCTCGTCCCAAGCGATAACCCGATCGATCAATATAGAGTCCCGGCACCAGAATAAAATCTATCTGTTTACGGGGCAAAACTGTGTAATTTTTCTCGACCCTCAGTTTGCCCCGTCCCGGATATTTGATCAATCGAGCAGAACGAAAATCCATGCGCCCGCCGGTATACCAGTGCGGCAGAAAAAAGTGTATTTTTTCAAGAGCAAAAGAAGCCTTCAACAATCCGTTCAGCCAGTCTACTTCTGACTTCAAGGGATCATACACAAGTACATTGCTTCCTGCTCGCCAGTAGCGTTTGGCTACATTGCACAGACTCTGAATCAATCGGTACTGGTTTCGTACTACGAGAGAGTCTACTTCAATACATGCGCGAAATTCCTGAAAATACCTTTTTCGAAGTTCTTTCTTGTAGTCAGAGGCCGCAGCAGCAACCTGATTCATCACACCACAATACTGACAATCTTATTGGGTACAACAATGATCTTACGAACAGGTTTTTCATTTATTGCCCGCAAAACCCCGGCATCGCCAAGTGCGGCTTTTTTTACTTCATCTTCAGGCGCATTGAGTGCAAAATTTCCTTTGCCACGAATTTTTCCGTTCACTTGAAAAACGATTTCAATTTCATCATCGACCAGCTTTGAACTGTCTGCCACCGGCCATTTATGATAAGCCAATGTTGTTTGTTCACCCAATCGCTGCCAGAGCTCTTCAGTGATATGAGGTGCAAATGGGGAGAGTAAAAGCACAAAGGTTTTGCAGTTTTCAAGGCCTAAGGCTTCTTTCTTTGAAATTTCATTGAGGCATATCATCAACTGCGAAATCGCCGTATTGAAAGACAGACGTTCAATGTCCTGGGTTACCTTTGCAATTGATCTATGAATACTTTTGTCAATCTCGATAGCATCTTCTTTTTGGGGAACATTTGTAACCCGTGAAGAAAGGCTGCCATCTTCTTCTATCATCAATCGCCAGACTCGTGAGAGAAACCGATACACCCCTTCAATACTTTTCGATGACCAGGGCTTCATCTGCTCTAAAGGCCCCATGAACATCTCAAACATGCGAAATGAGTCGGCCCCGTACTCAGCAACTACATCATCCGGGTTGACAACATTCCCTCTTGATTTTGACATTTTTGAATTGTCTTCGCCAAGAATAATACCCTGGTGTACAAGTTTCTGAAAAGGCTCAACACAGTTTACCATCCCATAGTCATACAGAACCTTGTGCCAGAAGCGCGCATACAGCAGATGCAACACAGCATGCTCTGCACCACCAATGTAAAGATCTACCCCATTGTTGAGCCAGTAGTCTGATTGCTCTTTACCAGCAGGTTCTTCATTGTTATCAGGGTCAGTATAGCGAAGATAATACCAGCAGCTTCCGGCCCATTGTGGCATGGTGTTTGATTCCCGCTTTAATTTTCGCCCACGTTCATCTGTATAAAAAATCCAGTTTTCGAGTCTTGCCAGGGGTGATTCCCCAGTATCTGCCGGTTGAAATTCTGAACTTTCAGGCAGCAACAGAGGCAAATTTTCTATTTTTTCTGCTGCGAAGTTCCCATTCTCATCATAGGAAATCGGAATTGGTTCACCCCAATATCGTTGACGGGAAAAAAGCCAGTCCCGAAGTTTGTACTGAACTTTTCTTTTCCCGAGATGTTTTTTTTCCAGAAATTCAATTATTTTTAATTTGGCTTCGGACGTGGGCAATCCGTCAATTTCCACAGAATTGATTGCAATACCTTCACCTGAGAAAACTTCGTCTTCTTCTTTACCGCCCTGTACAACCTTTTTAATCTTGAGAGAGAATTCCCGGGCAAACTGAAAGTCCCGCTCATCATGGCCGGGTACTGCCATAATTGCACCGGTGCCATAGCCCATGAGTACATAGTCTGCAGTATAGACAGGGATAGCTTCGCCCGTCAACGGATGAAGTACCTTTGCACCCGTATCGACCCCGCTCTTGAGCCCTTTGCCCGCGTCTGTCTGGCGATCAAGATCGGTTTTCAAAGCAGTGGCTTTGATATACTCAGTAACACTTTGCCGCTTATCATCGGATGCTATCTGTATTGTAAATGGGTGTTCCGGTGCAATTACCATGAATGTCACACCATAGAGAGTATCCGGACGGGTGGTAAAAACTTCCAGATGTTTATGGCCGGTGGCTTCAGCCAGGCTTGTGTTTTCCCATTCAAAACGAACCTGCGCTCCGTGGGAACGCCCTATCCAGTTTTTCTGCAGCTCCAGAGTACCTGCCGGCCAGTCTACATATTGCAGATCTTCGAGCAAGCGGTCTGCATATTCTGTTATGCGCAGCATCCACTGGCGCATGGGGCGCCGTTCGACAGTGTAACCTTTCCCAACCCATTCATCAACTTCTTCATTGGCCAGTACCGTACCTAAAGCGGCACACCAGTTGACCGGCACATCGGCAACATAGGCCAACCGTCGACTGTTGATGTATTTTTCGCGGTCATCACCCTGCAAGAAATCAGGTACAGGCAGCTCTTGAATCGGGCGGGCTTTTTTAAGATCTTTATCATACCAGCTGTCAAACAGCAAGAGAAAGATTCGCTGGGTATGTTTATAATATTCAGGTCGGGTGGTATCAACTTCTCGATCCCAGTCATAAGAAAAACCAAGTGCCTGCAGCTGGCGTCGAAAGTTATCAATGTTTTGAGCGGTGGTTAAAGACGGATGGATGCCGGTTTGCATGGCGTAACGCTCGGCCGGCAGGCCGAAGGCATCCCAGCCCATCGGGTGCAAGACCGAAAACCCCTGCATTCGTTTATAGCGCGCAACAATATCCGTAGCGGTATAACCTTCGGGGTGCCCTACATGCAGGCCGGCGCCCGATGGGTAGGGAAACATATCCAGAACATAGTATTTAGGTCGGCCAGAATCAATACCCGGGGTCAGAAAAGTTTTATTTTCGAGCCAATATTTTTGCCAGCGCGGTTCTAATTCTGCAAACGGATAAGCCATAGAGATCGAATATGCGTTCGAGACTGCTTGAAAACAAATTTATTCGGGTACCGTAAGGGCGAGCAGACTCAATCCGTCGATAACCACCCCATGCACCATTGTGAACAAATGCAAATGGGCGGCCGTTACCACTCCGGTTGAGCCGCAACGTCCGATCAATTGCCCTGCTTCGACAATCTCTCCCTGCTGTACTTCAAACCTGGAGAGATGCATGTATCCGGTATAAACTTTGTTGCCATGGTCTATAAGAACAAAATTCCCTTCATAGTACAAATTGGCAGCCAGCGCGATTCGGCCTTTATTCATCGCATAGACCGGGGTTCCCTCGAACCCCCGCAGGTCTGTACCGCGATGAATTCTTTCCAGAGGTTTCAGTTTTTCTTTTTTTCCATCTTTAACTCTATAACGTGCATAGACGCGTTTTGCCCAGAACGGAGATGTAATCTTATGCTGGTCCCGTGGATGAAAAAAACTGCCACCAAGATGATTTGCATCAGACTGAGCATAGGCATTCTTTTTGAGTTCCCAGGAGAGCTTGAGATGGTCCTGGGATTCTTTTTTCTTTTCATGACCTGCTTCTGAATATTTACCCAGGTTCAAGGTTGAATGGTATACCGGGAAATCTGCATTTGCTATTTTCAGAATCTGGCTGTTGACTGCGAGCCCTTCGAGCTGCCATTGCAATTCAATTTCTGTCTTTTTTTCATCGGGATCTATTCCGGCAATACCCCAACCTCCTGAAGGCAGGGTAACCACGGGAATCTCTTTGCCATTCAGCTTGATTGTGCAATCTGCACAGGGCTTACCGTCCCTCGATTCGAGCTGTAATAAAACTGCTTCGCCAGGGGCGAACCTGCGGGCAGTCAGAATCAGGCGGGAGCCCTCCCCCTCAAAACTTTTGTTTTTGACAGGAACTTTATAATTGGCGGGCAGCCGTGATTTGCTTTTGACTGGGGTCTGTTTTGGCTCAGCCTGCTGTGCAGAAGAACATGCAAAAACAAAAGCGATAAGAAAGGTTGTAAGTGTAATTTTTTGCATAAGGAAACTGTTGAGAATTGGGAGCACATGGCAACGGAGAAAAAGGCTTGTCGGCTAATCTGCCCAAGTATTATGTCTCATAGTTATGCGCCGGGTACAAGTTTTCATTGTGAGTTTATTGATTACTGCAGCCACGAGCGGTCTTTCTGCTCAAAAAAAACCTGGGAAAGAATCTGCCCCAAAAGTTGAAACCACACAGACAGAATCGGCCGAGAGTGAAGCAACAGAGAAAGAAGCTGTAGCAAACGAAAAGCCGGGGAAGCCAGAACCGCTCACAGAATGGAAACAGCTTCAACTGGAGCTCGACGACACCACAGAGCCGGGCACAGTACGGGAAGAACCGGTATCATGGGGATGGCAAATATTGCGCACTCTGTTTACGCTGGCGTTTTTGCTGGCGATTTTTTATCTTTTTTACAGGTTTTACCTGTTCCGTAAGACTTTGCCTGCAGCAAACTCCAGCACCTTTAAGATTCTACAGGAGTTCCCATTGCAGCCGGGCCGTATGCTGCAACTGGTAGACATGAAATCCCGCATTCTGGTTCTCGGTTTATCAGATTCGAATATCCAGCTTATTACCGAAATCAAAGACCGGGACTCAATTGAACAGATTCGGCTCGATTGTGAAAAAGATGGTCTTGATATCAAACCTGACTTTTTTATGGAACTCACAAGAACAATTAAAGACAAGGTAAAAGATTTTACGGTCAATGTTCCGGGCGACAATTCAAAACCGGGAGGCAGTAACTCTTTTGAAGGGCAGCGAAATGAATCTTTAAACCGGTTGCGTAATCTAAGGAAGAAGCGGGATATTTTAAGGGAGGATGAATCACTGTGAAGTCAATCTCAAAGCTCATAGTTATTCTGGCCCTGCTTGGGTTGGTTCCTGAAATTTCTTTTGCCCAAAATATACCAATCCCCAAAATAGATTTCAATATTACTGAGGCAAAAGGCCCGCAGGAAGTCGCTCTCTCCCTGCAGATTTTGGCATTGCTGACTATTTTGAGTATGGCTCCGGCATTGATGCTGATGCTGACTTCCTTTACAAAAATTATTATCGTCTTTGATTTTATCAAAAGAGCCTTATCCCTACAGAACATGCCCCCGAGTCAGGTAATGGTTTCACTGGCACTGTTTGTTACCTTTTTCATTATGGCGCCGACATTCAATGAAATTAATGAGAAAGCGCTGCAGCCTTATCTCGATGGTAAAATTCAGACAACACGATTTCTAAAGGATGCCTCTACCCCATTGCGTAATTTTATGATACGACAGTTAGGGAAAGACGGAATGAAAGAGGTGGCCCTGTTTGTCAAATTGTCAAAATCAGAAAGACCTAAAAATTTTGATGATGTTGCACTGCATGTTCTGATTCCCGCCTTTATGCTCAGCGAGATCAAAAAGGCATTTATTATCGGTGTATATCTTTTTATACCGTTTCTGATTATCGATATGGTTGTCGCCTCGACATTAATGTCTATGGGGATGATCATGTTACCACCAGTCATGATCTCGTTACCGTTTAAAATTATTTTATTCGTAATGGTTGACGGATGGTCATTGCTGACGTATGAACTGGTGAGAAGTTATGGATTCGGGAGTGGATAATGGTTGAAGCAGATGCACTGAATCTTTTGCGAGAAGCATTATGGGTCACCCTGAAAATGGCGGGACCGATCATGGCCGTCTCTTTGATTGTGGGCCTTATTATCTCTGTTTTGCAGGCAACTACCAGCATCCAGGAGCAAACCCTGACATTTGTTCCCAAACTGATTGCTATTTTTGTCGCCTTGCTGGTTTTTGCTTCTTATATAGGGTCTACCATGGGAGATTATACCCGGGAATTATTTCGTATGGTGGCCCGCTACTGAAGTCAATAGTGTAATATGGATGTATTTTCCAGCCAGCTCGATATTTTTGTACTGGTGTTGGCGCGTATGCTGGCCATTTTCTCGGTAGCACCGGGCTACTCAGGGGAAACTCTGTCGTTTTTTCACCGCATCGGTTTGTCGTTTTTAATTGCGGTGATTCTAACCCCGGTAATCGAACCTCCTGAAGACTTTGCCCGCCTTGCATCGACCCGTTATGTAATGCTTGTGTTTGAACAGGTTGTCATCGGGGTGTTTATTGGTTTTTCCCTGACGCTTTTATTCACCGCATTCATGATGGCCGGGGAGTTTTTCTCCCTGCAAATGGGATTCAGTATCTCAGAGGTTTTTGACCCGATGTCTCAAATTTCTCTGCCACTGATGGGTACATTGATGAATATGGTTGCCCTGCTGATCTTTTTTTTGAGCAATTCCCATCTTTACCTGATTCGGGCAGTAGCCTATTCCTTTGAGAAGGTTCCCTTTTTACCCGATGGTTTTTTGACCTCGGCAGCATACCAGACCGGCACATTGCAGTTCATGGTAATATTGAGTTCTTCGATGTTTTTGATCGCGCTTAAAATCGCGATTCCTGTAATGGGTACGCTTTTGCTCATTTCCATAACCTTAGGTATGCTCGGCAAAGCTGCTCCGCAGATGAATGCCCTGACAATGGGGTATCCCCTGAATTTGACAATCGGAATTCTGATTCTAGGCTGGTCTTCGCCGGTGATTGTTGAAATGATGGTTGCCCAATTCGATATTTTCTTTAACCACCTTGATTCTGTAATTACAAAATTTTAAATACCATTTATTGCTTTTTACTATCAGATTTTTGCGGATATTTCTTGCGCATTTTCTCGACAGACTTTTTTACCAATAATGTCAGAATCTCCAGATTCACTTCTTTCAGGCTTTTAATATACAAGCAGGACGCACCGGTCTTATACTTGCCAAGCTTTTTCAATTCAGATTGAAAGTCTTCAAAACCGCACATTATATAAATACTCAAATTCGTCTTGCGAGGTGAAAAACCAGTTTGCATCCAGTCGCCGGTGCGGCCTGAAGCATACTGATAAGTGTATTTACCAAAACCAACGATTGAATCACCCCACATTTTTGGTTTATTGCCAGTCACAGTTTGCATCATTTTGAGAAGTAACTTACTGTCTGCTTTTTTCTGAGCATCGTCGATTTGATTTAGAAAATCACGAACACTTGCATTCGTTTCTTTGGTTTTTAACTCTGCCATTGCTGATACGAACATGCCATTATAGCCAAGCAACTGTTTTTCATGTTTACACAATACAGTTTACCAAAAGCTGGACTATGAACATAATATTGCATGAATTTTCAATCTCACACTTCTCAGAAAAGGTACGTTGGGCACTCGACTATAAACGCATACCTTACAACAAAGATGTTTTATTCCCCGGGTTGCACTACCTGAATACCCTGATGCTGAATGGTTCCTGGACTGTTCCGATTTTAGAAATTGACGGAGAAAGCCGCGGCGAATCAACAGAGATACTTCAATGGCTCGATGAACTGTTCCCATCGATTCCTTTATTTCCATCGGTACCGCAAGACCGGGAAACGGCCCTGAAAACAATTCACTGGCTGGACATTGAAATTGGAGTGCAGGCCAGAATTGTGGCCTATCATAAGGTCTTGCCTGAAACCGATTTTGCAAAAGAAATTTTAGCTACCGGTTTCGATGGCTGGCCCAAAACGGCTTTGCAGACCATCGCACCGGTATTGCTGCCGCTGTTGAACTTGAGGTATAAAGTCAACGAGACTCATCTTGAGGCACAAGAAAGAACAGATATGGCTCTCGAGAGCATAGCGCAATTAATAGAAAAAAATAATGGTTACATCCATGCGAGTGGTTTCGGAGCTTGCGATATAACCGCTGCTTCTCTACTGTATCCATTATTTTTACCGGCAGAGTACCCCTACCCGTTGCCCACAAATGTACCGCCAGCGATTCGCCAGTTCCTGGACAACTATGCCAAACACCCCGCCATTGTCTGGGCCAGGAAAATGTATAAGAATTACCGGTAAGGCGAATCCCAAATTGTAAATACTGGTTGGCAGACTTCTAAGGAATCTCTGAAAAACTGAAAGTTTTGAAGATATTCCTGAAAACATGGATGTTTTCCCGCGCGTTTAGCGCGGAATTACCTCTGAAAAAGAGCACGGAGGGACTTTTTCAGAGGTTCCCTAAATTAAATATTTGTAAAAAAGATTATGCCTTCTTTTTTTTACTGTCAAGAGAAGTTCTAAAAATCAACATTGCTTGACGCTACCCGAGGCATAAACAGTTACGCAATATGCCTACAATTATCAATTCAGACAAAGCACCGGCCGCGATAGGCCCTTACTCACAAGCAGTTAAAACCGGAAACCTGGTTTTTCTATCAGGACAGATTCCCATTGACCCAGCTACCGGTGAACTTGTTCCGGGCGGTCTAGCTGAGCAGGCTCAACAGGTTTTTGCAAATATCAAAGCTGTTCTACAGACTGCTGAAACTTCTCTTTCGAACGTCGTGAAAAGCAGCGTTTTTTTAGCAGACTTAAATGACTTTGCTCAACTGAACATCATTTATGCCGAGCACTTTGGTGAACACAAACCAGCCCGCAGCACATTTCAGGTCGCCGCTCTACCGAAAGGGGCAAAAGTAGAAATTGAAATTATAGCCGAATGTCCGTAAGATATTCGTAAATAATCTATACCGAAAATCAGTTATCGGGATTCGTAAGGTTTTTACTGGCCTCACGGTGTTTTTTATTCTCGATTGCCCGTTTCTGAGCTTCTTCGCGTATCCCTGCTGCAAAGTCTTCATCTTTAAGAGCAATATTTTCAAATACCTCTCTATCAAGGCTGTAGAGATCACAAAAATCTGCCGCCCGAATGCTTGCCGTTCTCACCGTATGAGAGAGCAAAGCAATTTCGCCGAAGTACGAGCCCTCTTCAAGTGTTGCATAAATATCCTGACCAGATTCATCCGTCACCTGTACCCGACCTTTACTGATAAAATACATTCGTGAACCGCTTTCACCTTTTCTGAAGATTATATCGCCGGGCATAAAGATTTCAGGATGCAAGGCCAGACACAACTCTCGCAACATCTCATCAGATGCGTGTTCAAATAATGGTACTTTCTTAAGCAGATCCCGATTGAGAAACATTGAGACTTCACTGCGAAGATGCAGTGGTAAATCATTGAGAATCTTATACTGGTCATTACCTTTTCGTACATCCCAGAGGTAATTGTAATAACTGCGAACCCGTTTTCGTAAACTGACCGGTACCTCATTTCTTTTCATGAAAGATTCAACCGATTCCAGTTTCCAGCGGAAGTTCGATTTTGCTTCGTCGATATTGGCAAGAATACTTGCCAGATTACCGACAAAGAAGCCGTAAAAACCGGCTCCTGTGATCATAATCGCTATCGTATAAATAATTTCGATATTATTTTGCGGAGTGATGTCGCCGTAACCGATGGTAGTTAACGTAGTTACAGTCCAGTAAAATGCCCGCAGATAGTTTTCGAAAGAAGTCAAAGAAGCATCCTGCCTGCCAATTGCAATCCAGCCGATCGCAATCCAGTGTCCTATTAGGGCAATCCAGAACAAAGAAAACATCAGACGTCGGGCGCTCGGGTTCAACAGCTGCTGCCTGTCCCAACTGCCTTTTAATCGTAACAGCTTAAGCAGACGTAACAGCTTTAACAAAGAAGTCAGCAGCAGTATTTGCCAGATTTGACCTTTTGCGGGATTATCACTGGCCCAATAATGATGAATAAGATCTGTTGGCAAAGCAGATAGAAGATCAAGTGTAAACCAGGTGCGCAGGTAATGCTTAGCAATAAAACCTTTTTCTGTAATCAGTTTTCCTTCATGTACTTCTGCAGTAAAAAAATTTAGCACTATATCTACACTGAAAATAACCAGATATAAAATATCAAGATTCAATAAATTTTCAGGTAAAATATCTGGTAGAAATATCCGCAATGGAATATCGACACCAGCAGTAATTGCCCCGGCAGCAACTAACAGGTCCCAGAAACGGCGTAACATGGAGTCAGGATGAATCATAAACTTATCTGCCTTGAAGATCGACCAGATTTTAAATTTTTATCGGTATTTTTCATACGATGTTTCGTTCAACTTCGGTCTATATTTTGGTTTCTGCACAGTAATCAAATTATACTGTGGCGGATGGCTTTACAATGTGGAATCGTTGGCTTACCAAACGTAGGTAAATCGACAATTTTTAATGCTCTCACCCGATCGCATGCTGCCGAAGCAGCAAATTACCCTTTCTGTACAATTGACCCGAATGTAGGGGTTGTTGAAGTGCCCGACCCTCGATTTGACTGGCTTGTAGAGAAAGTGAAACCCAAGAGTAAGGTTCCGGCCGCTGTAGAATTTGTCGATATTGCAGGTCTGGTAAAAGGTGCGGCAAGTGGTGAAGGCCTGGGCAATAAATTTCTTTCTCACATTAGGCAGGTTAATGCGATTCTGCACATAGTACGCTGTTTCGAAGATGAAAATATAACCCATGTGTCTGGCGAGGTGAATCCCGCTTCGGATGTTGAAATTATTGAAATTGAACTCATTCTCGCCGATCTTGAGCAGGTTGAAAAACGACTGTTGAATCTGCAAAAAAGAAAAAAATCTGGTGAAAAAGATGCGATCAAAATCTGTGAAGTTCTTGAAAAAGTTGAAGAAACATTGAAAGCAGGCAAAAGCGCATTATCATTAAATTTGTCTGACGATGAAATTCTTCTAATCAAAGATCTGCAGCTGCTAACTCTGAAACCTGTATTGTTTATCGGCAACCTGGATGAAAGTGACCTTGCCGATCCCGCAAAGTCAGCAGCCTTTCAAAAGCTAAAGACCGTTGCAGAACAAAGAAACTCCCGTGCGGTTCCTATTTCGGGAAAAATCGAAGCAGAACTTTCCCAACTCTCAAAAGAAGAAGCTGCTATTTTTCTCGAAGACCTCGGATTGAAAGAGCCGGGTTTGAATCTGGTAATTCGTGAAGCATACTCGCTGCTGGGTTACATAACGTTTTTTACTGCCGGCGAGGTAGAAGTTCGCGCCTGGAACATTATTAAAGGCACTCCTGCACCGGCTGCGGCTTCTGTCATACATTCCGATATTGAAAAAGGCTTTATACGTGCAGAGGTAACTGCCTTTACAGAAATTCAGGCTGCGGGCTCGCAAAAAGCTGCCCAGGAGGCCGGTAAAATGCGATTAGAAGGCAAAGAGTATGTTGTACAAGATGGCGACGTTGTATACTTTCGTTTTAATGTATAAAACTCTCTTAAAAAGAATGGCAAAACCAAATGAATAAAATTTTTAGAAAAACTAAAATCATTTGTACAATTGGTCCGGCAACTTCAAGTCTCGAAATGCTTGAACAGTTAGCCAAAGAAGGCATGACGATCGCGAGACTGAATATGTCCCATGGAGATCATGCAACTCATTTAGAAGTTATCCGCAGAATAAGAACACTGAATAAAAAAATCCCCATGCCGATTGGCATACTGCTCGATACCCAGGGACCTGAAATCAGAACCGGGGAAGTCAAAGAAGCATTCACCTTAAAAGTCGGGGAAATTATTGATATTTCTGTTGGCGGCGGGCAGGACGTTGAAGAACGCAGCACAATATTTGTCAATTACCGGGATATGATCAAAGACATGAATACCGGCGATAAAATTACGGTTGATAACGGTCTCATAAATTTAACTGTAATAGAAAAATCAGCTTTCGGCCTGAAGTGCCGGGTTGACGATGGCGGGGTCATGAAAAGCCGCCGGCATATCAACCTGCCGGGAATTCGGGTCAATCTGCCTGCGATCACAACCAAAGATGAAGCTGATATTATCTTTGGTGTCAAGAACGATATAGATTTTATTGCCTTATCTTTTGTGAGAAGCCCTGCGGATGTAGAAGAATGCAAAAGACTCATTGCCCGTCACAATGGTCATGCTCTGGTAATCGCAAAGATTGAAGACCAGTTTGGTGTTGAAAATTATCGCGAAATTATTCGTTCGGCCTCGGGAGTCATGGTTGCCAGGGGCGATCTGGGAGTTGAAGTACCGATTGAAGAGCTGCCGATTATTCAACGGCGAATCTTGAAAGAAAGTGCAGCGCAGGGGAAAAGAGCAATCATTGCAACTCACCTTCTCGAATCTATGATCGAGAACCCGTTGCCAACCCGGGCAGAAGTAACAGATGTCGCCAATGCCGCCTTCGAAGAAGCAGACAGTGTGATGCTCTCTGGGGAAACGACAATTGGTAAATACCCGATTAAAGCAGTTCAATATTTGAACAAAATTCTGTTGCGCATTGAACAGTCAGGCGGTATCGAATGGGCCCGTCATCGTGCAGCACAGGATCGCAAAGCAGAACTGGCTCGTGCTGCATCTGAACTGGCTGACAGGTTAAAAGCCGATGCTATTGTAATCATTACCCGGCGTGGCATTATGGCAGAGCATGTCAGTTCATTTCACCCTACCCAGCCGGTTATTCTGGCATTCACCAATATGTCTGCCGTGAGGCGAAAATTGCTGCTGCACCGGGCGGTTTATCCCTGGCGCATAGATTTCTCTCAGGATCCTGAAAAAACGATTCAAAATGCTTTTACGGTCATCAAAAAGAGAAAATTACTGCAATCTGACTCGACCGTTGTCATTGTCTCAGATGTTCTCGCCGGGGAAAAACGTGTCGATGCAATACAGGTTCGCCAGATTGTCGATGATCCCGTTTGAGCTGAAATGTTTACCAGAGATCTTTTTTTATAAATAAGAATAAATCTTCTTCGGGCATAGGAATCTGCATCGAAAGGAATAACCAAGGTCAGTGAAATAATCAAGATTATTTTTACTGAGAGCAGTACTTGCTTTAGTTGCACGCCCATTTTTAAACTCAGGTAGTGGTTTCTTTCTTTTGAAAATAAACAGAACATCTGCATGATCATTTTCTATTAAATAGGTTAAGAAGCGCGGTCCCGGCTCAATGAAAACCTCGCGCAGATTCTGCTCATAAAGGAAATTAAGCAATTTCGGGAAATCCTGCATAGAATTGAAATATTCTGCCGAAAATTTTTCTCCCAGCCGGGTATGTTCTGCATTCCCAGATAGAAATTGAAAGTCTTCGCCCATACTGAATTGATGTCGAAAATAAGCCATGGCTTCTTCATTCGAAAAATTTCGCGGTAACCAGAAAAATCTGCGGGCAAGGCGGGATCTTGAATTTGCCGGTCGTGGATACTCAAACTGGTTTAACAGAGAAACAAAATAATTGCTTTCATTGCATGCGAGCGGAAATCCCGGTTTAATACGGGGAATTAAAGCGGGCATATCTGTCGCCACTGTACCAGGTGCTACCAGCGTTGAATAAAATATTTTCCGCATTCTCTGCACCAGCTGTCTCGCAAATACAGAACTGATCGCCCCGCTTTGCCCTGATGCCGGTGCAAGATTTCCTTGTGCAGTCTGTGCCCATTTTACAATGGTTCTAGGTCGTTTGTGTGTGATCGTCTGTAAAAAAGGACCCACCGAAAAAAAACGCTCAGTTTTGAAGTAACTCTCGGGAATCAGCGTTACAGTTTTACCCGCTTTTCGCAATTCATCAATACCCGAACCATTTACAGCATCAAATGGATCTTTATTCGCTACATAGATTGTGGGAATCCCAGACTCAATAATAGCACGGGTACACGGCGGGGTGCGTCCGAAATGGGAACAGGGTTCCAGAGTGACAAATAATTCTGCATTCTGCAATGATTTTCCTGAAAGAAAAACCTTTGCTGCATCAAGAGCAACGATTTCAGCATGCGGGCCACCCGGGGTATCTGTAAATCCTTTGCCATGCACCTGCAGGGTCTGTCGATCTGCAATGACTGCCCCCACAGCAGGGTTTGGTTCTGTACGACCAACTCCCGGAAGTGCTGTATAATACGCCTCAAATATGAAGTCTAAAACTCTCCCCGGGATTTCATCTGCACGAACCATTCTGAGGCTGAAGGTATAAAAGTGTGCCCGGCCGTCAAGCGAAGGTCAAACACAAGCCACTTGAAAAAAAAAGCCAGACCGGCGGAATGTCCATTGAGGGTACGAAACTCTGAAAAGATTCCCGCCCCTGCATTGTCTGAGTATTTTTCCAGTGCCAGAGTTGTAGAATAGAATGTACCTGTAAAAATACGATAATAGCCCAGTGCCCAGCTGTTGACGGGCTCAGCAAATGAGCCGGGGGCCATCCGCCCGAAACCAATAGCCCGCAACCGCCAGCTTTCGGCAATTTCGAGTGAAGAGTTCATGTACAGATTTACGAGAGAGCGGTCTCGATTGTCGTTATTGAGATGCAAGATAAACCCCACCCCGTCGACAGACTCTTCTGGTCGTTTTGCCAGATTCTCACCCATGTGAAGACCGAAGTCCCATAGCAATGTTGCATTTTCTTCAGCTGTTTCACTGCGTGGTTGCACAGTTCGATATTGTACAGAAGCCCCTGAATAGGAAAACAATGTTCCCAAGAGAGAACTGTCAACTTTTGCAATTACATGCAGGTTTGCCTGAGCAATCTGTCTGTTGAATTCATCAAATGAAAGCTTTCGGAATCGGCCAGTCGTTTGAATATTGACCGGTAAAACCAATGGCTGTACTGAAAAAAAAACAGACCCTCCCAGCAGATCGGTAGTATCGGTAACCCCCGCTTCTGCCGAGAACCCTGTCTGTATTTTATTGTATTTAACTGCCATACCGAATTCTGTGTAGATTCCCGGGTTTCGATAATTCTGACCCGTCCAGAAAGCGTTGATTTCATTTCGTGAATCGGCCTGAATCTTTAAAACTGTCATCTGGTTTGTACGGTTTATCCAGGGAGTAATTGTTAAATTTCGATAACTTGATTTATATTCTTCACTTTCAGCAATTGTTGATATTGCATTCTCGAGATCTATGGTGCGTACCGGTTTCAGCAATAGTGACGCCTTATCGGGAATAAGGCGACACAAATCTAAAGGTTGGCATTCAATTTCCCAAACCGGGTACTCTTGAACCTGAAGAGTGTTGCCATTTTGTTCAACACTGATATGAGCATAGCCAAGGGTTCGATAATATTCCGAGAGTCGACTCTGTGCCTGAGACAGAGATTTCGAATTCTGAAACAACAACTGTAACTCAGACTGATCAAATGAGCTACCGGATACAATTATCTTCTTGGGATCAAACTGCTCAACTTCGAAAGCAGTCAGTTCAAGACTGAAACAGGTAAAAAAGAGAAGCAGAAATTGGCGAGAGCCCTGCTTGCCCCAGAGTAATTTCAGTGATGGTTATCCTCGTATTGTATTTCTTCGAGGGCGTACAATAGATAATCCAGTTCAACGAGAATTATGACAGCATCTTCCAGTTTTGCGACCCCTCTTACCAGAGATCGGGTTTTGTCATTGACCATATCGGGATTCCCTTCGATATTTTCAACGGGTACATTCACCACTCGATTGACTTCGTCGACCACCATGCCGATCAGTTTCTGGCTTTGATTGACAACAATGATGCGGGTAAACTCATTCTGTTCAATGGGATCAAGATTGAATTTTTCACGCAGCCCTACAATAGGAATAATCTTGCCCCGAAGATTCATGACTCCCAGAATAAATTCGGGAGTGCGCGGCAGTTTTTTTATGGTTTTCAGGCGAATTACTTCCTGAATTTTTTCGATTTCAAGCCCATATTCTTCGTTGCCAACCGAAAAAACGATCAGCTGTACAGAATCGCGGCTAATTTCTGATTTTGAATCAGTAGTCATCGTCGTCCACTTGAGAAGCAACCGGCAGGCCATTCCCGCCACGGTCTACCTGGTACATTTTATACAGAACCAGGCCAAGTATAATAGCGAAATTCAGAAAAACCCATAAAAAGCTGATAGCATGGTAAATTCCGTATACCATGAAACTCTGTGCTGCAAACGTCATTGAAAAACTCAGGAAAAAAGGCAGGTCATGCTGCAAAAACCGTTTACTAAACTCTGGCAGATCATCACCAAACTGGTCTTTCAAATAAGGTGCCCCGAAAAACCACAAAGCGGGCAACAGTGCACTGTGGAAAAAGTAGCTCTCGTAATGGGCTCCGTAAATACCACCCATATAGCTGAACATCAATCCCAGTAAAACCCCGGCCCCTAAGCCAGCATAGCTTACCACTGAATCAGGATTCACCAGACGTCGAATTTCTTCCCATAGAAAACTCTCTGCCTTCAATAATTCCTGCCGGCGGTATTCATTTCGACCATCTGAAAACAGCCTTCGGTAATAATTACCAGCCAGAGTAAGTGTGGTTAAAACCAATAAAATTAAAATAAATACTATAAAATCCATATTCCCTCTTCTTGCCGGTCAATTTGCGGCGTTTAGCACGCTATACAATCATTTTTTAGGGTTCCCTCCTATTTAATGACTTTCTCATATACCTTCAATAATTTTTTCGCTGATTTTTTAACATCATGGCGTGCTGCCACTTGAATTGCATTCGCAGAAAACTTTTTATACAACTTCGCATCGGTAAGTATCGAAACAGCATAGTCGGCAATTTTCAAGTGATCAAATGGAGGAGCAATAAAACCGTTATTTCCATGGATAATCAGTTCGGGTAAAGCGTAAGCATCAACACCGACCGAAGGTAAACCACAGGCAGAGGCTTCTAATGCCACCAGTCCCTGGGTTTCCATAGCCGAGGCTGTCCAGAAGAAGTCATGGTTTTCATAAACTTCAGGCAGTTGCTCTGGCCGAATAAAGCCGGGGAAATCAATAGAACTGTCAATTTTAAGTGCTATTGCGAGCTCTTTGACTGAAGCCAGTGCCGGGCCATCGCCGACAATCGAAAAAGTGGCCTCTGGAATTTTCTTCTTAACTTCCACAAAGGACCGCACAAGAACATCCGCATTTTTCTCAAAACCAATACGGCCAACATGCAACAATTTCGGTTTTTTACTGAGCTTGCGGGGCTTACCAGAAAACTTTTTAAGGTCCATTCCATTGCTGACCACTACCACAGGTACTTTGACTTTCTGCTTCTCGAGTTCCTGCTTGATCAAAATTGAGGGCGAAATAATAAGTTTTCCCTGTTCATAAACAGAATTCGTTATTTTGTAGATCAGTTTATTAGTCAACGATTTCTGTTTTTTATGAGCTACTTTATGATCTGATAGTTTTGAAAGTTTAGTACCCTGCAGTATTTTTTGTACCAGACGATCCAGTTTGAGCAGACGATAGGGACTTATGTACTCACCGAGCTCGTTCATCATCGTATGGTATGTTCCCACTAATGGTATTTTATACTTGCGGGCTAAAAAACCTGCAACTGTACCGAGAATACCCGGAGTTTGAAAATGAATCAGATGAGGTTTAAATTCTTTGATCATTTTTTTCAACTTTCTATACTTGGGCAATACCAGTCTGACATCTGGATAAGAAGGCAGACTGCGGTTTGGCAGACGAATAATCTGAATTCTTTTACCGACTTTTTCAAAATCATCTTTTGAGTAACGGGGACAAACAACGACGAATTCATGACCTTCTTTAGCCAACAATCTGGTGAAACGATCTGTCGATATTCCTATTCCGTCAATTTTTGGCAAATAGGAATCACTAAAAATAAGAACTCTCAATTTCATATCGTAAATCTGCAGTTAAAGTAACGCTGTAAAGTGTATTATTCGAATGTGCTGAAGATTCTATCGAGCTGTGTCACTTTCCCTTGTAACCAAAGTTGCCCCTTACCTGTTTTCTTTGAATTTCCTGGTTCACAGAAGGAAGTCAGATTAAACTGCCAAATGCCTCTCAAAAAGGTTTACATCTTTGAATTGCAATTCATTTATAGCCGTGGCCTTGCGTTTTCCGTCATTACCTCTTTCCAGTGAAAAGAAAGACATTGATCGATTGTTGAACAATCTGCCGCGCAGTGTTACCCGGGCTCAAAAAGCAATTATTCGTAAAGCCTACCTGCTTGCCGAAGATGCCCATAAATTTCAAAAAAGGCTCTCAGGCGAGCCTTACATCATTCACCCGCTTGCAGTAGCTGAAGCGCTTGCAGAATTTACCCCTGATCATGAAGCGATCTCTGCCGCTCTTTTGCATGATGTTCTCGAAGATACCTCTATAAGCAGAGATACTCTTTTGCGCGAGTTTGGTGAAACCATTACGCACCTGGTAGACGGGGTAACAAAAATCTCTGTCTTAAAAAGCCAGGGGGCAGACAACCAGGCAATCAATATTCGCAAAATGATTGTTGCAACAATCAAAGATGTACGGGTACTGTTGATCAAGCTGGTCGATAAGCTGCACAATATGCGTACTTTAGGTTTTCAACCAAATGCCAAGCAGATCAAAATCTCCCAGGAAGTCATTGATATTTACGCTCCCCTGGCCGGACGTCTGGGTATCTACCGCATAAAAGCAGAGCTCGAAGACCTTGCTTTGTACTATCTGCAACTCGAAGAGTATAAAAGTATAAAGGAAGCAATTGCTGAGAAAAAAGGCCATCGGGAAGAGCGACTCAAAGCGGTCATCTCAATACTACAGAGCCGTATCAATGAAGAAAAAATTAAGGCGGATGTCCAGGGGCGCTCAAAACACTTTTACTCGATATATAAAAAAATGCTCGAGCAGAAAAAAAGTGTTACTGAAATATATGATCTCTCGGGTTTACGGGTTTTATGTGAAACAATACAGGACTGCTATGGAGTGCTTGGTATTGTTCATACATTATGGAATCCCCTGCCAGGCAGATTTAAAGACTATATTTCTGTTCCAAAGTCAAATGGTTACCAGTCTCTGCATACGAGTGTTGTTTCAACAGACGGTAAAATTCTCGAGATTCAGATTCGTACCCGATCTATGCATTTTATTTCTGAATTCGGCATCGCTGCGCACTGGGCATATAAAGAGGGACAAACTGCGCAGAAGACAATTGAAGAACAGTTCAAGCTTTTACAAAATCTTGCCCAGCAAAGTGAAGATGCTGATACGGCTGGTGATTTCATTGAAGATCTCAAGAATAACCTGAGTGAAGATGATGAGGTTTATGTCTTTTCCCCAAAGGGAGAAATTTTTTCCATGGCCAAGGGTTCGACAGTATTGGATTTTGCGTTTCGAATTCATACCGAGCTGGGCTTAAAATGCGCCGGTGCAAAAGTAAATGACCGGCTGATATCCATCCGCACTCCCTTAAAAAGCGGGGATCAGATACATATTGTAACGGGGAATCATGTTAAACCATCTCTCAACTGGATCAACATACTGCGCACCTCTCATGCCCGGGCAAAACTGCGGGCCTGGTTCAGACGCAATGATCTGCTGCCTGTTGAAGATGACTCCCGCCCCAGAGAAGAAACCTTTGATCGGGTTCGACCCTCAAACCGAAGCAGTTCCACCGGGCCTATTCCCAGAGTAAGAGACCCGCAACCGGGCGATATCGTCTGGCAGGGCGAGTCATCCATGGAAACCCGGTTTGCCAACTGCTGCTCTCCGCGCTTTGGCGATCGAATACTTGGCTTTATTACTGTTGGTCAGGGCATATCGGTTCACAAAAAAGATTGTCCCTCGATTCTACAGCTGAAATCAATACCCGAAAACAGAAATCGTCTGGTAAACATTCGCTGGAAAGGGGAAGACAGTATACAATGTTCAGTTTTTGTCGAGGGGGAAGACCGCAGCCAGTTGTATCTCGATCTGGTTACCTCGCTAGCGACTGCAGGGGCCGATATTCTGGAAGCAAAAGCAAGTACCAGTGCAACCGGTGATGTTCTGGATGTTTTTGAAATCGAAGTAGACTCTCAGGACTTGCTCGATAACATTGTTAAAACCTTACGTCAGATACCCGGGGTGAAATCAGTAGGAACCAGCATAAAGTAAAAAAATGCTTGTAAGCTTCATTACAAGCTATAATGCTAACCAATGGAACTGAAAGCCAAATGGGAGTATCCGCAAATACCCGAAGGTAGTACCAATCTCAACCACCTTCTCTTTCAAATAAAATCTCCCACTGATACAGGGGCAGTTCGCCGGCAGCCACTGGTGCTTATTCTGGTACTCGACAAATCATGGTCCATGAAAGGTGATAAACTTGCATCGGTGATCGATGCAGCCGGCTCATTTGTAAACTGGCTAACCCGCCATGACTATGTCGGTATTGTCGCATACTCATCTGATGTCCAGATTGTGCAACCGGTAACCCGACTTGATGAAAAGAAATCTATTATCAATAAATTACAATCGATACAACCCGGCACAGCGACGAATCTTTCAGGCGGATGGCTGCAGGGCTTAAAAATGGCATCTGAAGCAGATGTCAAAGGCGGAATACGACGGGTTATACTTCTCACAGACGGGCTGGCAACCATGGGTATTCAGTCAGATGAGCAGCTCAACAATATTGCACAAAAGCATTACCAGTCTGGCATCAGTACAACAACAATCGGCTTCGGCAGTGACTTTAACGAAACATCTCTGCTCGATATTTCAAAGGCAGGAAACGGGAATTTCTATTACGTAGACTCACCTGAAAAAACATCTGATATCTTCTTTCGGGAATTTGGCGAAGTTGGTTCTCTTTATGCCCAGGCAGTTGAACTCGAAATGAATTTTTCACCAAAAGTCAAATTCCTGGAAATGTTTGATGAAATGTCTCCCGAAATACGCGACAATAAATTGAGGGTACAAATCGGAGATATGCGGTCTGACGACACACGAAATGTTCTCGTTGCTGTCGAGGTCAACGCTGAAGACGGGATTCCTGAAGACCCGGTTTCTGCAAGTTTATCTTACTATAGAATTGATGATACTCCGGTTGAAGAAAAGGTTGAAATTTCAACTTCACTTACAGCTGGCACTCTTGGTGATCCTGATAACGAAGTCGAAATAGAATTGATTGTGTCCTGGTCCGGTAAGACTATGATGCAGGCTGCATCAATGGCAGAAATGGATATCAAAGGAGCAAATAAGATTCTCGAGAATATGATCACCAGAGTCCAGAGCAATCTGAAATTATCACCTGCGATCTTCAACAGTCTTATAGCCCGAATGAGAGATATGCAACGCGCCCTGCGGGAAGATCTGAATATTGCCCGAAAACAGCTACTGGCCACAGGTTCTGTAATCTATACCGACCGCAGTGAAATTGGCATCTATTCAAATGTCGATCTGCATGACCAGATCTTTGTACATAAACCACCGGGAGACCTTGATCTCTATAACTCTCCCGAGTTAAAATCTATTGTCAAAAGTAAACTCGAAGAAGGATATCGATTTGTTATTTTTGATCTCTCAGATTGCGGCTTTATTGATTCATCTGCAATCGGAACTATGATTCAGATTTCCAACTGGCTTGCTCGACGAGGTGGTACGTTAATTGTCTCGAATTTGTCATCTACCCTTGAAAAGATTTTTACGATGACCCGCATTGATATGTATATTCCGGTCGCAGAATCTGTTACCGGGGCAAAAATGGCAATTGAGTCAAGAAAGACGGGCGGTTAACCGCAAATAGGGACCGCCATCCGTCACTTTCACCCATTCTTTATAGCCTTTGCCACACATACCGAGACCATTGATTTCAAAGTCTTGTGAAACCATATCGATTGAGTTGAGAATGTCTGGCACATAGCCGGTTACGATGACTGGAGAATATATTTTTCCTGTTAATTTTCCGTTTTCAATTTTTTCAGCAATCAATGCCTCGAGCTGAATTCCCCAGGACTTCGGATCTTCCATACCATTCGTGGCGCGGTCGACCAGATAACCTTCTTTAATCGAGGCAATCATCTCTTCCAGTTTCGCATTGCCCGGGGTAAAAAATGTATTGGTCATTCTGGTGTAAATTTTATGATCAAAAGATTCCCGGCGTCCATTCGGGGTTCTTGCATATTGAAGTATGCTGGCACTTCGATGGTCTGCAATTGCAGAAGTAAGAATTCCATCCTGAACAATTCTTGTTTCACTTGCAAGCTGGCCTTCATGGTCAAAGAAATAAGCAGCAGCTGCATTTTCCAAAGCAGGCGAATCATATAACCCCACTTTCTGGGAGGCAACCGCTTTGCCTAAAAACTCAGTTCCCCGTGCGCGGCCTTTGCTCATGGTATCTGCTTCTGTGCCATGCCCGAAAGCTTCATGAGCCAGCATACCCGATAACGAGGGAGAAAAGATACACTGGTAACTGCCCGGTTCTAACCGGGGAGCATTGAGAATTCTGATGCCGTCTTCGATCATTCTGGTAATCATTGCTTCATCAGGACGGGCATGTTCCCATCCCCCCTGCCTTGAATAACCGTCATGTATCTGTGTACTCTGCTTACCATCTTCGCTGCGCAACACCAGAATGAAAACCGCCTCGAAACGACTCAATGACTGCTCAAGATTCTTCTGTTGACTGATGTAAATCTCCCGGGTCTTTACCTCTCGATATCGTACCTGGGTCATCTTGATGCGAGAATCCCGTGCAGATATTTCCTGAACATAACTGCGGGCAAGCTGTAATTTTTCAGTAAGACTCAAGCTTTGTTTAACGGGTACAGAAAAACTGCCCGTCGCTGTCTGCTCAGGAATAAGCTCACAGGCAGAGCCAGGCAGCTTGAGACTCGAAATACTCAGGGGCAGCTCTTGCACCAGTTTTCGAATACTGGCGAGATTCAAGACACTGCTTGAGGCCTCATAAAAAAATCCGTTGTGCCAGATTGAAATAACAATTCCCCGAGTGGCGGGCAATGGGTCTGCTGTCGATTGTCTGGAATTCGCAGATACGGTTAGACCGAAATTTTCCTGATACAGCGCTCTGACAAAAGAGTACTGCTCAAATAAAGGCTCGAGTTCTTTTCGAATTTCTGATGAGCGCATTACTTACTCATCTCCAGCTGGTGAATTGCGCGTTCAGATGCATCTTTAACATTTCTCGGGTAGGCAGATTGCAAGACTTTGACCAGAGCGATGTATCCGTCTTTGTTGGCCAATTTCCCCAGAGTAGAAACGAGGGCGTTCATAAGTCTTACCCTGTCGTCATTGATTACTTTTTCTTCAAGGATACTTTCAATGCGCTGAATGATCGTAACGGATAGTTTTTCACGTGAGCCTTTTGCATAGCTCATCATCGTAATGCAGGCAATAGCAACATCAGGATCAGGATCTGTCTCTATAATACGTGCTGCAGAGTTCATTGCTTCATCGAAAACTGCAGTGGTAGCAAATGAACCCAGTGCGCCACAAACCGATGAACGATACCTGCTGTTTTCATTGGATTCAGACTGTACCTTATTCATATCCGGTGCTTTATGCATTTCATAGCCATCCATAATGGCTTTGAGCAAACCAGCGGCATTTGGTTCATTCTTATCGGTATTGTTTACGTAAATACTGCCAATTCGTTCTACCCCGCAGATACGACTCGAAACCTGTAACTCAGAATCGACCACAATCTTTTTGAGAATCTCTGAAGAAGACAGGTCTACCCGTGAAATGTAAAAGCAGGTTCCCCGTAAGTTATCTTTATTTTTGGGCAGAATGTTGCCGGCCATAGCAACTACTGCCACTATTAAGATAAATTTTGTAATCAATTTGAGCATTATTTTCCTTGCCTGTTTCGTATTTTTTCTTCTCTCTATACCGTTTTAAAGGGGGGGATGAATTGACAATAAAACTTCAGGATGCTGGTTCATGAAGTTCTGCATTCGATACTGAGATTCAAACAGAATAACAGGATTCCCGCGTTCATCCCGCACAACCGAATCAAATCTGCTGAATTTTTCCAGGTCTTGTTCTTTGACCCAGCGTGAACATTCAAACGGTGTTGATTCGAGTCTCACCTTTGCACCATATTCATCTTCGAGGCGAAATTTGAACACCTCAAATTGCAGCTGCCCGACCGCACCAAGAATGGGTGTCTGGTCGCCGGGATTAAAAACCTGCACTACCCCCTCTTCTGATAATTCAGTAAGACCCTTGCGAAACTGCTTCAGTTTGCTGGTATCTGTAGAAACCAGTTTGGCAAAAATATCGGGCGCAAATTTTGGCAAGGGATTGAATTTCGGCTCATCGCCTGTGCAAAGAACATCGCCAATTCGATATGTTCCGGGATTGATTAAACCGATAATATCACCCGCCCAGGCGATATCGACTGTATTTCTCTCTTGACCAAAAAATGCCACGGGACTGGTCAGTTTAACTTCTTTATTCAACCGCGGAACTTTTACGGTCATTCCCCGTTCAAATTTACCACTGACAATACGAACAAAAGCTACACGGTCACGGTGTTGACGATTCATGTTTGCCTGCAGCTTGAACACAAATGCTGTAAAAGCAGAATCGGTCGGGGCGATGACATTCCCATCGTCAGTCAATACAGGTGAAGGCGAAGGAGCAAGGCGGATGAATTCATCCAGTAAGAACTGGACACCAAAATTGGTGATTGCACTGCCAAAGTAAACCGGTGTCATTGCACCTCTTTTGAATTCTTCGATTGAGAAAGGCAGTATTGCCTCCTGTGAAATCTGTACTTCTTCTTTAAACGTTGCATACAATTGCTCGTCCATGGCAGAAATCAGTTCAGGATCATCAAGGCCGCTGACTTTCTCAGGGGCACGAAATGCGCCGCCCGTGGTTTTTTCAAACAGAGAAACTTTTTTTGCATTCAAATCATAATACCCACGAAAATCCCGGCCTGATCCCATGGGCCAGACCATAGGCACAGCTGTGATACCCAGCACTTTTTCAACCTCATCGAGCAGTTCAAAAGGGCTGCGGGCAGGCATGTCCATTTTATTGATAAACGTAAATATAGGAATATTTCTTTCACGACAAATCTGAAACAGTTTGATAGTCTGGGGTTCGACCCCTTTACCACCGTCCAGGGTCATCACGGCAAAATCTACTGCCATCAGGGTTCGATAAGTATCTTCTGAGAAATCTTCATGGCCGGGAGTATCGAGCAGGTTTAAGATATGTGCATTGTATTCAAACTGCAGAGAGGTTGTGCTGACAGAAATACCTCGCTCCTGTTCCATGGTCATCCAGTCTGACCGGGTAGATTTGCGGTCTTTTTTTGCACGCACATGCCCGGCGAGATGAATGGCTCCGCCATATAATAAAAGCTTTTCAGTCAGGGTCGTTTTACCAGCATCAGGGTGCGCAATGATTGCAAAGGATCTTCGGCGTGCGACTTCTTTTTCTATTTTTTCTTCTGCCATGGCTGGGAAATACTGTAGAAGTGAGACCCGACGGCAAGCGTATCCCGGGCTGTTATTTTATCAGCTCTATAAAGATCGTGCGCAGCGAAAGCCAAAATGGTGGGGCGGGCGATTCGCAGGAATGTAAGCTCTGCGCTTTGCAGCCCGCGCCCAGTCGGCATCCCAGTACCATGAACCGCCTTTGATGACTTTTTCAGTATAACCAGGACAAACGTCCTTACCGCCACAGGGTCCGGCAGGATCTTTACCAAGGCATTCCGCACCGCATTTCTGACGATCGGGTGCATACCAGTCATTTACCCATTCATGGGCATTGCCTGCCATATCGAATAATCCGTAATATCCGGCAGGACGTGACCCAACCTCACTTGTGGAGCCAGGTACCCCGAACCTGTCAGTGCACCCCCTGCCGGTTTCATTCTGAATTACAGCCAGACGACAATTTGCCGTTTCATTTCCCCAAGGATATGTATCCCCGGCTGTGCCCCGGGATGCTTTTTCAAACTCAGCTTCAGTGGGTAAGCGTTTACCCTGAACCCTGCAATAATCTCTTGCTTCAAACCACGAAACCTTGAGCTGTGGCTGGTTTGCTCCTCTCATTTGTACGTAATTTGAAATTACGTTTGCACATTTACCGGCCGCGACGCATTTCTGATAATCTGCCGTAGTGACTTCATATTTATCGATTAGAAAAGCAGATATATACACCTTTACTTGTGGATGTTCATCTGCCCATTTTGCATTCATACTGCCATAAATGAATTCACCCGAAGGAATACAGGCCATACCTGCGGGAATATCCCGGGTGGCAGGACAGCCAGAATCAGCAGACTGGTTTTTAACCGCTTCTGTACATTGTGCCGATGTCAAAATCATCAGTATACATAAAAGACAGCCGAATGTGAAGTTTCTTGTCACCTTATCTACAATGACAGATGAGTCTATCATGGCTGCAAGCAAAAAGACCGGTATCCAGACTAAAGCTGCTCAAAAGTCAAAAAAACCACAGAAATCATCGGCATCATCGGTGAAAAGAAAAACAAGTGCCCCTGCAAAATCGAAGAAACCGATATCGAAAAAGAAACCGGGGCGTAAACCCTCACCAAAAGATTTAAATGCATTTCGAGAGGGAACGGTACGCGTGGGGGATGTACGATTGCATGCCGCAATTTGGCCCGGTTTTAAGAAAAACAAAAAACGAAATATTGTCTGCATCCACGGAACAACGGGCAATTATGTTTCTCTCAGCAGAATCACAGAAACTTTCGTAGAACAGGGCTACACCACCCTCGCCTATGATTTAAGAGGCAGGGGCCGTTCAGACAAACCCGAAACCGGTTATTCTCAGGAAATTCATGTAGAAGATCTGCAACGATTGCTTTCTGAAACCCGCATGCAGAACGTCGTTCTAGTCGGCCATTCTTTAGGCGCCTATATCGCCTTTCGATTTGCACTGAAATATCCTGAAAAAGTATCAGGCATTATCGCTATTGATGGCGGTGCCCCCTTGAACCTTTGGCAAAAACTTCGTGCTCTTACTCTCGTACAAAAATCTGTAAGACGACTTGGCCGAAGTTATACATCTCCCAATCAATACCTTGCAGAAATTCAGAAAACAGGAATCATTCGAAAGTTCTCCCCATTGGTAGAAAATTTTCTGCTCTATGAATTAGAAGCTCTTCCGGGTGGTAAATTTAAAGTGGGCATGCCGGCATCGGCCGCAGAACAGGAAATTGCTGCAATGGGTGGCTCTCTATCGTGGTGGCGTATTCTCAAAAATTTTATTTTTTCTGCCAAAATCACAAGAGAAAAAATGAAAGCAGCACGTCTCAAACTTGAAGATATTAAAGTTCCGGTATTGCTGTTAAAAGCCGGCACTCATAACTTTAGCAGGGGCGATGATGTAGTACCAGTCTCTGCTGTGAAGAAAATGCAGGAAAGAATAACATCTTTACAGATTGAAATTTTTGAAGAATACAATCATTATGAAATCATCATTGAGCCAGATATGCGTAGAAACAGACTTTTAAATTCTTTTGCATTCAATATTTTCCAAAATTATGATTAAACCTCTCTTACGATTGCAGAAATACGAGCATAAAATATTTTCCCTGCTTAAGAAAGCCGGTAAGCTGGGTGAACTTCGCCAGCTTGGCTTCTCTCGAAAAGATAAGCATGGTTTCAAATTTCCAATATATCAATTAACATTCGGTAAAAAATCAGCTGTCAAAAACCGCAGCATTCTGCTGGTGGCGGGAGTCCATGGCCTCGAAACGGTTGCAGTAAATATTCTACTCGATTACTTGAACCAGGCTCTGCGTGACGGCCCGGTACTCAGCGCACTAAAATCAGGCAAACTCGCCATCGTTGCAATTCCCATCTTGAACCCCGGTGGTCTGGCAAGACAAAGTCGTTCAAATCCCGGCGGGGTAGACCTTATGCGAAATTCAGGCGTCGAGGGTGAAAATGCCCTGTTTTTCTTCGGCGGGCAAAAATTAAGCGGTCGCCTGCCCTACTACCAGGGAAAAAAACTCGAACCTGAATCGATACTTCTGTTTCGGGCTCTACGCGATTTGTATGATGCCGAGAGAAAAACTCCGTTGATTGCGCTCGATGTTCACAGTGGTTACGGAAATAAAAACTATATCTGGTGGCCTTATGCAAAAACCAGAACCCCCTCGCCAGATGATATGCTGTTTCGCAGAATCACTGGCTATATGGAAAAAACAAAGCTGCACAATGCTTATCATTACGGGCCGCAGAGTGAGATGTACACTACCCATGGCGATCTGTGGGATTTATTCTATGATCATTTTCTCAAATTTCGAGAGTTAAAAAAGAGAGCACCGCCCTTTCTGCCCTTTACACTTGAAATTGGCACATGGACTCATTTCAAGAAAAATCCGACCCGCATTCTCAAAAAACGAGAAATCTTCAATCCACCGCGCAATTTAAAAAAACAGTTTGTAACAGGACACCGGGAATTTCTACATGATTTTTCACTGCTGGGTATCCGGAATGTAAATGAAATATGAAAAATACGCCCCCATTAAAAATAATGTTTATTGCTTCAGAAGCCGCCCCTTATGCTAAAAGCGGCGGCCTGGGAGATGTAGTTGGTGCACTACCGCTTTTTTTGCAGAAAATGAAGCTCGATGTGCGCATTGCTCTGCCAAATTATTCGGGAGTAAGTGAAAAGGCAGAAAAATTGTCTGGTAAGAAAGTGGAACAATTGAACATTGTTCCTTCGGTTGAGATGGGAATAAACGGTACTTCCCGGTTTGGTGTATTGCGTACCTGTTTACCAGATTCTACTGTTCCCGTTTATCTGATCGATCATCAGTACTATTTCAATCGCAAAGGATTGTATGGTGAAATTCCAGACGCTGAATACGGCGACAACGGAGAGCGTTTTCTGTTTTTTTCTAAATCTGTTTTCAGTCTTTGCAAAGAAATAAATTTTCAACCCGATATCATTCATGCTCATGACTGGCACACAGGACCGGTAGCCATGTTCCTGAATCATTACCGCACCTATGACAGTTTTTTCAAGTCTACAAAGTCATTGTTTACCATTCACAATATGCAGTACCAGGGAAATTTTCCAGCTGAAACGTTTTCACTGACGGGCCTTGGCAATCACAGCTTTTCGGAACAAAACGGTGAACATTTCGGCAGTTTTAATTTTCTAAAATCTGGAATTCGCAATGCCAGCCGGGTGAATACTGTAAGCGAAGGCTATGCACGGGAAATCTGTACCCCTCAATTCGGATACGGCTTAGATCGCGAACTGCTCCTGCGCGGGAATACCTTTTCTGGCATACGCAATGGTATTGATTCTCAGGAATGGGACCCGGAACATGACAAACTGATACCATTTAATTTTGATTCAGCCAACCTTGCCGGCAAAGCAAACAATAAAACTGCCCTACAAAAAAAATTCAATTTGCCGGTTGACCCGAAAATACCATTATTCGGTATCGTGACCCGACTGGCTGAACAAAAAGGTATCGATGTTCTGGCATCGGCACTTCCTGAAATGTTAAAATGGGAAATGCAGTTTGTACTGCTCGGTACCGGTGAAAGCTGGGCTGAAAAATATTTCCCGGTACTTGCCGATAGAATGCCCGAAAAATGCAGTGTGAAAATTGGTTATGATGAACCGACTGCACATTTGATTGAAGCGGGCTGCGATTTTTATATCATGCCCTCCCGATTTGAACCCTGCGGATTGAACCAGATGTACAGTCTGCGCTATGGGACTGTACCGATTGTACGAGCCACCGGCGGACTCGATGACTCTGTGGAGAACTTTAACGAAGCACAGGGAACAGGAACCGGCTTCAAATTCACAGATTTGACGAAAGATGCGCTTATCAATACGGTCGGCTGGGCCTTGTATACCTGGTACAACGCATTTGAGGAGTACTCAGCAATGCAGAAACGAGGTATGGCACTTGATAATTCCTGGCCAAATTCTGCTGCAAAATACCTGCAGCTTTACAGGGCAGCCCTCGAAGATGTTTGAACATACGTTTTCATCTACGTTCCCGGGAGAAACCGGCATTTCAAATCTGATGAGTGATCTCACCAGTGCATTACAGAACAAAGAAATGGCATTTCTGGGTGGCGGAAACCCAGCTTTGCACCAGGAAATCATTCTTGCAGTTGAAAACCAGATCAAAACTTTTGACAATTCGTTCTGGCAAAATGCAATGGCTTACTATGATCCCGCAGCCGGAAATTTGCAATTGCGGCACACCCTGGCAGATTTTTTGACCAGAGAAGGCTATCCAGATGTCAACCCTGAGAGAATTCTGATTTCAGGAGGCAGCCAGCAGGCATTTTTTTTATTATTTAACTTACTGGCGGGCCCCCTGAAAAATGGGAAAAGAAAAAAAGTTCTGCTGCCAATGCTGCCCGAATATATCGGTTATAATGATCTGGGTTTACAGGGAGATTTTTTTTACGGTATTGATGCGATACGCATTATTGAAAATGGCTTTTTAAGATTTATCCCCGATTTTGAGAAAATTGAAGCAGTATTGAAATCTGGTGAAATCGGGATAGCAGCGATTTCGAGACCGCAGAACCCAACGGGGGGAGTTTTATCGTCCCAATATATGAAGACACTCGAAGACCTATGCCAGGTGTATAGTGTTCCGCTGCTGGTTGATTGTGCATATGGCAACCCGTTTCCGGGACTGGTCTACAAAGAAGATGATTACTTGCCTCAACCAACCACTCTCTATTCAATCAGTTTTTCCAAGTGCGGGTTGCCAGGTCTACGAACCGGAGCTCTAATCGCCCCTCGCGATATTATCCGTGCAACCTCTAATGTAATTGCAGTAACCCAGCTGGCAAATTCCAGTCTTTCATCGGCAATCTTATCAGAATTTCTTAGAAAGAATGATCTTAAATCTTTAACCCGGAAATATCTGCTGCCATATTATGAACGACGACGCAATTATATTCTGTCCCTGTTCGAACACCATGGTTTTCCGAATGAAAACCTGAGAATTCATGTTTCAGAGGGAGCTTTTTTTCTCTGGCTGGAATTCTGTGGAAGCAGCAAAAAACAAAAACTGAATTCCCAAAAAATTTATGAACTATTAAAAGCCAGGCAGGTACTGGTCGTGCCCGGCTCTTATTTCTATGCCGGGCTCACGAACCACCAGACACCTTCCTGTTTGCGGGTAAGCTTTACCGGCGAAGACAATACCCTTGAAACCGGGGTTCGTGAAATTATAAGTATTCTCAAAGAGAATTATTGAACGTCAATAAAATTCCCGTTATTTAATTTTTAAGGCCGTCTACCCTCGCAGCGAGTTCATTCAGCTTTTTTCGAAAATAGTCTCGATGATTATTATCGGCATTGGCAGATACCCAGAGTGTAAAGTCTTCCCAACTCTGTACCATTTCATCGAAATGCCTGAGGTACGTTGCATCATATCCCTTTCTAGGGTTTGTAAGCCAAGTTGTCATTTTTTTGGTAAGTTCATTTTTATCTTTTGCTCGCAATAATGATAAAATTTCTTTTTTTCTGTTGAGACGGTGGCGATAGAACGGTGGCAAAGTATCGGGAATTTTGCGTGATTCGGCAATCAGGCGCTTTCTTTTTTCTCCCTGCCAATCTCCTGAGTACTCTTCGATATTGTCGAGAATCTTTTCAGTTCTTTTCTCGATTCTTTTTTCACGGGACAATTCAACATCTTCTTTAAGTTCTTCCAGGTTTTCATCAAGCTGTTCTGAGAAATACTGAATCTGCTCTTCTGAAAGTGAGAGCATCAGTTCTACGGCGACAGGAATAATCTTGCGCATGAGTACATTCCGACGATCTTCTACTTTTTTGTAGTATAGACGATATGTACTCTGGTCAATTGGCTTTTTCGAAACTTCAGAAATCTCGCGCAGCAGCGCAGAGTACCGGGGAATTTCATATTTTTTATGCCAGGCCAGTATTTCCGCACCATGCTTTTCCAGTGTGCGTTTCTGCAGGCGGTTTAGATCAAAATAATCGTCTACTTTTCCGATTACATAAGAGTCTGCCTGATTATAAGCAAAATTCATTAGTGCCCCTGTGCAAGAGGTAAGCAGACTAAGAATCAGCAAAGTCAACACAAAGCGAAATTTCATATTTCACTACCGTGAACCCTTACTTAATGTCAAACAATTTGTAATTGACAACAGTAATAAGCAGCCCATCTCAAACCATGAACGCGTACAACGAAGAGTCTGGTTTTATTCGAGAAAAAGTTCCCAATGGAAAAATTTTTTACCGTGCCTGGTTTCCCGCAAATGAAACGGTATCCCGTGTATTTGTTTTTCAACACGGTTTTGGTGAACACTCTGGTCGCTACAGTAATCTGATCAATGAGTTTGCCGGTACCGGTACTGTTTTTTTCGGGATGGATGCCTTTGGTCACGGCAGGTCGGCCGGCAAACGGGGAAGTATCGAAAAATTCTCAAAATTCAGTGATGACCTTGCAGAGTTTATTTCTTCTGTCGTCAGTAAATCGGGTCAAAACAAGTTTTACTTACTCGGTCACTCGATGGGCGGGCTGATTGCCACCGAATACGCGCTGCAGCATCAAAAACAATTGCATGGTTTAATCTTATCGGGAGCAGCTTTTTCACCCGTTTTGAATCTTGAAAATCAAATCAAAAAGATTCTGGCGACTGGTCTCTCTAAAATTATTCCTGAGTTCACTATGGATGCGGGAATTCCTGCAACTGCACTGAGCCATGACCCAAAGACAATTCAGGAATACCAATCTGATCCTCTTGTACATGGCAATATTTCAACCCAGCTCGGCGCAGGATTGTTCGAAACCGGCGACAGGTTATTAAAAAATGCGGGTAGTCTTCATATTCCATTGCTGGTTTTTCATGGTGGTTCAGATACAGTTGCCGACCCTGCGGCGGCAGAAGAGTTTTATCGTTTAGCAGGTTCCAGTGACAAGACCTTGAAAATATGGCCATTTTTATTCCATGAAACCATGAATGAGGCGCCCAAAGATAATAAAGCAGTACTGGATTTTGTCAAGCAATGGGTACTCTCTCACACATAGACTACCCAGGCTGAAGAATCAGCGCATATATTTTCCGTAGTTGAAAATGACCGCAAAGGCGGTACTCCACGCATTTTCTTTTCCTGAAATAAAGTAAGGCCCGTCTTTTAAGATATTCACGTTGGTCAGCCAGTCAAAACGCAGTGCATCGATAGTGTAACTTACACCCATGGAAATATTGCTGCCTGAGCTCAGGAAGCTTGAGCGAGAGCTGACCGTTGAGCTGGTGACTGTGCCTGCGTTATTGATTCTCTGAGTATTTGATTCACTATTGTTGCCTGAATTTAAGATGTTATGGCGGATCCCCATTCTCAAGTCAAGATTTTCACTGACGCTCGCATTGAGCCCCAGGACAAGAGGCCATTTTAGTTGATACACACTGGTTTGGTAGGGTTCTGAATTCGAAGCGGTCGGACGCTTCACTGCCTGATAGTCATTGCTGAAAATTTCATAATTCAATTCAAGGCCGTAAAACAAACCCAGTCTCTGCGATAAATTTAATTCATCTGAAAGCCCTGCCCGAATACGGTGACCGTTTCTGTCATAATCACTCTGCAAATCATTGGTACCAATTTGATCTGTTGCCCGGGTGCTGCGATTCAACAGCGAATATCCGAAAAATGCATGTATATTGTGGGTTCTACTGAAATTTAAAGAAACTCTATTCAATAAGTCAATATCAAATGCTCCATTCGATTCTAACCGTGCAGTATTTTCAGTAGTTGAAGTGCTGATTTTTCGAGTATAGTAATTATCGAGAGTAAATTTTGTAAAAGAAATACTGGATGCCAGTTCTTTTATTAGACCACCAACCGGTAATATTGCACCGAGGGCCAGCCGAAACTCACTCTTGAATAGACCGGCTTCTTCACTTGAGGTAACCCCGGTCGAAGTTGTAGTGGTGGCATCACTCTGGGATTCAGACGCAAATGCATAACTCAATGCCCCACCAAGCTGTATGCGCCCCATTTTATAGCTCAAAATTATTTCGAGATTTCGATTCTCAAGAATATTGGCATCCGCATTATCAATTCTCGCTGCGAGTGGTCTATATGTTGTAGAAGCACCACTCAAGTTATTAAAATCTATACCTGCTGGATCTGACCCCGATGTGTGGTACATACTCTGAAAATCTGTAGAGTTAAAAGCCTGAAAATCTACGGTTGTCCCGCTGAAAACACCGAGGCTTAAACCAGACATCAGTGGCAGAAAAATACCCCCCATCTGCACGGTATTGAAATACTCGAAATAGATGTTATTTTCATAGCCTTTCATTGCGGCTGGATTCAGAAATACAAAGGGATACTGGTCGTCTACCATCCAGGACAGATCGGTATCCAGCCCCATACCGGCCGATCGCGTGATAGTCGCCTCTCGAGCAGGCACAATCATGACCGCCAGAAACAGGATAAACACCTTGAGATAGATTCGTCCCTTATTTAAATTTTTGTGTAAATTCCTGATGATTTTCATATTCTCTACCTTTACTAACATATACTACTCCTGCGATTGTAACGAACTCCACAAATCCATGAATTGGCTTGTCACGGCTAATGCGATTGATAATTCTCTCGTTCGACCTGAAATAAAATTAGGACCAGAGCGAAACAGTTCGAGGTTTGAAAGCCAGTCAAACCGGAATGATGACAATTGATATGAGAATCCCACATTGATTTCTGTGTCTGCCCCGGCGAGCTGTGTCTCAGAGGTTGACACCGAGGGATTACTTGCAGAAAACCCTGGATTGATGCGTGTTCGAAAGTTACGGGTTATGAAATATCCGTTATCGGGCAGTGCAACAGTCTGCTGAACAATTCCTAAACGCAAAGAAAACGACTTCGTAAAAGCTGCTTCCATGCCCAGAATCATAGGTAGCCTTACAATATTGTATTCTGCTTCATACGGGGAAATCTGGTAGGTGTTCAATCTGAAATCACGACCGTCATAGGAATGCAGATATGTTTCATATACTCCTTCGATACCAAAGATAAACCTGGTTACCTGGCCTGCCTGAATTTCATCTGCAATTCCAAAGGAATAAGTTTGACCCGTTCTGGAAAATGTATCTCGTGTGTTGGTTGGAATATTGATGGTGCTATCAAAATCACCGCCAGAAATTTTGCTCGCAAGTACCGTAGAGAAATCACTGAGTCGAAAACTTGTTCGCACAAAAATTACAGATCTCGGGGAGACCCGAAATGCAATACGAATACCTGTATCAAACTCAAAACTGCCGTCTGATTTGTATTCGCCTAATGCTGATTCTCCGCTCGAAGCAGTACCCAGATAACGATTGTCCAGAGAAAACAGCGCAAGTGAAGTCTGAAAATCAAAAATTTCCATCGTTCCGCCTGAATTCCCTGAAAATCCTACATTCACTTTGGCCTGACGTTTATCTAACTGCAGATCTTCACTCGTTTGTCCTCTAAAACTATATATATCATTAGCCCAGCCGTACTCGAGCAGGACCCCCAGGGCACCATTTCCCAGTCTGGTAGCTGCCAGCAAAGAAACGTTAGAAGTTTTCAGCGCGTTGACCCCGGGGTCACTCAACAGATTCACCCGTGCATCCAAATTCCCAAACTGTGCGCCGGAACTTAAAGGCGAAGTAGCGGCAATATCCAGATTACTGCCATTGGCAACATTTGTCAGGGGAAAGTAGTCTGTACTCCCGACAGAAAACATTCCACGCGGAGCAGATGCTGAATTAAAAACTTCTGCCTGAACCGGCCGGCCACTGAAAATGCCCAACGTACCATTTCTGCCTGCAGAGAGAATTCCCCCGTACAGATTCTGCGCATCAAATTCGAAATATGCACGACCGGCCTGATCAACTGCAAAAGCAGGATTCACAAACATATATGGCAATGCCGATTTGGACATCCAGTAACGATCTTTTAGACCCATTGCATCGTAATATGCTGTGGTTGCCAGCAAGGAAGACTTTACCAAGGCCAGAACGATACAGGAAAATATGGTAAGTTTTCTAAATTTTTCTACCGGGCCATGCTCAAAATAGTTGAACCGGGAACTGCGCAGATTTTGCAAAGCACCTTCAAAAAATAACAGAAGGCAAAAACTGTTTTCAGTTCTTAAAAGCAAGGTTTTACGCTTGCTGAAGATTTTCCTTAGAGAGAGTCTCACCTTTTGCTCCCGGTTTTTCGAATATTGTCATTGGTTGATTCCGGTAGAATCTCAGGGGGGGCAGCGGCATCAAATCGGTACACTAAGGCAACTGCTAAAGAAAAATCATTCACTTGTCCAGAAAGAAAATTTGGCCCATCGCTCACAAAGTTTATATTGGCCAGCCAGTCTGCCCGGTAGCGACCATAAATCCATGAAAAGCCAAGCGCTGCATTTGAAAGTGCACCACTTGCACCATTGCGTGTAATTTCAAGTACAGAAGTCTGGTTCCCTGTGGTGGTATTGCGGGTAATTCTACGGGTTATTTCATTGTAGGTCGTGCCATCGGCCCTTCGATTGAATATTCGATGTCCCACGCCCAGACGCATTTGCCAATGTTCTGAAAGTGTTGCTTCAAGACCCATCTGTACCGGAAGAGTGAACGCACTCATTTCCTGAGATATTGTATTTGCCGTTAAGCTGCCGGTCAGGATATTAGAACCGGAAAATTCATTTTTGAGTGAGAGAAATTCGGCCTGCATTCCAACAAACCACATCACTGTTGAAGAAAAGCGCATTTCATCTGCCAGGCCAATCTTGAAAGCACTGCCCGATCGGGAGAACTCGTCCCGTAGTGAAAATGGTGCGACTAACCCTGTTACGCTCGATTCTGCAACCGCGATTGTCGAAGTATCGGTTTTCGCATACGATACCCGGATTCGAAAATTATGAGATCTTATCAAAGATAAATCTGCCCGCGCATAAATTTCGCTCTCACCTGCGCCATCACTGGCCAGATTTGCAAATACACGCTGACCAGATGAATCAATTTCATCATATAGGTTGTTCAGGTTTAAGAAGGTATGACTCAGGCGCAGTTCATAAGAGCGAATAAAACTGAAGCCAGAAGCTTGAAAAACTCCTGCCGAGATTCCGGTTTCCGATGAATTCAGATTAATACTTTCATCAATTGACCCGGCCAATCGGCTTTTGGTATTCGATGAAAATGCGTGATATGCACTGAGCCCGGTGTTGAGAGAACCGAAAGCTGCAGTTATAAAACCGGTTATCGTACGGCGTTTCATATCATTCGTGCCGGGTTCATAGATGGTTCCCAAATCTGCCAGAGCAAGGCCGTTCGAGCTAACTACTGCCGTATTGAGATCAAGATGAGTCTGGCTGGTTACAGCCCGAAAATCAGAATTGGGATATGCCTCGAGATCATAAAAGAGAGAACGCGGCGAAGAACCACTGTTGAAGTACTCGAAACTCGCATCGAGGCCATGTACAATCCCGATATTGACGTTCGAGAAAGCGTTCAGAAAGATCCCTCCGCTGCCTTTTGTAGTCCCAGTGCCGGTTTCTGCAGTATATTCCAGATAGAAATTATCACTAAAGTAAGCAGCTTTTGCCGGATTCAAGTATATTTCAGGCAATTGCCCTGGAATCATCCAGGAAAGATCAGTATCTAAAGCAAAACCGGCCGTTCTTACTCCGGTCGCCCAGGCCATGTTAAAACTGCACAAACCGAGTAAAACGGCCATGACAGTAAAAATGGGGCGGCCCCGAATCATATTCCAGAAATTGTAATGTTCGGCTATTGTCAAGCTGCTAAGTATTGAATTCACCTGCGAGAACTTCCTTCAAAAAAGCATTGGCGGCTTACTAAGAGACATAATTCTGACCCCCCACATGCTTCCCAATGATCAGCTCAATATCGAATTCAGAAGAGGCCGGGAAAGTTCAGCACAAAATTCCGGTGTTTTGTTCTCATTTTCAACCCGGGACGCAGAATCTGCAGCAGAATGGAGCATTCATGCTGCTCCCAGAAACGAAAAACAGTTTCAGGTCGATCATCTGACCGTAGAACTCTACCATACGCTTTGGCCATTGCTGTGCCGGTATTATGCAGATCCTTTAGCTTCCCTCACCTGCTCCAAAACAATGTTGCTGCCCCACCAGGTCGAGGCAGCCACCCGGGTGCTGGATGCTATTCGACCACGCTTTCTGATTGCCGATGAAGTCGGGCTGGGCAAGACCATCGAGGCTGGCCTCATAATAAAAGAAGTGTTGCTCAAACATTCCTTTGAACGAGTACTCATTTGTACCCCGGCCACTCTCTTGCACCAGTGGCGGGCAGAACTGTCGTCAAAATTCAATGAACAGTTTTTTATTTTGACCGGCGACATTTTGCGCCGTAACCCTCGTATTCTGCAGACCCAGAAAAAAGTTCTGGTGTCTGTCGATCTGGCAAAAGATGAACGGTACCTGTCTGCATTTCTGGAATTCGGCTGGGACATGGCAGTTTTTGATGAAGCCCATCGATTGCGACGGGACCGTAATAAAATTACCCGATCTTACCATTTTGCAGAGAAAATCAGTATGAGATGTAAATCTTTGCTGCTGCTGTCTGCCACCCCTTTTCGGGGAAAAATTGATGAAATCTATTATCTTATTCAGCTGATTGACCCAGATATTCTCGGTCCTATTCATCCTTTTTTGATGAAATATGAATCAGGATCTTTAAATCTTCAAAAGAAGCTGCAGCCTGTAGTGATTCGGCGAAGAAAAGTCGATGTCGGCGGATTCACCCAGCGCTTTGCAAAAACAGTAAAGATTGAACTTTCCCCGGCAGAGCGAAACTTTTACAATGAAGTAACTGAGTATGTAAGAAGAGAATACAACCGGGCACTTGACTCAGGCCAACGCATGCGCGGGTTTGTGATGATTACCTTCCAGAAATTGCTCGACTCATCCCCTGAAGCACTTTTGCGCGCGCTACAGCGCCGAAAAGAAAAACTGGAGAGTATGGTCTATCGTGCTGCTTTTGCAAACCGGAACGCAGGAGATGCCCTGCTTGAGATGATCGGCGAAACTGAAGAAGATTATGGTGATTGGGAAGAAGATCTGGAAGATACTTCTGAACCCGGTTTTGACCCACAGGAAGTGCGATTTGAAATTCTCTCACTGCAAAAATTGATTGAAGCCGGACGCAGATTGCAATATGACTCAAAGTTTGAGATGTTATGTAAGACTCTTCTGTCAATGCAGAAGAAAGGGCATAAAAAGTTTCTAATCTTTACTCAATTCAAATCGACCCTTGACTTTTTATCGGCCCGCCTTCTTGAAAAAGGCTTTAGAGTCCAGGACTTTCATGGCTCAATGAGCATGCAGGAGAAAGAAACGGCGGTTGAAAATTTTTTCAAAGAATGTGATATTTTTATTCTCACCGAAGCCGGGGGTGAAGGACGCAATCTGCAGATTGCAACGGCCCTGTTCAATTATGATTTACCCTGGAGCCCTGTGAAAATTGAGCAGAGGATTGGCCGAATACACCGGTTTGGTCAGGAAAAAGATGTCCATATCGTAAACTTTGCCTGTAAAGACACAGTCGCTGAGCGTGTTTTGGAAGTTCTGGAAAATAAAATTCGTATTTTTGAAGATGCCCTCGGTGAGAGCGATACTCTACTGGGAATTCTCGAAGACGATTTCAGCTTCAGTGAAAGCTTTATGAAGTTTTTATCCCGAAAAAAATCCCGCAAAGAGTGGGAAAGTGAGCTGCAAAAAGGCATCGAAATGGCCAGAAACAGTATGCAGCGGCTGAACCACCTAATCTCACCCGAGTTCCTTGATTTTGATATGAGCAGATTTACTGAAACTCAATCAAATACCGGAAAATTTTCTGAAAATACTCTCATTCAAATTGTGCAAAAATTTCTGCAGATGAAAAATTTGCCCGAGCTTTGGTCATCCGCCCGTTATGAAAAAAATATTCTATACTGGAATAACCGACGGGGTTCGTTCTTTCAAAACCTTGCAGGGAATGGTATCGAGTATCTGGCAATAGGCCATGAAATGGTAGACAGCATGATCTCAACCCTGCTGCAGCGCTGCGAGGGTAGCGCAGTATTCAGACTGGTCTCGAAAAAGCCGGGCTGGCTTATTCACTGTTCAGCTTCGATCAAATTAGACCGGGTTTATCGCCGCAATTACTCTGTTTGCCTCAGCGATGACTTGCAAACGACGAAGCTAAACGATCTTTTTCCTGGCGTTCAGATTCTCGATGCCACGGATGATCTGGCGTCTTTAAAAGCGGTGTTACAGGCGGGTATCGAGCACATTAAACCGCAAATCGATGCAGACCTCAAGTCAATTCACGCCCGATTGCTGCCAGGGGCAGAGATCTTGAGACAAAATATTACAAATTCTCATCGGGAAAGAACAGAAGAGCTGCAGGAAAAGCTTGAAATACAGAAAGGAAAATCGAGATGGTATGATGCACAGAAAATGGCCCCGGCAATTACTCGCACAATTCATCGCCGGCAGAGCGAAGATGCCCGCGCCCAACGCCGGTTACAGGAACTGAATTCCAGTTTGGCAACCCAAATTACACTTGAAATCAGGCATGTGGTTCGCTATACCGGATATGAAAAAATCTTGCAGCACTGAGTAAGTTGCAAATTTTGGTCGAACGCATGGAACATTCCGGAAAAACAGACATTTCAGGTCATTTTAACAATGGTGTTGAAGTAAGAGAAAGCGAGCACGTAGAGGCTGCTTTAAAACGATTCAAAAGAGAAGTTGCAAACTCTGGTATACTGACAGAACTCAAAAAAAGAGAATTTTATGAGAAACCCAGTGTGCTTAAAAAACGGGCACGGGAAGCTGCAATTCGTAAACGGGAACGTAAGAAAGTCGTTTTCGGCGATACCTGAATATTGCTTTACCGTCCTGAAATACTCTTAACTTGAGAGTATGACGGGAGATGTAAGTCGACTGCTAGAAGCGGTCCCCATTGAAACTTACATTGGCAGATTTGTTCCTCTCAAAAGAAAAGGCTCTAATTTCTGGGGCCTTTGTCCTTTCCACAGTGAAAAAAGTCCATCATTCTCAGTAGCCCCGGCAAAGGGAATATTTAAATGTTTCGGGTGCGGTAAAGGCGGAGACCTGATATCCTTTATTCGGGAATATGAAAGAACCGATTTTCGCGGCGCACTGGTGATTCTCAGCGAATACTCTGGAATTCCCTTGACCGCTGCGAATCCTGTTCAGGACAATGCCCGTCAAAGTCGAAAAAAGAGTGCATATAAAGCAAATATTCTTGTCAGCCAGTGGTTTGCATCGGCCCTGCTCAATTCCCCGGCCTCTGAATATCTAACCCAAAGAAAGGTAGAGATAACCACATCTGGCCATTTTGGAATTGGTTATGCTCCCCCCTCAAATAGATTCCTGGAAGAAAAAAGTGAGAGCTTCTTCAATTCTGATCCTGCAAAAATAAAGTCATTCGTCGAGACCTGCAAAGATCTGGGATTGATTGCCCTGCGTGACTCAGGAGAATCATACAACCGTTTTCGGGATCGATTGATTTTTCCGATTAAAAATCTGCAAGGCAACGTAATTGCATTTGGGGGCAGAATCCTGAATGAAGAAGCCAAGGCAGCTAAATACGTTAATTCCCCCGAGTCAGAAATTTTCTCGAAGAAAAATACTCTTTTTCATCTGTATGAAGCCAAAGATTCTATTCGCAAAAACCAGCAGGCCATTCTGGTCGAGGGATATTTTGATGTTCTGGGACTCTTTCAGGCGGGAATCGATAATGCGATTGCCCCCCTCGGGACAGCGTTCACTCCCGAACAGGCTCGAACCCTGAAGCGCTTTACAGATACAGTGATCATCTTTCTGGACAATGACAAGGCAGGAATCGAAGCCTCTTTTTCAGCTGTTCGGGAAGCAAGGCGGGTTAAACTGCAATGCCGGGTCGTAAAAAGCACAGCAGATGAAAAACGCGACCCTTTTGATCTGGCACAAAAATTATCCCGTATACAGATACTCGAGTTACTGGATGATGCAAGAAATGAATTAGAGTTTCTGCTGTGGTATTTTTTTCAATACCAGACCAATATACAAAACTTTGATGATCGCAGAAAAGCAACTGCCCGATTCTTCGAATTTCTTAGGGCAGAGGCAACCTCAGAATTTGAAATTTCTGAATTTATCAAAGCCGCCGCCGTTTTATTGCAAACCGAATCAAATATTCTGATGAATGATTTCAAACGGGGCCAGACACAAAATTTGTCTGTTCGGGAACCGCCAAAATCAAACCAGCAACCGGTTGTCGAAAAAAATGCCAATCGCCTTGAACGAGAAGTTCTGGCCCTGCTGCTCTGGTTTCCCGCACTCTGGTCTGAACAAGAACTGCTCAATCAACACGAATGGGAAGCAGAGGTAACTGCACTCGCTTATGGTTTTCTCAGGGATCGTATAACGTCGGGAGAAATGATCACCTGGCAGTCTATTAAAGAGGCATTTGCTTTTTTACCAGTCAATCTTACTGAATTATTTGCCGGTATTTTACTTGAATTCGAAGAAGAGTTATCTTCCATTTCGAATTCCGAAGAGCCTGAGAATCTTTACCGAAACAAACTGAAAATATTGATTTTAGATGCTGCAATTAAGAAAACTGAAGCAGAGATTAAAAGCCTGAATTCCCGTATACAGATTGCTGAGAAAACGGGTTTGACAGAAACCGATCGTCTGATTGAGACGATAACCATACGGCAGGGAGAACTTTATAGAAAGAAGGCAGCACGTCAGAAATATCTGATCTGATGGAGTTATTTCTTGCCATGCTGTTTCGGCTTCGGACTCTGCGTTACGCCCTTAAAAAAATGAAATCGAAACTGTTATTCTTACTGACCCTGCTCTGCTGGTTTGCTCTCGTACCGGCCATCATGCATTATGCTCCCAGTGACCGGGCCCAGGGTATTGTACAGAAAATATTCTATTTTCATGTACCAACAGCCTGGGTTTCTTTTGTCGGGTTTTTGGCTTCGTTTATCTATGCGATTCGCTATTTACGCAGTCGTGATCTGCAATACGATTTGAAATCCAGTGCGCATGCAATTACCGGCTGGCTGTTCACTACCGGTGTATTGATCACAGGACCAATCTGGGCAAAACCAATCTGGGGAGATTGGTGGAACTGGTCTGACCAGCGTCTGGTTTCATTTTTTATTCTTTGGCTGGCTTACTCTGGTTATATTGTTCTGCGATTGACGATGCCTGACCCCGAAAAGAAAGCCCGTTTCAGTGCATTGTTATCGATTCTCGCATTTCTCGATGTACCACTCGTTTACTTTGCGATTCGCCTGTGGAATACACCATCTCATCCCGGGGCGGTCATTGCTGGTGGCAAAGAATCTGGTCTGGCCTCAATCGAAATGAAGCTCACTTTCTGGTTTGCAGTTGTTGCATTTACTCTGCTTTATTTTCTGTTTTATTCTATGAACTACCACTTTTCTGCGCTCAGAGCACGTCGGCTCACAAAACTCAGTGAGGAACTATGAATATTAAAAATAAAATAGTACTTTGTACAATCCTGGTGGTGATGCCAGTGATGAATGGACCCTCTTCTCAGGAAATAACATTAGAGAAATATCTGCAAAGTGATTCAGAGACTTCTTTGAACATACTGGGCCGGGCAAGTGATCAAGAACTGCAACAGTGGTATGAGGAGTTCAAAAAAGGGAAAAATATTCAGGAGCTGAGAATGCTGAAATTGGCAGAAGAATATCTGAATCGTGAAGCTGACCGGGTTGCTGCCTCTCGCCTTACGTACCTGACGATTGCCATACTTGCACTGCTTGCCCTGCTGTTTGGCTGCATAGGGTACATCATGATAGCCCTGAGCAAAATGAAACATGAAGAATGAACTGCAATAGGTTTTTCCCAGGCATTTTTTTTCTTACTCTTTTTTTGTTGTCTCCAGTATTTGCAATAGACCGGCTGTCGCTGAAGGGCCAGTTGCAATACCGTAAATGGGTTACTGCTGCAGCGTTACAATTATTTCAAAAAGGCAGTCCGGTAATTAAGCTTGACAGGCAAAATGAGGCCGTGCGCTGGTCGGCAGAAAATCGCGATTGTGCCGGTCTCATTCGTTATCTGCATTTTGAAGCAGGTACAGTGCACAACAATGCATACCGTGGCAATGCTGCGAATATTTTAACTCGCTTTCTGGACGATATTGCAGAGAAAGTTCCGCCATTGCTCGACAAGTCTGGTAACCCTGCCCGCAATGCAGATGCCCGTACTTTATATGAAGTAAATACTTACCCTGTGACCAGAGAAATCACATCTGATGCTGTAAAAGAAGCAGATCTGCTTTTCTTTAAAAATTCCGACGACTGGCATGTCATGATGCTGATGCGGGAAACTCTAACCGGAAAACTGGTTGCAGTATACCATACCGGCGACAAGCGAGCAGAGTTAAGGCTTGTACCCATAAACGATTTATTGCGACACCATGAAGCCCGATGGCATCCCCGCAGTTCGAATAACTCTTTCCTGGGGATCAGAAGGTTATACTTTTTACAGTAAATTTTATGATGAAGTCTGGCTGTTGATTTTTGCCCTGCCTTCAAAAACCACACCATCATCAACAATCAGATTTCCTGAGATTATATCACCAAATACTTTTGCATTTTTCATGAGGTGCACGCCATCAAGTGCATAGATATTGCCATCTACCTGGCCCGCTACGATCACAAATCGAGCATTGATATTTGTTTTTACATGACCAGAGGTACCCACAATTACCTTTCCTTGCGAGCGAATGCTTCCGCTGAAGGTGCCGTCAATGCGAAGAGATCCGTCAAGTTCAAATTCCCCGTGAAATTTGGCCCCTGAGCCAATGACCGTGTTGATCGGTTCGTTTGTCAGATAGTCGTATTTATTCTGTTCCATATCAGTTTTTCAGGACGCTCAGGTAAGGCATGGGATCAACAGGTTCTACCCCGATATGTATTTCATAGTGCAGAATATTTTCAGGAGAATCCCGAAACTGGCCAACATAACCGAGCTTTTCTCCCTTACCAATTTTCTCATTGCGGGCAACATTGATGCGTTCAAGCCCTTCATAGACAGTTTCAAAACCATAATTATGGCGTACCCGAACAGTGTAGATAAATCTGGCATCCCGTTGAATAGAGACCACCACCCCCGGTGCAGTAGCGGCTACCACAGCCCCGGGAAACGTGGCAATGTCTATACCCCTGTTGAAAACAGCTTTCAATCTGTCTCCCGAGCGAACATAGCCAAACGGATTTAAAATGTATCCGCGTACCGGCCATAATGTAGGACTGTTGCGTATAATCTTTTCCCTCTTTTTGAGGTAGTCTTTCATGTTTTCTAATGGTCCTAGAGACACTTCCATTTCATGGATAATTCGATTCAATAAAAACATCTCAATGGGAATAGTTTCAGCATTGGCGATTGAGGTCTGCTCTTGTGAGAGATCGAGATCTTCGGGTAAAGTGACTCCGCCTGCTGCGAACAGACTGTCATCGGGCATAGATTGTCCTTTTGACAAACCCGAGAGTTCCGAAACATGTTTGCGAAAATTGGCATAACTGTTGCCGATTTCCCGGATTTCCTGGCGTACACGGGCAAACTGTACCTGTGCATCTTTTTGAGAGATTTTCAGTTTATCTACTTCCTGCACTGTAGAATTATGACGGATTATCAACACCGCACTGATGAATATCACAATACCCGATATTGCAAGTACGATATTGAGGGTCAAATTGGATATATGAAAATTTCGTATACTTTTTTCGTTATGGGGAATAAACATGACCGTCAAGCGTTCTTCTTTCTGTTTGCGAATGCTTTGTATCAGTTTTTTCTGGTTTGTGCGCAAAAATCGCACAAGCCTAACCCGGCGAGACTGCCCGTTTGAGGTTCTTTCTGAATTTTCGCTGTCTAAGGATTCATCGAGATCTACAATATCGAGTTTTTCCCGTTTATCGACAGCCTTTTTCCCGGTAGCAGTTTTTTTGTTGAGCTTATTCTTTTTATCTTTTTGCTCTTTCACGTCGACCCTAGCTTACTCTGTGAGTAGAGTTGTCAAGTTTTTATACACTTCACCTTTTTTTTACCATTCTGTCAAAAAGCATCTCAGGTTCCCTTACCTGCAACTGAATTTTGTTCTGGCGGGTAATTTCATACTGATCGAGAATGTTTTCGAGTACAGACATATCCAGATATTTTATTTCACTCGGTGGTTCACCTTCTTTCACCCGGGCTGTCTGTCGAGTACGCAATATATAACTGCGTTTTACAGACGGAGACCTGTTCCCAACCTCTACTTCCCCTTCATAGACAACGATTCGCGCATCTTTCAAAACGGCCACCAGACCAATATCTGTGCCTCGCACAGAAGCGATCAGAGTCGGGGTCTTCAGAAAAAACATTCTTTCTCCTCCTGCCAGACTGGGAACCCGCACCCGCACCCGACCTGAGAGCATTCTCAAAGACAAGGCAGGTATTCCGTCGCCAGAGACACTCGAGGCTCTGCGAACATTGATGATCGAAAAAGGCAGTATATCTACATGGGTTCCATCGAGCAATATCAGACTTGCCCCGCTTTTGACACCGGTTCGAATCTGCTCTGATTCTAGAATCGCTGTCTCATCAGCTCCGTCGCGACGGCTACCATTGACGAGAGATATAATGTCAACTTCGCCTTTTACCGAGGTTATGGTTCCGATTTGAAAACCATTCTGCGCAGAGACAGATATTGGGAATACAAATAAAAATGAGAGGAAAACAGTAGGGCAAATCAAGAAGGTTTTCAGATACATTCGGACAATTCTTTCGATTGATTTCAAAAGTTCAAGCGAATTTATAAACTCCTTTTGTAGTTGTCATTACGATAGAAAAGCATAGACATACGCATCTACGTGTTTACTGATCATTCAAAAAGAACTTTATTCGGCATTTTAAAGATCGTAGTTCTGGTTTTTTTAACCACCGGCCTGGTTGCCTTTTCAGAGCCAGAACCCGGTCGACGTACTACAGATACCTGGCTGCCTTTCTCACAAAAATTTCTGGATAACCTGTTTCTTGGCTCAAGATTTCGTTCTTTCTTTGGCACCAACACCTATGAAAAAGCAGATAGAGCGATCAGTCTGGCTGAAAATCTTTTTGAGCGAGAATTTATTTTTGAAGCATATTCTGAACTCGAACAGGCTGAACGACAGCTTGAAATCGTATATGCTACACTTCGCGGTGAACAGAACTGGCCCCGCTTGATTCCTTCTTATGAGTTTATTCCGCCTGACAAATCATCTGAATTTCTGAATTTTCGAGTGCAACAAATTCGTACTATGCTATTACGGCAGTATTTTGAGTTTAGACAGAACACTGGTGAAGAGGCCGAATTATTTAAGCGAGCATTGCAGCTATTTGTTACACTGAAAGCGGGCTATCCGTCCCGCATACCCCCTTCTCTCGATAGATTTTTCAATGTACTGACGCAGTATTATCAATCCCGTAAAAATTCAACCTCCCTTTGGCTTGAAGCTGCCCAATACCCGGGAGCTATACCCGATGACTGGTGGGGTTCTCTATGGCTGCGGCAATTACTGCAAATCTATCTGCAAGAGGGCGAATTCAGCCTGGTATTATCCCATCTGTCATTGGCCGAAAAAAGACACCCTTCTCTATTGAGTAATGCAGGTCGGGCGCGTATCTATATTATTACGGGCAACTATACAACTGCTGAAGGCATATTACTCCAGAAAATGCTGCAGTTAGATCCTAAAGACAATTCAGCCTGGCGAGAAAATCTGCAGACCCGCAAAATGTATATTCGTTTATTGCTGCTCAAGAAAGAATTTGAAAAAGCTGCTCTGCAATACCGGCTCACACTCAATGATCTCAAGAACCTGATTTCTTCCCCCCAGCTGTCTGGGAATGAACTCAGAGTTTTTAATCTTATTCTACACCGGCTTTCACTCGAGTTTCTTTTTTCAAACCTGGCTGACGAGTCAGAAAAAAGACAGATTCTTGAAGAAATAAATTCAGTAGTCAATTTACCGGTAACCATGAAAACTCACCTGGCATTTTACCAGCGTCAGAAAGTATCCTCGGGAAATTCTGATGAGCTCACAGAACTCGATAAGACGATACTGGCTTTGCAGAATAAAATGCCTGAGCCGAACTACCGCAGATTTAATTTTCAGAATTATGTATTTTCATTTGCCCATGCCTTAGAGAACGACAAGAAAAACCTCGATCTTGCAGACGCATATCTGGCAATAAACGCCATTCCTGAATTCTGGCTACAATTGCATACTGGCTTTAGTTTTCCCCAAACAATAAAAGAGACAGCTCACAAGCGACTGATCGAGCTATTGCAAAACCCCGCTACCAGTAAACAAGAGTTCTTTAATTTGCGGGAGGCAATTCGATTCTCCCGGCGAATGAAAAACCTCGAAGCTGAGAATGCAGTTCTATGGTCATCCCAGAGTAAAAAATTTCGCTCGGCATTTATTCGATCTTTTGTTTTTTTTGAACGGGATGTCAATGTTCCCGAAATAAAGTTTGAGAAGACCGGAATCTTTGAACATGATTTTCTGTCGTTTGTTACAGATCAGGATCGTATTGTATACAGAATTCATGCTGGCAAAACGCAAAAAACCGGAACTCTTGCGATTTCCGCAGATCAGCGTATTGACCTGTTTCATTCAATCTATTCTGAAGAGCTTTATAAAGAAGCTGAATTGCTACAGAAACGTCTGGCGCAGGTTGTTGCTGTTTTTGCCAATGCGGGTCTAGACCTGAACAGTATACAAACAGAGAGGCTTTATTTACAAACAGACGCAGAATTGAATTTTCTTCCCTGGGAAGCAATCTTAAATGTGGTTCGACCGATACAGATTATTCGTTACTTACCTGGTTCTGTAAAATCTATGTCAGCATTGCCTGGTTCACTGCTTGGTCTCGGTACAGCCAGATCGGGCATGTTTTTTGGTCTCGGTCGAGCAGGTGATGAGCTCGACGATATTTCGACCGTTTTTCGAGAAGCCTCGATTGAAAGAAATACAGATAAAATGTCTCAAAAAATCGCAGATTCTGCGCAGTCCCATTTACATTTAACCGGACAGTTTACAGCAAACAAAACTTGGCGAATACAATTTGCGGGATCCTCACAAATTGAATTACAGGCTTTCTTTAATTTTCAAAGAAACAAAAGCATGACGATCTCTTCCCAGACTCAGAATGTGCAACAGTATTCTGAATGGGAAGAGTATTTATGGGCATTAGGAGAACATGATCTGCAACAGCTGTATATTCTCAATGGGGTTGCCGGCCCCGACTACCGGTCATCTTTTCTTTATGATTTTTACAGTCGGGCAATGAAAGGAAATATGATCGATGCATGGTTTGCCGCCCAGGAACGCAGTGAAAAAAGCTTTTCAGGAGAACTATGGCACAGGTTTATTGAAATCTATGCTGCCGAATAAAAATTCTGTTATTGTACTTCTTTTTTTACTGGTTCCCCTTATGGTATCCTGTCGGGGCACAACCTACCGCGATTCTGTTGAAAAAGAAGAAGTAAGTTTAATTCTCAATGAATTTTCAAGATTACGGTTTGAACAGAATCTGCATGCAGAAACTCCCATGAATAATAAAGACCTGCTCATGCAGATTACCCGACAAAAAGGCATCGCAATTTCTGCCTTTATTAAACGTTTACAGAAAGAACAACCACAGATCTATGCCAGAATTCTTTAGCGGATACTTAAACTCCCTTTTTTGAATTCAATTCAAAGACCATTGTAAACCTGAGAAATATTTTCTTACCTGCCACTGGGGCCAATTCGAAGATTAATTTTTTCACTTATGGTTTTGAACTCATAGAAACTTCTGTTTTTTGCCATTTGCAAATGTGGTGAGTTCACAGATTTAGGAATTTTTTTGGTTTCGATGTTCGCCTCTACAAGAGACATTGACTCGGGCAGCGAAAGACAAACCAGTTTGCCAATTGTTCCCGACAGCCCGGAAATTTTTATCTGACCATCATTGAACACAATATCCATTTTACCACAGGCAGTGTGCAGGTTTCGCATTGAAAATTTATTTTCATACCATTCTTCGGGAATTCCTGCATTGATTACTATAGTATTTTCAAGTTCCAACACAAACATATTTTTCACAAGGCTAATCAGTTCAGCAAACGCCCAGCCGTGAAATCCATCTCCCATGCAGCCACCCCGCGTCTTAGGATGTACTGCCTCAGGAAAACTGTGCAATGCCCTGGCCCATGCAGACAATTTATGTGCAATACTGTATGCATTTTCTATATCACCTGAAAAAAGAAAAGCCTGGGCCAATTGCAATGTCAGGTACGGATTGATTCCGCTGTGAATATTTTCCTGAAAAAAACCGCCCCGTAAAAAATATTTATCTTTGATTGTATGCAGGGTCTCATACATTCTATCATTAAAGTATTCATGCAAACCCATGGGATAAATTGCCGCAATAGAACCAATCATGCCGGCATCTTTTCGCCGACCTAACGCAGCAGGGTAATATTTATAAGATGCCAGATACTCTTCTAAGGAATTATGCAATTTGAGAAACAGTTCCGGAGTCTGTCTGCCCGCAATCTCAGGAAACATCTGCAATTCTCGCAAACCGCCCAATGTCCAGAAATTATCCCACAGATACCAGTCGGCAACCCCAAGATGTTCTGCTGAAAATCCCGGGGGAAGTACTCCCCCGTTTTTCTGCATTGCATTTTCGATCCAGGTGATCATTTTAGCGATGCCGCGCTTATTTTTTAACAGCATCGAGGTGTCTCCGCTCATTTTCGCATATCTGCCAAGAATCCACATTGCCTGGCCGTTTGCATCCCATTCTCCCGCCTGGGAGGCAAACAATCCGTTTCTGCGCACATATCCGGGAAACTTTTTGAGAATTTCTGCCACTGCAGCAAAGCCGCCCAGATACATCAGAGAGTTCATCATGATAACTGCATCGCGAATCCAGAAATGGTGGTAAGTAAAACTGCCCGGGGTTACGCTGTCAAAATCCCATAACGTCAGCAGATTATTGCAGCTGTCTTTAAACCAGTTTCCGAAAGGCGCCGGTAGATCTGCAACCGGAAGTTCGGGAAACCAGATGCGCCACAGGTCTTCGGCTTTTGGTCTCTCGTGTTTGTTGCGTAAATCTTTGATCAAACCGGACGGTGGCTTCCACGATTTTTTATCATGAATAAAGAAATCAACTTCTGAAGCTGAATTGTATAAAAGCGATCCTGTTGCCAAACCGGCAACACACCTAGCCTCATGACTGATTTTTTTCTGTTTCTTTTTTCTGGCCCGAAAGCCGTTTTTTTCGTCGAGAGTACGAACCAGTTCAGGCAGCACACGCAGACTGTCAGAGTACATCAGGTTTGAGAAATGTGCAACAACAGGAATTTTACTGCAGGTTATGTGCACATCACCGGTCATCTTGCCGGTCAAATCTGAAAAAAACAATTTATCCAGAAAAGCCGGTCCCTCCATATTGAATGGCCGTAAGGACACTATCAGATTACCATTGCCCTTGCCCTGGACATGCACACCGTCTATTTCAGCAGTGATAACAATCGTGCGTTTACGCCAGGAAATTTCAACGCAGTCGGGAGAGCGGGAGCGCATATGCAGTGATTCGGGTTCATCGTGAGGGCGAACCAGTTTGCCTTTTTCGAGAATGGCAAATTCAACAGTGTAGCTGTCTGGTTCGGGCATGATTGCACCGGCCAGATCAATTGAAACTTCTCTGGTTTTTCCGGGAAAGGAAATAGCAACCCAGTTCCGTTGGGTTTGATTCATCGATA
>JAGRNJ010000029.1:31433-39121 GCA_020440825.1 Leptospiraceae bacterium | reverse complement strand
CGCGCTAAACGCGCGGGAAAACATCCATGTTTTCAGGAATATCTTCAAAACTTTCAGTTTTTCAGAGATTCCTTAGATTGTAATACCCAGTCGATATGTTCGCCTGTGCCCCCTCCGCAATTAGCACTTGAACATGCTCTTCGAGTAGTACCAGCAACCACCATCGCATTATATGTTCCAGTAGAAGGTTTGTCAACATCGTCTGAACATTTTTGGTCGGCCATCGCTATACCTCCTAAGTTTCCTGAATAAAAAGAAGCAGTCAAAAATATTCTTCGTACGATTTCGCAACTGATACTGACGTTTATGACGTTTGCAGAACTTACTGTACCGGTTGCATTCATTACACCGCACGATAGTCCTGTTGGCTGCGTTTGAACTGTAACCGAATAGCTCGCCTCATTTGAAAGAGCAGTGGCAAACGTAAACGAGGTTGAACCCCCACCGGATGAGCCTGTAGTTGCGCTGCCCTCTTCCGAGGCACATTACATTCCCGTGAAAAGAATTGTCAAAAAAAGAAAAATAAAACTCTTGCGATTCTTAGTTAATGGTAAATTCATATAATTCTCCCTTCAATATTTTGCTGTAGTATATCATAAAAAGTCAAATACGTAAATACGCACGAGTGCGTATTTACATGATTTTTTTAGAAGTTCTTAAAATACTACTATTGTTCGACACAGTAGAGGTATACAGCAGGAGATGTCTGATCGCAGTTAGATGTGCCTGTAGCCAATATAGAATTAACAGTAGAATTTGGAATCCCCCGTATAACATTGGTTCCAGTTGTATTTGACCAATTTCCACAATTTTGAGCATTATTTGTCCAATTTACATTCAAAGCTGTCCAAACGAATCCGCTGCCTGATGAAATTGCATTAGTCAAAGTACCAAACTCAAAAATACCATTAGAATTAGTGGTAAATATTTCAGTAGTTCCATCAGATCGAACATATTTTGTGTTGGGTAATAAAACCCAGTCTGCATGTTCACTTGTACCTCCGCTGCAATTGGCTGACGTGCAAGCTCTGCGTGCCGTGCCTGAGGATAGCATTGCTTTGTAAGTACCCCCACCTGAAGGTTTGTTTCCGTCAGCCTGACATTTTGCATCTGCTCCAGATACGCCACCTAAGTTTCCTGAATATGATGTAGCTGAAACAAAAATTCTTTTGGTTGAAGAACAGCTAACCGTCACGTTTGTGACGTTTGCAGAACTTACTGTACCCGTTGCATTCGTTACACCGCACGATAGTCCAGTCGGCTGCGTTTGAACAGTCACAGAATAAGATGCACCATTTGACAAAGCAGTCGCAAACGTAAACGAGGTTGCGCCATTAGCTACCGTCAGATTGTCTCCCGAATTGTTTTGAAGCACCAGCCCTGCCGCACTAAGGCCGGTGATTGAACCGCCAATGGTGTAGGTTGTTGAACCCCCACCTGATGAACCTTCGGAACTGCTGCCTGAGTCTGTAGTAGTGCTGCCCTCTTCCGAGGCACAAAACATTCCCGTGAAAAGAATTGTCAAAAAAAGAAAAATGAAACTTTTACGGCGTTTTGTTGTTCGTATATTCATATACTTCTCCACTCAATATTCTGCCGTAATATACCCTAAAATATAAAAAATGTAAATACGCACTAGTGCGTATTTACGTGATGTTTTTTACAAGCTCTTAAATTACCGCTATTGTTCGACGCAATAAAGTCGAAGGGTAGAAGTAGTGCATGTTTGCGACGTTACGTTTATAGCATTGCCGGTGCTCGAGCTTGCGGCACCGACTCTGCTACCCCCTGATGTAGAAGACCAAGCCTGACAATTATTTGTACTGCTCGTCCAATCATTATTGAGTGCAGTCCAAGCAAATAATGTAGTTTCAGATATTGAATTACTCAGCGTTCCAAATTCAAAAATGCCGTTTGCGTTTGTAGTGAATATTTCGTTGGTGCCATCTGCACGAACGTATTTTGTATTGGGTTTCAAAACCCAGTCGATATGCTCACCGGTACCACCACTGCAGTTTGCTGTTGAGCAGGCTCTACGATTTGTACCGTCGACAAGCATCGCTTTGTATGTACCCCCACCTGAAGGTTTGCTTCCGTCAGAATTGCATTTTTCATCGGCGCCCGAAAATCCGCCTAAATTACCATTGTACGAAGTATCTGTGACAAACACTTTACGGGTCTCTTGATTTGAATTCCCCGTAGTACTCTCGGCAGTACCATCTTCTGAGGCACAGTACAGGCCGGTAAACAATACAAGCATTGAACAGATAATTAGGTTTGTTTTCAAGTTTTTACTTAAATTAAACATATTGATCTCCAGAAATTCTTATAAATAATACTATTGTTCGACACAATAAAGGTGAGCACTATTGCTACAAGCTTGTGGTGTACCAAATTGTATAGCATTTGAGTTAACACGATCCGCATTACCAAGTATTGTATTTCCTGTAGTAGCAGACCATGATGCGCAATGCGTAGTATAACTGGTCCAATTTCCAAAGAGTGCTGTCCATGCATATTCAGTGGTTTCAGATATTGCATTAGTCGGCGTACCAAATACAAATATACCATTTTCATTTGTCGTGAAGATTTCTGTGGTACCATCTGATCGAACATACTTTTTATTTGGTTTCAAAACCCAATCGATATGCTCTTCTGTGCCACCGCTGCAATTCGCTGTCGAGCAGGCTCTACGATTTGTACCGTCGACAAGCATCGCTTTGTATGTACCCCCACCTGAAGGTTTGTTTCCGTCAGAATTGCATTTATCATCGGCGCCCGAAAATCCGCCTAAATTGCCGTTATACGTGGCATCGGTTACAAATATTTTTTTGTCTATGGTAGAGCAACTAATCGATATATTAGTAATGTTAGCTGATGCTACTGTGCCACTACCATTTGTTACAGCGCATGATAAACCAGTCGGCTGGGTTTGCACCGTAACCGAGTAACTTGCGCCATCAGAAATGGTGGTAGCAAAAGTAAACGACGTAGCCCCATTTGCAACTGTCAGGTTGTCTCCTGAATTGTTTTGTAGCAACAGACCGGCTGCACTCAGCCCGGTGATTGAACCACCGATGGTGTAAGTGGTTGACCTACCCTCCTCTTCACTTGCACAAAACAGAAAAAGTGATGAGGTCAATAATGTTAATACATTATATTTTGTAATAAGTCTATTTAGTTGCATAATGCCTCCCTTTCGTTTAACACTACACAATCAAGATGCCATCGTAAATACGCACTAGTGCGTAATTTAAGAGAAAATCTTATGATATAAGGTAATCTTCACAATGGCAGATGAATCGTAACTGAAAACCATCCGCCTGATTTTTCCGTTTCCAATGAACCGCCAATTTGAGAGAGTTCACCTTTCAGAAGTGCAAGCCCTATTCTATTACTAATGCGAACATCTGAATTTTGCGCAATCTTGTTTCGGCAAATAATTTTCATTAAATCAGATTTTACTTCGACAGAAAAGTAGACAAATGAGCCCTGCTCGGCATATTTAACAATATTGCCCATAATAGCTCGTAAAGCAAGACGGTATATTTGAGAATTTTCTGTTACCAATAATGATTCTTGGGGAAAATGCAAATCAAATTGCAGTTTATTGAGATTTAGATCCCTTTTATAAAGATATAGTATTTCACGAAATTGAGCCTCAAGATAGATTTTTCCTATTTTATTATCTCCTTCAACTCTCAGCCTAGCCCATGCCAAAAGCTCACTAACCAGATTTTGTAAATTCTTGATTTCTGTTTCTGCTTCCCGTAATTTATTCTCAGGGTTTTCACCGTTATTCCTGAATGCTAATAAACTGGCAGTTAAGGGCGATTGCAATTCATGAGCGACCAGCATATATATCTTATCACGCTCATCGAGTACTGTGCCTAATTGAGATGCGGTTTCTTCCGCCTTGATTTTTGCTTTCGCTTCTAGAATCAACACTGTAGTCAGAGCAATTGAAAAGGCAAGTACTGCCAGAAATATACGGGTAATCGCCATACCTGGAACCCAGTCTTCTGTAATTTTCATCTGGGTGTAGTATTCAATAGAAAGCAATATGCGAACGAAGAAAACCAATGAAATTAAAATCATCTGAAGGGGAAATAAAAGTCGGATGGTGCGCGGCATTTTTCTGATTTCCTGAAAAGGATAAATAACACTGCTTATCAAAGCTGCAATCGAAAATACTCCCAATATAATGATGCGGGCCCCTGTATGATAGTTGATTTGCGTAAAATAAATAAAACCAGCTGCCTTAAGCAAAAGAAGAAAAACCCAAATTCGTTTACTGATCTTCTTTTTAAAAACAGAGCATACCGCAAAAAGTAATAAAAGAGAAGCTAATGCTATTAAAAGGTTCGCCAAATTAATTGATACCCAATCTGGTGCAACATTGCGGGTAAGAAAAAGAATATTACCTAGCAAATTACAAATAAACCCGAAAGCAAAAATTTTCAAAGTTTTATCATATTTTTCTTCCCGGTAACGGAATATGACAAAGATCGTAGAAACAAGTTGCGCAATCGTTGCAAAAATGAGTACAGTTGGGTAATGCAGCATATTAATGATATGTCGTTTGTAAACCGGGATCGCTCACTAACCCCCACACAAATGCCAGCTTCATCAATTCGACGTTACTCAGCTTACCGATTTTTTTTGAAATATTTTGCCGGTGTTTTTGAAAGGTTCTTAAAGACATCCCTAATCGTAGAGCACCCTCTTCATAGGAAGAGCACTGACTAATCGCTTCTACAACCTCTTTTTCTCTAAAACTGAGCATCGAAAAAGGGTTTCCTGGAATATTTTCTATGTTGATGAATTCTGGTTCAAGAAACACCTTTTCGCCCTGTAAAATTCTGTGTATGACATTTATGAGTACAGCAAGATTCTCCCTTTTAGAGAGATAACCATCCATACCCGCAGCCTGAGCTTGATCTTTAATTAGTCTATCTTCAATGTTCGTTAACAGCAGGCTTTTTCCTCTATATCCACTTTTATAAGCGGTTCGAAATAATTCTATTCCGTTGGTTTTGCGAAGAATATAGTCGAAAATAATTAGATCAGGAATATTTCCCTGAATGCTTTTCTCAAAATCTCGACCATCACATTCTTTAATCACATATAAAGTCTCCAGGGTACTAACAATACCCTTGCGAACCAACTCATGATCATCACATATCATAATGGTTTTTGAGGATATCATAATGGAAACTTAAAAAAATATGCTTATTTCTGCAATGTTTTTTTGTCCCTACCTATTAAAACCAATGTTGTTCTTTATTCATTGGTTATTTTAGTACAATCATTTTAAATCTATTTATATCCCAATCTTTGAAAATTTTCTGAATTTTAGAGTAAAGGGCAAATCTAAAAGAAGAATCACCTTACCCCCCAAAAAAAACCGCCCGAAGGCGGTCTTGTCTTAGATTGAGCAGGATTCATTCGCCCTTTATTTATTTTGTATTATGGGTGTAAACCACGCGCTCCCTCATAGATTACACGGGGTCTAAACAGACGATTGTTTGCATGCTGCTCAATATGATGAGCAACCAGACCGGCTGTACGTGAACATAAAAAGATCGGAGTATACAGATCAATCGGTACATCAATTAGATAGTACAGCAATGCAATAGGATAATCAGCATTCGGGAACAGACCCTTCTCACGTTCCATAACATTGGCAATGATTGTGTAGATTTCTGCCAGATCTTTGCCATCTGGTTTGAGGTGGGCAAGTTTAGGAATGTAATCTTTCAGAAGATAAGCACGAGGGTCATATTTTTTCATATACACGCGATGACCAAAGCCCATGATCTTATCTTTGCGATTCAGTTTATCCATGATATAGCTTTCTGCTTTCGAAGGACCACCTAATTCCATCACTTCGAGGAACATTTTCATGGCTGCCTCATTTGCGCCGCCATGTAAGGGACCTTTTAACGAGGCAACAGCGCTGGCAATTGCTCCGTAAATATCAGACAGTGTAGATGCCACAACTCTCACAGTGAAGGTCGAATTCGGCATTTCATGTTCAATATATGCAGTTAAGATTTTATCTAATGTATCGGTTTCAACCTCAGACGGTTTACTGCCTTTTATCATGTAGATAAAATTTTCAGAGTAGCCTAATGACTTGTCTGGCTTAACAAATGGCTGCCCCTGAATTGCGCGGTAAGAGTTCACGGCAATCGTGGGAGCCTGCGCCAGAATTTTGAGCGCTTTCTCTTCGTTTGATTCAACAGAAGTATCCATAAGGTATTCATCTTTCTCATACCCAGCCAGAAATGAGATACCGGTACGCAGAGAATCCATGCCAGACATCGTCTTTGGCATAAGGGAGAACATTTTATACATGTCTTCGGGAATATCAGCCTGCTCCATTAATTTTCTCTCAAAAGCAGCAGCTTCAGCATCACTTGGCAGTTTATTGTAAATCAATAAATATGCAACTTTGATGTACGATGTTTTTTGAATTAATTCAATTAAATCATAACCTCGCACAACAATCTGTTCAATATCAGTATCAAGATACGATATACTGGTTATTGACGCAATCACTCCGTCTAAACCTGGTTTGTAATTTGGGTAGCTCATGTTTATTCTCCGTTTATTTTAATTTTTAAATATACTTACTTTTAGCGACACCTTCATCAAACTCACCATAGCCATCATAGTCAAGCAAGGCATAGAGTTCTTTACGGGTTTGCATTTCGTCGAGCATTGCCTCTTGAGACCCGGTTTCCCGAATCAGTTTAAAGACTTTTTCAACAGCTTTCATTGCCACCCTTAAAGATGTCACCGGATAAATTACAATTTTATAACCCCACTGCTCAAACTGGCTTGCCGAGTAGTACGGGGTTTTACCGAATTCGGTCATATTTGCAAGCAATGGTATTTTGACTTCCGATGAAAAATGACGAAATTCTTCTTCGGTTTTAAGCGCTTCGGGAAAAATAATATCCGCCCCCGCATTGATGTACATTTTAGCACGCTTAACAGCCTCTTCTATACCAAATATTGCATGTGCATCGGTACGTGCCATAATCAATAGATCTTTTCTGATTTTTACCGCGGCTTCGATTTTTCTACACATATCATCGGCGCTCACCAGTTCTTTGCCATCAAGATGCCCGCATTTCTTGGGCAGTTTTTGGTCTTCCATTTGAATGACTGCCGCCCCGGCCTCTTCCATTTCAAATACAGTGCGAGGCATATGGATGACTTCCCCAAAACCGGTATCGACATCGACAATGATTGGCAAATTGGTGGAGCGGTAAAGACCACGTACATATTCTGCCAGTTCGGTCACAGTATAGTAACCAATGTCAGGCATACCGCGAGATGCAGAGAATGCAGCCCCGGAAATATAGAGAGATTGAAAACCTGCATTTTTTGCGGCCATACCCACCAGGGCAGAATGCGCACCCGGGGCCATAATGATTTTATCACCGGCCAGTTGTTTCTTAAATTCGGCGGCAGCACTGTATTCGCGCTGGTTAAACATCCAAGGCATTGGTTACTTTTTTTTTCGTAAACCTGCCGACAACTCTATACCGGGCCTATTTTGACCCAGATTTTTTCTTACTTGCAGTAGAGTTCTTGGTAGTTTTGGCCTTTTTTGAATTCTTAAGTTGAACCAGAGTACTGCCAAGATTGACAGATAAGTCAACCAGCTCTTCGTT
>JAGRNJ010000029.1:12729-31337 GCA_020440825.1 Leptospiraceae bacterium | reverse complement strand
TCCGCCTTTACGGCTTCGTTCCATCTGGTCTTTATGAATGTTGATGCGAAGTTTACTCAGCTCTGTAGCACTTTTTAAGGCTCTAACGGGTCGAATTTCCTCTTTTTCTATACCATTGGTAATGCTCTTGATTAAATCATCTGCATTATCGACCAGTGCTTTAACATGACCCGACTCTTCTTTATTCAGCCCGGTATGGTAGGTATCTACCCTTGTTAAGGCAGCAGTGCGCAATCGGTTTAATGCAGACTTGACCCGTTTCAAATTCAAATTTGCCTGTGAGAAGCCATGCAAATCTGTATCGGGTCTGCGATTGGCAAATACTCTGTTCGAAACATCAATAATACGACCAAGAGTGACAAATACGGTGTGGTTAATGAGATCGATGCTTTTTCTGGCATTTTTGATTGGCTTGCGTTTACCGACGATCACACCGTGTGTAATTTTATCCATTGTTGTTCTCACTTCATTGAGCGCACTGCTCAATTCAGCGAGAATACGATTCACTGCCCGGTCAGGATGTTTATTGAGGGCTTCTAGCTCATGTACTCGTTTGTTGTAATCTTTGCTGCGTTTGCGATGCAATCGACCGGAGACAACAAACATCATGATTGCCAATGGCACAAGCACCAGCAATGCCCAGAATTCAGTAAAGTATAATAGAGTAATAATGAGTCCCGCTGTTACAGATGCAATTATTGCCGTAAAGAACCATCCGCCGACTACGGTAAGTACCCCACTCACCCGATGCACCGCATTTTCACGCCCCCAAGCGCGGTCTGTGAGTGAGCTGCCCATTGCTACCATGAATGTGACAAACGTTGTAGAGAGAGGTAATTTTGAAAGGGTGGCATATAAGATAAGCGCACTGGCAGTCATTATATTGACACTCGCCCGAAGCTGATCAAAATCCTGTTCATCTGTTAATTCTTTTTCATTTATTTGAATTTTGCCTTTATTAAACCGTTGGTTGACCCAATTGCGAATAAAACCCGGAATCAAGACACGAAATCCGCCCCAAAAACCCAGCGTCATCTGTACAAAGATTCTGGCAAGGTTATTTGGTTCAAAGGTTTCTACATTGTTGCCCGAGGTTGAGCTCAGGGACACTTCGGTTTTGGTGACACTTTCTGCTTTTTTTGAGAAAAACAGCGTTATAATCATGATCAAACCGGCCAGCAGCAGCATAAAGCCGGGTGTTGCAACTTTGCCCGCGAGCATGGCTCCCGAGATTTCTGCATTTCCATTTGCACTAATGAGTTGAAAAGTGTTGAAACCGGCCAGAGGAACCCCGATAAAGTTGACCAGGTCATTGCTGGCGAAAGCCATTGCCAATGCTCCAGTACCTACCAGAATATTGATTCTAAAGATGTTAACGCCTTTGAGAGCAAGAATCTGGAATAGAATTGAAAAACCGATAAAGCAAGCGAGCATATACAACTCAAGATTCTGCATGAGAGCAGCTCGAAAGTCTTCAGGAATTAAGTCTGAGCCTTTCAAAGCCCCAATGAAAACGAAAAAGATTACCGTCGTAAAAATCAGGCCTGAGAAAACCCCGCCAAAAAGACGCATAGTGCGTTTGATGTCAAAAGTGAAAATAGTTCGAAATATAAACATCGAGATTATACCTGCAGTAAAGGCAACAAAAACAGACAGCATGATGCCGGTAATTATTTTTAATGCACTGGCAGAATTGATTACACTGAATGCAGAAGAGCCCTCAACATTTGCCATCTTATAAAATCCGAGAAATAAGGCCGCACCTAGAAGTTCACTGACCAGCGAAACCGTGGTCGAAGTAGGCAAGCCGAACGTGTTATACACATCCAGCAGAATAATGTCTGTTAGCATGACTGTGATGAAAATCATCATCAACTCATTGAGAGAGAAAAACTCAGGGTTAAAAATCCCTTTGCGGGCAACTTCCATAAGACCGCCCGAAGACACCGCCCCAAGCAAAACTCCGACTGCCGCTACAATTAAGATCACACGTCTGGTTGCTGCCCGTGAACCAATGGCCGAATTGGTGAAATTGACCGCATCGTTGGCAACCCCCACTGTGAGATCGATAATACCGAGAATAAAAAGTAAAATAACCAGTACAAGAAAAATGTCCATAATTCCCCTTTGTGTAAGCTCGCCAACATTTCACCGGCGATACCCGGACAGGCTAGAAGCACATGTCGCAATGTAAATTATTATTTAGCCATTTACCGAAATATAGCTACCATTTTATGAACCCAGTGAGAAACTGAAAACCTTAAAAGTCAAAATATTTCAAACGGCCCTTTCCTCTGCAGTCTGCAGATGAAAACCGGAACCAATGTATCTGGGGTACAGATCAATAAATACTTGCCAGTCTGACCAAAATTTATGACGCGTACGTCATGTTTGAAAATAAAAATGCAGTAATCACCGGGTCAGCCCGTGGAATTGGCCGTGCGATTGCAGAATCGCTGGCAGAAAAAAAGTGCAATGTCGTGATTTCCGATATTCAGCAAGATGCAGCCCAACAGACTGCAAATGAAATCGCTGCCAAATATGGAGTCAAGACACTCGCGGTGGCAGGAAATGTTACCAAAAAAGAAGATATGACCAACCTCGCACAGAAAACTGTCGAAGAATTGGGTTCACTTGAAATCTGGGTCAACAATGCAGGGGTCTTGCGTGATGACCTTCTGATACGCATGAAAGAAGATGACTGGAATCTGGTTATAGATGTGAACCTTAAAGGTGTTTTCAATGGTATTCAGGCAGCGACAAAACCAATGATGAAAGCAAAATACGGCAAAATTGTCAATATTTCTTCTGTAGCCGGCTTGATTGGTAATGCGGGTCAGGCAAACTATTCTGCTGCAAAAGCCGGAGTACTTGCCCTGACCAAAACTGCGGCAAGAGAACTGGCCAGTCGCAACATCACGGTCAATGCAATTACCCCGGGCTACATACAGACTGATATGACAGGCGCACTTCCAGAGGCTGTGCAGACAGAACTGGCAAAGATGATCCCCTTAAAAAAATCAGGTACCCCGGACGATATTGCAAAAGCGGTTCGCTTTTTGGCTTCATCTGATGCAGATTTTATTACTGGTGTGATCTTAAGAGTAGACGGGGGGATGGCCATCGGTTTCTAATCAATATTCTCTATCAGGGTTTGAGGTGTATTTCAAAGACGTGGGCCAATTCAACCACGTCGAACAGCTTAGCAATGGAAGCATCCACGTTTTTGAGTACCATCTTTAGCTTCTCTCTTTCTCCTTTAAAATAGCGGAATACACTGATAATTTCAGCAATTCCCAGAGAGTTCAGATACACGACTGCCTGCAAGTCAATTTCTATAGAAGCAAAGATGCCGGGTTCAAGATCAGATTGCTTTACGGTCATGAAAATCTTATTGTCTCCATCGATTCTTGAGCTATGCACAACCAGTAATAAATGGTCATTCTCAGGAATCAAGGCTACCGACACGTCTGCTCCTTCTTTATAAAGAGTGTAATTTCATTCCCGAGTGCATTCCATTGAACCCGACAAAAAGATTGCAAGATGTGGATACCCCTGCCCCGTGTTTCTAATTTTTTTGGATCTTTGGTAAGCGGGTCTGGCCGGTGTGTAAAGCCCAGACCGTCATCCCGAATTTCTATGAGGTAGAAATCATTTTCTTCAGAGAGAGAGACATAAATGCTTTTTCTCTCGTCCCAACGATTGCCATGCTCCATGGCATTGGTAATCGCTTCATCTAGAACCAGCTCTAACTCGTAGCGGTCTAATTCGGTATACAGTTGATGATCCCGAAAAAATTTCAGAAGTCTGCGAATCAAGGGTGGCCGGGAAGGATGACTTGATGCCACGCACTCTTCATACAGAATAATTCTCACCTGTAATTGCCGCAACCACAATCATGATGTCAACAAAATTAAAGGACTAAATCATCTTTAGAATTTCATGGACGCAGAAAGCGAAACGATAAAAATACTGGCTGAATAACTGTAAGACGGATTAAAAGAATTCACAGCCGCTTTGCTGCTTTCCCGTGAACCCCAAAGCTGCATTTGTAATCCCAGGTTCAATTCTACCGGAACTTTTACCGCTTTATTTGCCGGCAATGTATAGCCAGCCCCTAAAGAAATTAAATGTTTAGTATTGTCGAGAAAATTGGTCACCCCGGCCTGGTCGGGGGTAAATGCAGGCACCAGAGCATATCCGAATCTGGTCCAAAGTGGTACCTCTGCCAGTGCGCTTATAAACTCGCCCGGTCGAATTGCCGCCCCAAAACGGGGCACAAATATATTTTCAAATTCAGGAATGGATATATTCTGCCGTGCATAATATGTTATTTTAGCACTGCTCAATTTGTATCCTGACCATAACTGCATTTCGAGATCGAGCTCTGCCTTCAACCAGTCTGAATGCATATATCCCAAACCCCAGGAAAAAATATGCGGAGTATAGAATTCGAGTACACTCAGTCGAATTGGTAAATCGATGGCAAGCAATTGAGTTGTCGCACTGGCAACCAGCGGATCGAGCTCCATATACAACTCACCTCGCCATGAAATACCGGTGTAAAGGGTGCCTTGTGCTGCCCAGGGTGCCGAAATCAGATCTTTCAGAGCATGCCGGTATTGCACCCCGGCTGTAGGTGCAATTCGAGGGGTCAAATTTAAGATAACTTCCTGAGCTGGTATCTGTTCATTTCCAGAAGGATCAATAATCACATTGTCCATACGAAAACGGCCATCCCCCCCTGCCAGAATCGAAGTACCAGCCCCTAGACTCAGGCGGTCTTTCCAGACCTGGAACCCCAGTCCGCTCATGATCATAATGCGCTGTGATTCGCGATTCAGACGTAAAAAATTATACGACTCTGCCGAGACATCATTGACCGCTGCAATATTGCCATTATCGCGCAGAGACATCGCTATTCCGAATTTAACGGGCAAACGCTGGGGAATAAAAAACCAGTTGCGAAGATCAAAAACCAGTCCCAGCTGAATGAATCCGAAATTTGCCCCTTCGGTTGCTATACCGATATTGTTTTCAACCTGGGAATTTGTTGAGACAGGTGAAATGGTCATGCTCGAGATTTGATACAGGTAGTTGAAACCTACCTCGGTTTCATAATCCCCTTCTTCATCGACTTCCTGTAACTGTTCTTCTTTTGTTTTTAAGATTCGTATCTTACCACTGGCAGAATCATCGGCATTCTCTTTCCGCTTGCGCAATCGTGCAGCATCGGGGTCGGGAAATGCCAGCCCGGCAATATTAAAATACGGAGCAGTCCAGTCATTGACCATTGCAGTTCCGACCCCTGACATACCGGTACCTTTCGCACCAAAACCAAATGAATCTGCTGCATTTGCAAATATTGCGGTAGGCAATAATAAAATTACAATTCTAAACAGATTGGTTTTCATTCGTGAGGGTTTCCTTAATTATTATTCCCGAAACATTGCAGATACGCCATTGTAGTAATCATTTCGCCAGCTCATATTGTGTCTGTGATAAGCAGCATCTGCTATAGAACTCATAAGACCAGAAAGCTGCCACCAGAATGTTTCAGGATTATTGTATTCCCGTACAGGCCGGGTATTGACAAAAGTACGCATATCTCGCAATACCTCATAAGAATCGACATTTGTCCCAGAGAAGGCGGTCGTCATATAGGTTAAAAACCCGTCGGTCGCAAAACCGGTAATGGACATTTCCAGTAATTCCGGATAATTTCCCTGAAATTCAGTCATTAGAATTGCCAGTTGTGAAGCCATGCCTGAAATCGGATACGTGTATTTATCCTGTGCATGGTCATAGAGAGAAACACCAACAAAATTCTTAAACGCTTTTAACTCGGCAGGTTCAAAGTCTGTAGCTGCATAAAACCTGCGTTGCACATCGAGCAGTCGCTCTGTTTTATAACAATCTGCTGCATACGTAATATGACAATTGGGATTGAAAAGTTCGTCCATTGCCTGGTTCATCACAAGCAGATAACCGCCATGAGTAGAATCTGAAATATCTTCATAAAGGCTTTGAAACTGGCTTTTGGCAATATTAGAACTGCCTGCACAATCGGGGGTTCCCCCCGAAATATAGTAGCGAATAAAATTACGCAGAGTCGTTTTCGACTGGTATATGCCATTGTTGCAGACATCTGAAAACTCACCAGATTCAATTACATTGTTGCCATTGCGATCATTGGCTGTTAAAGTGATTTCTCGGTCATACAGCCAACCTAAGATATCATTTTTGATTTCTATAATTTTGGCAGAATAATTGAATGCATAAAGATCATTGGTCAAGTTCAGAACATATAAACGCTCAGAACAATCAGGATCAACCCCTGTGTTGCAACTGCCCTGGAAGTTCAAGATTGCATCATTTAAATACCAGACCGCATTATCGAGATTCAATACATAGAAATTCGGTTCATAAATATCGGGAACGTTGACTGTAATTGCAGAACAGGAACCCGTTGTCGGGGTCTCTGAATAGGTCTGATTTTCATGATATGCGGGATTCACAAAAGACATGATGCCCCGATCCCATTTGCCATTTTCATTAGAATCAACATAACCTACCCCTGAGCCACCCGGACAAACAGGCTCACCAAGCATAAACGGGGAAAACAATAACTTCTTTTTGTAATCTGTACCAAAATACTGGGCCATTTTTGAGTTCATATTCTCGAGTTCGGTTTTGAATCGACCGCTGCCAACATTCTTAAAAGTATCAAACTTAAACTCGCGCAAGGTATCGATATCATTCAGCTTGAGATCTACCACAAGCCGTAAAAAGCCGTCGATAGTGTATTCCCCGGTTTCGGTCTGGTCAGCCAAAAAGTCAATAACCTTGTCAATATCTTCATCTGTAACGGTCAGCGGAGTTCCCAGACCATTCATTTCTATGTATTTATTCAGCACGGGTATAGATTCTTTAATCGTTGCCCGTATTTCAGCGTCATCAGTCAGCGATCGAATGTAGCCGAGAAAAGAAATCAGCTGCTCAATGGGTTCGGCAGATGCCATCCCACCGCCAAGATAATTGGTAGTGAAGACAGTTTCATCAATTACCTTCCGGGTCATAAAATATCGTAATTTATCTTTATTCGGGATACCGCTTGCATTGGCAGTTGTCACTGAGGTATCTTTTGTAGTTTCAAACTGGTCAAGCATACCCGTTGCAGTTTTCGAAATCAGTTCTTCAATATCATCAACCAAAGGCTGTAAATTCGCTACATTTGCATAGCGATTGGCGACCAGTTTAGGTAAGAAGCCGTTGCGTGCACCTTTGCTCTTTTCAATCAATAGATTTGAAAGTGCTTCCTGGCCTGCGGTTGTATTGTATGCAGGCAGATTGTCAGCTAAAGCGCTGCCGGCCGGATTGCTCTTTTTACTCTCGTTCAGCGCACAAAAAAGATCGAGCATTGTATCAATGTGTTCCCGAAAACCGTCACTCTCAAAATTTCGAATTGTAACATTATCCCGGTTTTCCCCGGCAGAGAGAAGCGCTCCATTGGTTTTTCTGACCCCGCCATCTTCATGAATGGTACCGATGGTCATCACCAGGGGCAATAGAAAACCGGCAAATTTACTCTCTGACGGTGCATTGTACGTATACCAAGTTGCGATACTGCCATCGGTATTGAAGGTCGCAGGGTAGCGTACGCCATTGACCTTGGGCACGGGTGGCAGATCTTCTGCCGTTATACATCCGTTTTGAAAATTTTCAAATAAATCGGGATTCCCATTTGCTGTATAGGTAACCGTACCGGTAGTGCAGGTTGAAACATTGTCGGGAAAAAATTCATTGTAAAATTTTGCAAATTTGGCAATCGACTCTACTGCCGCATCACCGGGGTTTGTCATAAGGTCAGAAGTTGTGTACTTTTCTTCGGCCATCGCCAGCAATGGTGAAAAGTTATTTCCTATGATTGCCGGGGTTACCGGACCATCACCAAGAGTATTCCAGATTTCTTCATACACATCTACCAGAACACTGGCCAGACCCCAGTCTGTCAGGGTCAAATCGAGTATCACTGTGTAATCACCGCCGGTGTATGAGGTTACACCGTAGCGAACTGTTTTGCTTGCACCTTCTGCATTGCTTTCACTGATGAAACCGTTTCCCACATTGTTAATATAGCCATCCCCATTGGCATTCATGGTTACCCCGCTCAATGCCCAGACGCCATTTTTATCAGCGGTCGAACCCGAACGTTTCGCAGAGGTCACCCCGTAGACCCCATTGGCATTAATTGTGGCAAATACACTGAATGAGGCTCCGTTATTGAACCCGGTATTCATATTGGTGACCCCGTACATGGGGATCACAAAAATATATTTTTTGTCCCGCAACAGCCATTCCAGATTTGCCCGGGTAGCTTCTTCAAGAGTAGTGAAGTCTGTTTGAATTTTGGTCCAGACACTGCAATTTGCATTTATATGATATGAGGTCGACCCTTGCGGGCGAATATAACCGAACTTCGGATAGCTGCCACCTGCAGTCGAGTCGGCCCAGCAGGGATCACTGGATGTTCGGGGGATGTATATTTTCTCATAAATATGATAGTTTCCGGAACCTGCGGTTCCGTCATTGGCCACACCATTATTGCCTCCCATCGCATTCGATGAGGTATGCTCACTCATGCAGGAATCACTGGGAGCACCCAATCCCGTGGCATCTGTGCACAATAGTGTTCTGTATTTATCGGTATAATAATCGTTCTGGTATTTCAGGTTGCTGCCATTGGGTGCCTTCCCATTCACTGTGTAGGGCCCATACCCCTGCCAGGCACTGAGTGCAATTTCTGCCATTACCCAGTTTGCTGTCTTAGTTTTTGTAGTTTCAACATCACCCTGTTGTGAGCGAAAATTACCCTGCCAGTCGCCTGTAATGGCCCCTTCTCTTCTTTTGAAGCGACCCGGACTTACCAACTCAAAGTCGAACATATTCATATTGGTTGTCGCAGGAATATTATTGCGCCAGACGGTCTGCGCACAATCTCCAGGATTCAGGCTCTCAACCGGGCAGGCAACCCTGACCTGCATGTCGGGCAGAGAAATACCGAATAAAGATACTTCAATCGTTCTTATCCCGTTTGCCGGGTTGATATTCGCCTGCATGGAACTCAATGAATTTCGCAACGTTAAAGAAGCCGGGCCATTTGTTTTATCAACCACACCATTGGCAGCTGCCAGCATATACAGCATCGCTGTCAAAAAAGGCGTGCGGGAGTAATCTGAACCCGCCCCGGCAATTCCCGGGCAGGCTGCTCCTGAGGCTTTTCCACAGGGATTCAGGAACATCATATTCCGCAGAGCATATTGAATATTTGCAATATAACCGGGCAGGTTTCGCTCGGGATCACCAAACCAGGTCTGGGCATCTTCGCTGCTCAATGCCCAGCCACGTGGTTTAAGTACCCCATTCGAATCTGTGAACGTTGTCTGGTCGTAATAGCGCTCCATCAGATGCAGGTACAGATTTTTGGCGATGCCTGAGAGCATGCTTTCCCCATTATAATTCTGTGAGACATTCATCAAAGAGCCTAATGCGGTATTTTTCTGCGCACGATAAGAATTATAGGCAGTCTGGCTTGAAGAGACCTGGGCCATGCGGGCAACATAGCCGTCTGCGGCCAGGTTCGGTACCCCTGTATTGCGAAATAAAATACCTTTGAACGATGTGTCTCCGCCGACACCATTGTAATCCCAACCCTGCCACAACAGGTTATTGAGCATCGTCTGGGAATATGTGCCGCTGCTGCCCCCTGATTTGAATAATTCCCTCAGGCCAAAGGTTGCATCAGTAATCAGATCTTCTCCGAATTTATAGAGACGAGAAGTTGTATCAATTGGAGAATAATTTTCGAGTTCATCGAATTTTGCAGAATCTGCATACACGGCCTTGAGCAGCCATTGGAACAGATATTTGTCATCGGCCCCGCTTGCATCAGCCGCAGGATTCAAATACGATAAGTGTGGCGCCTGCAGATCAAGCAGAGGTTTCCCATTTTCAAAGACAAATGGTTTTCGAGTAATTGAATATACCCGTTCTACTAGAAAATCAGTTATGGCGACCTTGTCAGGGTCACGGGTGAGCCAGTCTGCGAGTTCCTGCTCGAGAGATTGTATCTCTGAACTTTCTTCGCTCATGGTACGAATCATGTTTGACATTCGTAACTCGACATCACCGGAATCTTTAATACTGCTCAAAGCCTCGCGCATGAAGGCACCGGGTTCCGTTGAACTGGGGTCAATACCGCCCTCATAAATACAGTAACCGAGTCTTAATGCATCATAAATTGTAAACAGTGCTTCCCGCCCGTCTTCCATATTGACTGGTTTCGCATCAGAGAACAGATTTTCCTGATCATTACAGTTTTTCCACAACCCTGACGTGGGAAACTTATTATTCGGCGGCGTCGAGTAAATGGTGGTATTGAGACTGTCAGAGAAAATTGCATCGCGCTCACCTGCCCATTTGACAATTTCTGCAAACAGCGTCGTAGAATCTGTCATGGTACTGGCATCGACAGACAGCACCCGGGAACCTACATCCATTGCACGATCAAGATCGTCACGATTTGTTGCATAGTAATCTGTGAGTTGCCCGATGTCGTAAGCTAAATGATCAAGTACCTGCGGTAAAACCGGACGGTCTTTTGACAAAACAGCAAGTGCCTCAAAAAACCGCACTGCAACATTAGGGTGCGCGTGTACCATATCGGTCAGCTTCTGGTTGAATTGAATCGGATCAATATTGCCAAAGGCAGCACGCAATGCCGGCGTCTCATTGAGCAACGCCGTGAGCTTGGTATCTGATTCTGGCTGCAGAACCTGAAAGCCATCTCTGCCTGGTGAGCAATTTGCCAAAAAAAACAGCGTTGGCAAAATACAAACCTTCAGAAAGCGCCGCAATGTTCCCCAAAATGCTGTATGATGTATTTTAATGCTTAATCTCATCCTTATTTCAATTTGCCATCTGTTTATTTATAAAAACCCGCTTATATATATTGCCCGGTAAGACGAACTAGGCCAAAAAAAGTTAACATATAATTTCGCTTAAACTTTAAGTAGCGTTTTAGTTTTTTATGCGTTGCGCCATGTTTTTCGCTAAAAATTAAAAAATAATTGGCAGATACATTGAGCTATGGAAGATGCTGTATGAGTAAAGAAATCAAGAGAAATACCGAGCAAACGAAGAAATCAGTATTCCTCACCACTGCTCTTACCTGCGTAATGCTGGCGATATTTGCCTGCAATCGAAATCCCCAGGAAAAATTTTTCAAAGACACCACTAAAGGCAAATGTTCTAAAATTGAAAAATATACCATAAACGGGGTAAACCTGAATCTCAGCACTGCAGAAGGGAAAACCGGCTTTCATTTGGCAGCAGCTGCCGAACATGACGATTGCCTGCGTGCTCTGCTCGATCACAGTCTCGATACCGAAATCAAAGATGCTCAGGGGAACACCCCGATTTTTTCTGCAGTGGAAGCTGAGCGAGTAGACAATCTGCAAATTTTAATCGATAAAAAAGTAAATCTCAAACACCAGAACAATTCAGGTGAGTCTTTATTCCTGTATGCCTGGAATCATAACCGAAAAAAAGTTCTGCCTGTTCTGCTCAAAGCAGGTCTGGTTCACCCCGAGGCAGAAAGCTGGTTTGCGACATCACTGGCAAAGAATGATTTACCCTTGCTTGCCCAGGCAGTTTCAGGCGGTGCCAGAATCAATACCACTGACAAAAACGGCAGATCTGCGCTGATGCGTGCTGCCGCAGCAGGTTCCTATGAAATTGTAAAATTTCTCACCGAATCGGGAGCCAATATCAAGCTGCGTACCCCATCGGGAGAAACCGGAGTCTCACTGGCTTTTCAGGCTGGTCATGATGAGATTGCCCGCTACCTGATGTCAAAAGGTGCCAGCAATCCCGTCGCAGAGAAAAAATTGTTCCAGGCTGCCGAAAAAGGCGAGCTCGAAACAGCCAAGACGGCCCTCAAAGAAGGTGCCGATATCAATTCTTTCGACCAGACAGGCTCTACCCCCCTGTTGAGGGCGGTGCGCAATAACCATGAACAGCTTGTTGAATATTTTTTATCAGTAAATGCCAATATTCGGGCAAGCGATAAAGACGGATACACTGCCCTGCACTGGGCCGCACAGCAAAAAGAACCAACCATGCTGCGCGCAGTATTGCAGAAAAACCCGGAACTCGATAAAAAGAATAATTTCGGCTACACCCCGCTGATTCTTGCCGCCAGTGAAGGGCTGGAACAGAATGTGCAGTTATTAATTCAGGCAAAGGCCAATGTACACCTTGAAGCCAGCCGGGGCGGTACTGCTGCATACTGGGCACGAGAGAATGATCATAAGAAAGTTTTACAGATGCTGCTCAATGCCGGGGCAATTGATCCCGACAGCAATGAGGTTCTGACCGATGCAATTAAAGCCGGTGATCTGCCCGGGGTAAATACTGCCCTGGCCGCCAAAGTAGACGTCAATGCCCGTAATAAAGACGGATACTCGCCCATTATGTTTGCAGCGAACCAGGGAAATCTGCAGGTTATTCAACTTTTGCTAAAACATGGGGCAAGTGTAAACGTGCAGGAGGCGGAGGGCTATACTCCACTGATGATGGCTGCCTGGCATGGTCATTTAAGCGCAATGCGCGCATTGCTCGCTGCCGGGGCAACCCAAAGTCTACTGCATAATAAAGGAAGAACAGCATTAATGATTGCTGCCTGGAAAGGCTCACCTGAGACCCTGGGTGAATTGCTGCTCAAACCCTATGAAATAAACCGCCAGGACAAAGAGGGCTTTACGGCATTGATGTTCGCAGTTCTCTCGGGCTCTCCTGAAAAGACTGCCCTGCTGCTGAAAAGCGGGGCATCCGCCTCAATCACAAATTTTGCCGGTGCAACGGCTGCCGATCTGGCACGCTCTGCCCGGCGAAATGATTTGTTGGCATTATTTCCATAAAGCCCGGCTATGCGAACCATATCTATTAATGTGTTGCTGAAAATTCTAAGCGGAGGAGTGCCGGGAATCATCGGCTGGTTTTTTTTCAGTTTTGGCAGTATTTTTTTCTGGGTTTTCCAGGGTCCACAAGCTGCCGTAGAATTAGTTAAATTCTCGGGAAACATGCCCGTCGCAGAAGGCTTTGTGATTGATATTCAGGAAACCAGTGCAACATCGAATAACAGACGGATATATTCTGTGGAGTATAAATTCAGAGCATTAGGAAATGATTACCAACATGTGAGCTACACTGTGAACCCTCCTCTTAAAAATGATGAAATCAAAATTGAATATAATGCATCCGACCCCGGCTACTCCCGAATGCTCGATGGAAATTATTCCCGTTTCGGCCCCTATGCTCTTTTGGTAATTCTGCTGCCAGCTATCGGTTTAGTCTTTTTAACATATCCGCTACCCGATATGCTGAGAAAAATACGGGCAATACGCTCTGGTGAATTAACGACCGGGAAATGGATAAAACCGCCTATTTCTCACAGTATTTTGACGTTTTATAAGCATTTCTTTGCTTTTTATGACCTGAACGGTCAGGAGCACCAGATTGCAATAGCAAGACGGTCAACTTTCTCCCATGAGATCGAAGACAAGGTACCCATTGTGTACCTTCGAAACAACCCCCGCATTGCTTATCCCGTCTTTGCTCTGCCAGGCAACCCCACGGTTACTCCAGAGGTGAGCATACATTTTCAAGAAAAATTTAATTTCTACCAAACAGTTCCTCTCTGCGGTATCTTTGTGCAGGTTTTATTGTTATATCTTTTCATGTAAACAGGAATTGTCAGATCTCGATTTATTTTTTTTACTTGACTCTATCAGATTTATTATTAGGTTAACAATGGCGGAGTCGGAACGGTCACCTGACATAATATTTCGTGGAATTGTCGACCCCCCGGGAGGATCTCAATGAAAAAATCTACAGGAATACTGGTTATGCTGTCATTCGCAGCTGCACTCGCAGGTTGCAAAGAAAGCAAAGCTCCAGATTATAATGGTGTATTTACATTTATTCGCGGCACTGTTTCAGTAAACGGCAATGCCGCAAAAGTTGGTTCAAAAGTAAGTGCTGCCGAGACCATCAATGTTGGTGAAAAATCGGGCGCGGTATTGCAGTTTGCCAATCATGCACAATTAACACTAGGTGCCGGTACTACAATTCAGGTCACACAACTGATGAATGGTTCAGACGGTAAGCCTGCAATCAATATCAATCAGGAAAGCGGTTCGACCTTCAGCAAAGTTTTAGCCAAAGGCGCAGACTATAAAATGAGCACCCCGACTCTTGTGGCGGGTGTACGCGGAACCTCTTTTTCAGTTTCAATTGATGCACAAAATAAAAACAGAGTGGCGATTAAACTGCTGAACGGTAAAATCGAAGCAACCTCTGTTTCAACAACTTCTGCAGAATCTGCAAAACCAGTTGTACTCGAAGCAGGGCAAAAAATAGTTGCAGATGAAAAATCTGTGCAGGCAGTAGAGCAGATTTCTGCATCTGAAAGAACAGCACTCGAACAGCTGGAATCTATTAAAGTGGTCGAAAGCAAAGATTTGGCCGGGTTGAGTGATAGCCCAGAAGCCGCCAGTGTAGAAATGGCTGCCGGGGTTGAAGCGATCATGACCAAACCTGAAGAATCAGCATTGTTACCCAGTGCAACTGAGCAACCTGCTGCTGTAAAGGTATTGCCTTTGACGATTGATCAACTCAAAGAAAAGTACGGCCGCCTTTCAAAAGTAACCACGAATGACGGTAAGACCTACATTGGTTCTTTCTCTCAAAAAGGTGGCTATATCGAAGTAATTACCACTTCCGGAACTGTTAAAATTCAATCGAATAATGTGCAGAACATTGCACCTTATGAAGGTTGATTTCACGATTTAGACTTAAAGAAAGCCCCCCTCTTCAGCGAGAGCTGAACGCCGGGGGTTTACAAATTTATTTGTGACCGGTTCTTGAAACTTGGTTTCGACGAAAAATAAAAAGGCCGGTATCGGCCTTTTTTAATACAATGAGAGGGAAACAATTATGAAACAATTAATGCTAATCTTGCTAGCCCTGGCAGTATTGCCGATGTCGGCCAGCCAACTGAATAAAGAGGTTCAGCTGCCAAATGGCCTGATTTACAAAATTACGAAAGAAGGCACCGGTAAAGTTGCCACCCCCGGTAAATTTGTATCTGTCCACTATACCGGCTGGCTAACAACACGTAAAAAATTTGATTCTTCTGTAGACCGTGGGGTTCCCTTTCGGTTTAAACTGGGTGCAGGCCAGGTGATTAAAGGCTGGGACATTGGTGTCGAAGGCATGAAAGAAGGTGAGAAGAGAACCCTGCGCATTCCCGCTGAATTAGGCTATGGCAGCCAGGGTGCGGGCAGAATTATACCTCCCGATGCACGCCTCATCTTCGATGTTGAGCTTCTCAAAGTGGAATAAATGAAACTGCAGATTGATACCCGGGTTTCGTCATCTGTAAGCCAGGTCGCTGCAGGGTTTCAATCTGATCTTTTTCAGGCCTTGGCCCCACCCTTTCCCAGAATCAAGCTTTTGAAATTCGATGGGAATAAGGTCGGAGACATTGTCTCCTTAGAGTTAAACTTTCTGGTATTTAAACAACGCTGGACAAGTAAAATTGTCCATTTTGAAGAAAGGGAAGATCTTTTCTCATTTATTGATATAGGAACCGAGCTGCCCTTCTTCCTGAAAAGCTGGCAGCATCGCCACCATATCTATCAGGAGTCTGACAATTCAACCATTATCTCTGATCAGATTCAGTTTACTGCACCGTTCGGTCTTTCTTTTCTGCTGTGGCCCGCATTATACCTTCAATTTTTATACCGGAAACCTGTGTATAAAAGAATTTTTAACAAAAACAGATAGTACACCATACTATCAGAATAGATTCTATAATTTTGAGATGAACACAAGGTAATTTCGATTTCTGCAAATTATACATGAAAAATCGAAGAATCCGTGAAAAACCACGACTTACCCCAAATAGGCGCACATTCTTAAAAAAGATTCACGGAAGTTTTTTCACAGGTTTTCTAAAAATCATAACGAAAGCTGTCTCTGAGATCTACAGACACAGTAAATTGCTGATTGCTGTACAGATCTGACCGACCGGGATCACTGAAATAAAACCAGCGATGAGAGAGAGAAACACTCATGAAGCGTAGAACATTCCACGATAGCCTGTTTGTCAGCTCACTGCGCACACTGACAGCTTCAGACGCTATCTGGAAATCCCGAAAGAAAAATGCCTCCCATAATAATCTATACGTAAGTGCATTTAAAATTGGCAGTTCCCATTTAACCTGGCTTTCAAGACCAAACACAGGTTCTGTGGCAGGGTCGCGGATTCTTTTCTCATAACCTAAACCGATTTTTCCTTCTAACAAATTACGATTCAACGAAAGTCCTCCGGTTTGACGGAAGAGAGCCGGTCTTATCCCGCGATCACTGACCAGTGCACTGTCATAGCGTGACTGAGCATAGGGCATCATCCAGCTGAACCACTGGTAACGATACAAAAATGTAAATCGCAACAGGTTCTGTAAAAATAAATCATCTTGCCTTATATAATAAAGATATGGTGTCAGAGAAAACTCATGATGGGCATTGTATAATTTTCCTTCGATAGTATTCTCTAAGCCCCACTTTAGATAAGAGGCACCTGGCCTGCCCGGCGGCGTTGTATTCGCCAGGGACTCACGGCGCACAGTGGCACTCTCAACAAAGTTCGACAATTGCAAATTCAGTTCACCTATCATTCTGCTCTGTAGAATTTCTTCGCTGATATCATTCACCCGATTAAATTCGAGTTCCGAGTCTGGTTGCCAGATATTCGAAATATAATCTGCGTAGGTCATCCATGAGTTTTCACAATTTTCAATGTCGGCTCTTACCGGTAATAACTCACGCAGATGGCGCTGGGTAGCACACAGAGTATACATTCTGCCCGGCTGCAAGGGCCTGTTGTTAATACGATTCGAAGACATCCCCTGCAGTCGGGTTCCTGACGGTAAATTTAAATTGGTGAATTTACTGCCGGGCAGTCTGCATTTAAATACGAATGTTTCATCTCTCAATTTTTCAATGACATCAATTTTGACCTGGCTGTTCTCTGACACATTTGCAATTGACCGTTCATCGGCCAACCCGACATCGCAACGATTCTGAAACCGAACATTGCGCATCAGATTTTCGGAACTGAAGTTATCACCAGCTGTTAATGGTTCAAACAGACGGGGTTGTTGTTCAACAAGCTGCTGGCGCCAGATATTCAGACGATTTACAAATCGATTGTATGCCAGTGAGTTTTCCTGAATTTGAGCATCGGGTTGTTTGAACTCGAATTCGGCTGGTTCATTATTTATAAGAGTGAGAAGATAGTAACCATCTGACTGAACGGGAAAAAACAATGTGCTGCCGCTTTCGATACTCAGCTTCTGAACATCTGTGTCGAAAACTCCCTTTGCGGCATCGGCTGCTGCAATCCAGGTTTTTATCTGGGGAAATATGCGCATCAATTTCAGATTTTCCTGAAAAGACCTTCCTGTAATTACAATGAAAGACGAAATATTTTCCTGTGCTGCCTCTTCCATTGCCTGCCGAATAGAAACCTCTGAATCTTGCAGACTCAAATCAAACAATTCTGTTTCAGCAGCATCGAATACTGACTTGGGTGACGAGAGGGAGATAATGCCGAAATTTTGTACTTTTGTGTAGGTAGAAAAGATTGTTTTCTTTTCCCGTAGAATATTCGCAGAAAGCAGTGGCACTGTTTTTCTCTCTTGAAAAAATTCCAGTACATCAACAGAGATACGAAGGTCCCGGGAGTTCACTGCCACCCCGGCATTGCCGGTCAGTTCAAAGAAACTGTGTATCACTGATCCCCTTGAAAATCGGGAAAGAAATCCGGGTGAGTAGGCATTGCCGGCATCCAGGTATATTGTTTCGGGAAACCTGCTTTTTTCTGCGAGCAGATTTCGAGCAAGCACTTTGAGAGGTTCATTCTCACCGTTGTCCCGAGTCTCAAAACGCCCTTCGAGATTGGCAGTTATTATAATGCGGGTTGTCTGCATCGGGGATTCAGCAAATACCTCACCCCAGAATACTGAGTAAAAAACTGTGAGAATAAACACAACTGACCAATGCAAAGTCTTCAATTCAATTTTCCTGCCTTACTTGCCTTATCGATTGTAATTTTCACTTTCTGTTTTTTAGTCTATCTCGTCAGATTCAACCTCAAGCGGTTCTTTTTTCATCTCTGGTACTACAATCGGGTTCAACTTCTGGGAGAGTTTCTGGTTCAATTTTTTATTTTCTTCTCTCAAGACATCGAGAGAGCTTTGTAACTGTTCTACCTGCTGCTTAAACTGAATTTCCTGATTCGCGAGCTGTTTTTTGAGTTCAGAGATTTCTTTCGCCGACTGCTCTTCTCTGCTCTTTAACTCTTTTTGCAGTTCTGTAATTCTGGTACGCGAACTTTGTTCACGTGTGGCATTGATCTGGTTCAATTCTTTGACTTTTTGTGAGCTATTCTCAAGCAGAATACGGTTTCGCTCCTTTTCTGC
>JAGRNJ010000029.1:0-12631 GCA_020440825.1 Leptospiraceae bacterium | reverse complement strand
TCAGCTCTTCAATGTCTGCCGTGAGCAGGGCAATCCGTCTTGAGTTTTCAAGATTTTCTTCTCTGAACACAGAATTTTCGCGGGATAACAGAGATTCACGTCGACGTAAGATCTCAAGCTCTGCGCGATTCTTTTCTGCAACATTTTGTCCCGTGCCAGCACAAAAAACAGAAGTTAAACTTAAAAATGCTGCCAGAAGGTAATTTTTTTGCATAATCCTTCTCAATTGTCAAAGTTCTTTATCTCTCGACAAGAAGATAAAAATTAATGACGGGGCGTTGCCGAATCATGAAATCGGACTATGGAATTTTTTATCGATACAGCAGATATCAACGAAATTAAAAGCGCTAATGAACTCGGTATTCTTGATGGGGTTACCACCAACCCTTCTCTGGTAGCAAAAACCGGTAAGTCAATGAAAAACCTCATCAAAGAAATTTGCTCAATTGTATCTGGCCCGGTTTCGGCCGAGGTGCTTTCAACAGATAAAGACAACATTCTGAAAGAAGGTAGAGAACTGGCAGCTTTGGCCAAAAATGTCGTCGTCAAAGTCCCTCTGATTCCAGAGGGCTTAAAAGCAGTGAAAATTTTTGCGAGCGAAGGCATCAAAACAAATGTTACACTGTGTTTTTCAGGAAATCAGGCGCTGCTCGCAGCCAAGGCTGGTGCAACCTATATCTCACCGTTTATTGGCAGAATCGACGACACAGGTGCGGATGGCATGCAACTCATTGAAGAAATCGTAACAATCTACCGAAATTATGACTTCTCAACAAAAGTACTCGCGGCCAGTATTCGGCATCCTATTCATTTGCGCGATGCAGCCTTACTCGGGGCAGATGTGGCAACGATTCCGTTTAATGTTTTTCCGATGCTCGTCAAACATCCTCTGACCGACGCCGGCCTTGAAAAATTTCTCGCCGATGCAAAGAAATTCACCTGGGAGTGAGTTTGGCCTCTGTAATCAGTGTCACAAATCAAAAAGGCGGGGTGGCCAAGACAACGACTGTTGTCGAACTTGCTGCAGCCTTTGCGAGAAAAGATCTGAAAGTACTGGTCATAGATTTAGATTCCCAGCGAAATGCAACCGGGGTATTGCTCGGTTCTACGAATTTTGAGCCAGAAGAAACGATTCTCGAAGCCTTTCAAAAAAAGCCGCTCTTGAGCAGGCAAATTCACAGTGCACCCAAAATTGCAAATTTATCGGTAATCCCAAGCTGTTTACAATTGGTAGAAGCAGAAAGTCTTTTATCAGGAACATTAGATGGTTTTTTCAGGCTTAATGAATCTCTTGAAAACCTGAAAAGCGAATTTGATTTTATCATTATCGACTGCCCACCGAGTCTCTCAATGATCACTATCAATGCACTTGTCGCAGCCAATTCAATCATTGTACCATTGCTTATCTCGAAATTTTCAATCGATGGCCTTTCATCGATTCTGCAATCGGTCGAGACAATTCAGAAAAGATATAATCCGCATTTGAAAATTCTTGGTGCATTGCTGGTACAGCATGATGCGCGCACTACTCTGTCCCAGGCAATGATTCCCGAAATTGAAAAGCATATTAGCGTTTTTCCTGTGAGTATTCCCCGGTCTGTTGTTGTAGAAGAAGCCCATCTCTTAAAATCAGATCTCTTTTCATACTCTCCCGATCATAAAGTAACCCGGGCATATTCTGATTTTGCAGACCAGGTAATACAGAGACTGTAAAATGGCAGGCAATAGAAAAAATAAAAAAGATTTGTTCTCAAAAGCGACCCGGGAACAGATAAATCCCGAGTCAATTGATGCGGAACGATTAAAAACCTCTATCGGTGAGCAGATGAGTGCGCCAGATGACAACCAGGAAATAATTTCACAGGATATTGCTGAAATAGCCAAAGAATCTGGGCAGAAGCTGCTGCCCCCAAAAAAAGACCAGAGCGATGAAAATGAGACCAACGTTGAAACTAAAAAAAGCTTGCAAAATGCAAGCCCTATAGAAGAATCTGAGAGCGAAAGCAGGAAAAGTAAAATGGATGACAACAAAGTAAAAAAACTGGAATCTCGGCAATTAAAAAGCGCAGACTTTAAATACAAAGATGGCTCAATGTGGCGCAAAATTGCGATCATTGCTGCAGTACTCTCTTTGCTTGGCGGCGCTGCCTGGTATTTTTTTATGTTGCCACCGAAAATTCCGCCCCGAATTTATTTGAGCACATCATCTATCACAGAATCTATGCTTCCCTCACTGCCGGTTGACAATCAGGTGATTCCAGCAGGGCGCAGTATTTATGTGTATTTTGCCAATGGCAGGCCCCTGGGTGTACAAAAAATCTTTATCAAAGTAACTGAAATTACCAGGAGCAATACCCAGGCTGTCAAAGAACTGCAGATTGCCAATCATGAAGCGAGTGTCGATCCGCGTTACCATCGAATCTACACCCTTTTTCAGTCTGACTATTTTGACAGGCCGGGCAATTACAAGATTCGTATCTCAGACCAGAACGGGCAGGAGCTCGCTGTGCGAAACTTTACGATTAAAGGCAATGGCTGAGCCCAAGTATAAAACATTTCGAGAATTCTGGCCTTTCTACCTCTCTGAGCATGCCAATGGTGTAAACCGTTGGCTGCACTTTACCGGCTCTTCCTGCGCTCTTGTACTGGCGGGTGCCGCCTTTTACCTGCAGAATTTTTGGCTACTGCCTGCAGCCTTTGTTTGCGGGTATGCGTTTGCCTGGGTGGGACATTTCTTCATTGAGAAGAATACACCTGCTACTTTTACCTACCCTTTGAAATCTTTTGCCGGTGACTGGTATATGTTTTTCATGATTTTAACCGGCCAAATCAATAAGGAACTGCGTCGGTTACAAATTTCAGAAAAATAATCAACGGCGAAAACCGATTCATAGTAACATCTCGCGCGCAAAGACCAATACAGGTTTTCTAAGCTCCGCTTCCATAAATCGGGCTTAAGGGTTACTTCTTCTTGTAAAAACAACTTTAATCGTACGCCGTTCGCAGTTATTCTGAAAATCTTTCACCAATAGCAGGGCGTTTGGCTTCACGAGAATAAAAAATCAACCACTCTTCTTTCAATTCCCATTCAAAATTTATCCCATTGTCTGTCAGCAATTCGGCAAAACTTTGCTGCTGGTGATCTGCAATGCCACTTAAAGCCCATATTTTTGCGGACCGTAAATATACCAGCAAATGAACAAGGTTTTGCCGAAAGATCTGTGGCAAAATATTGGCCAGAAAAATATCGGCTGTGAAATATCTCTCATCATTCAGGAAAGAAAAATCACCCTGCAGAAACTGGATGTCTGTTGTTGACCATTGATTTAATTCCGCATTTTCAGTTGCAGAATCGACTGAGATTTGCTCTACATCGACCCCCAGAGTTTTACCTGCGCCGAGCAGTTTTGCCGAGAGGGCAAGAATCCCACTGCCACAACCTAAATCAAAAACACTGTTGCCGGGCAACAGATTCTGTTCCAGAAACGATATCATCAGTCGTGAGGTCGGGTGTTTACCGGTACCGAAGGCAAGTCCGGGTCTCAATCGCAATCGGCGGGCTGTCTGAGGAATCTGCAGATTATCTTCATCCCAGGGAGGCACAAGCCACAGGGTAGGAGTGAGTTCAAAAGAGCGAAAAGAATCTTCAAATGCCTTTATATAGTCAGAGAAACCAATACGTTCAACAACCACAGTATTTGAGTCAATACCGAGTGCTGCTAAGGCCATCGGCGCAAACGCACGAGCCGGAAATGCCTCAGGAAAGAAAAAAAACAGAGTTGTATTGTCTTCGTTTAAGTTATCAGTCACACCCTCCTGGTACAACAGCTCATAGAAACCTTCGGCTCCCGCTTCGAGAAAAAAATGTTCAACCAGCGAAGCTGATTCTTTGGGTACCTTCGCAGAAATCTGCCAGAATGATTTACTTGAATTCACCAGCCAAAGTTCAAGGCGAATTCACCCTGCCAATACTATGGCAAAACGATTGGCCGATCGTGTTAAAATAGAGTGGAAGCCGGAACTAAGAACCTCAAAAAAGATCAAATTGTTCAATCTTATTGATCGATTCACAAAATTCTGGTTGTACTCTTGAGCAACTCTTTTGCCCTTGTCTTTTATGGAAACAAGCATTTCTGGCTTTCCCATTACAGAATCTGATACCTGTTTTGAAATTCAGTTTTCGGGGATGCTCAATACGAACATCTCACAGGAGATTCGGGCAAAACTGAAAGAAATGGCAGAAAAGAAAAGTCTGTTGTTTGATTTTGCAAAGATTTCCATGATCAGCTCAACCGGCGTCGGGGCATTGTTTGAACTCAATGACTTATTGACTGCTTCGAATCGTAAACTGATTCTGATAAATCCATCTGAGCGGGCATCAGAATCTCTGAAACTGACCGGTTTATACGATCTTTTCACTATAGTAAATTCCCGAGAAAAAGCTTACGAACTTTTACATGAGCGAGTATAATTATGGCCGATAAACCTACCCCAAAGAAAATATTCAGCAAAGAGAACGCCGCAGGTGACCCTTTCAATTTTTCCCGAAAAATATTCCATCTTATCGGCCTCATCATTCCAGTTTTGATCTACATTGATATCTTCAGAATCCTGTTTCCGGGAAGTTTTCAGTTTCCTACCCCATCGATTGCTTTTTATATTCTGGGCACTATTGTCCTGCTCTTTACCATAATTGAGATTCTGCGGTTTAACTTTGAAGCCTGGCAACGAGCATTTATTAAAGTCGCAGGAAAACTGCTGAAAGAAAAAGAATACAATCGGGTACATGCCAGCCTGCCCTATGCTTTGGGATTGGGTATCTGCATCAGTTTTTACCCTCCGGACATTGCAATTCTCTCTGTACTTTGTCTGACCGTTGGTGACCCTGCAGCAGCATTTGTCGGGGGTAAATGGGGCAGCCATCGATTCACCAATGGTAAAAGTCTTGAAGGCATGTTCGGTGGAATCTTTGGTTCTTTTTTTGCAGGGATGATTGCAATGGGACTGGTTACTTTTTTCAGTGATTCGACCAACTTATTGCCCCTGTACACCAAAGAAGGCGTATGGCAGCTTTCTACGATTGCAATCATTCTACTTGGGGCTGTATTCGCATTTATCTTTGAATTCTTCAGTCGCGACGGGCTTTTTGATGACAACCTGAGTATTCCAGCCGGTGCAGGACTCATAATGACCCTGGTGACAGGTGCATTGCATGGGAACCTGTTACAGTATTTTATGGATTTTTACACACTTGTTACCCCTTTGTAATGGCAAAAAATCTGCTCTCGAAAATTTGCTGCTTTGAAAAAACTCTGATCCCCCTCTTGCGTCTGAAACCGGCGTATACCCTGCAGACAGGAATTTACAGCGATCTTGAACGGGCAACTCTTTTGAAGCAGATTTTGCATTTGCCACAAAATCATATGCAAAACCAGCATTTTCTGGAGCGCTATAATGAATTGCACCAAATTGAAGTGAAGATTTCTCGGGAAACTGTTGACCCTGTAACCCCGGCGCAACTTCTCAAAAATTTTCCAACCGCATTTGAGCATGATATTGCTCTGCTGAATCAAGGTGAATTCAAAACTTCTAATGATGAATATGAAATAGACGGAGATCCCTCCGCCCTGTACATTCACCATAGCGCACAAGTTTCAAGGCGTGCATTTTTTGATACCCGCAAAGGAGCGATCGTTATCGATGCCAATGCAGTGGTCTCCCCATTCTCGCTGCTGACCGGCCCGGCATATATTGGGCCCGAATCACAGTTAGACCGGGTATCGTTTTCAAATTCACGCTGTGGCCGCAACTGCCGTCTGGGCGGTGAAATTGCAGACAGTATCATTGGCAGTTACAGCAATAAACACCATGAAGGTTTTCTGGGACACTCTCTGGTGGGAGACTGGGTAAATCTGGGGGCATTGACCACAACTTCAGATCTGAAAAATAATTACGGTGAAGTTAAGCTGCAGATTGCAGAAACTCAGTTTGCCAGCGGGGTTATAAAACTGGGCAGCATCATCGGTGATTTCAGTAAAACGTCGATAGGTACGCTGCTCAATACCGGAACAATTATCGATGTTGGTTGCCTGCTGTATTCACCAGTTTCGAGTGCAAAATATTATCCACCGTTTTTCTGGGGTGGCAGTGAGCCAGATGTCTACCAGTTTGAGCGTTTTCTGCATGATATCGAAGCCATCATGGCGAGAAGAAACCGCAAACCCGATATGTTCTACCTTTCTGCCCTCAAAGAAATACACCCCGAAGCCCGTAAAGCTTGACGCCGGGTTTCAAAAGCATGAACTCGAGTATGAATATTCTGGTGACCGGCGGGGCCGGATTTATCGGCTCGCATTTGACCCTGCGCCTGTTGAAAGAAGGCCATGCAGTTACAGTCTGGGACAATCTGCACACCGGCCGCTTGAAGAATCTTACCGCTCATCGTGATTTTGACAAATTCCAATTTGTCGAGGCAGATGTTCGCGAAGCCAGAGATTATCAAGGCGATATGATTATCAATCTTGCCTGTCCTGCATCTCCGGTGCATTACCAGGCAGATCCTGTTTTCACCTGGGAGACCTCGGTGTTTGGTGTACACCATCTGGCTCACCTCGCAGAGAAAATCGGGGCCGTACTTTTGCATGCCTCTACTTCAGAAGTTTATGGTGACCCTGATGTTCATCCCCAGAGTGAATCGTACTGGGGCAATGTCAATACAATCGGAATTCGCAGCTGTTATGATGAGGGCAAGCGCGCGGCGGAGACCCTGCTGCACGATTTTCGTACTTTCAAAAACACAGATACCCGTCTTTTCCGTATTTTCAATACCTACGGCCCGCAAATGCTTCCCGATGACGGCAGAGTTGTTTCAAATTTTTGCGTGCAGGCTGCCCGGGGTCAGGAACTGACCATCTTCGGTGATGGTAAACAGACCCGTTCATTCTGTTATGTGGAAGATCTGGTCGATGGCATTTGGCGGCTGGCAAACCTGCCACGGGAAAAAGTACCGCCGGTTGTTAACCTGGGAAACCCCGGTGAGTTCACCATGCTTGAACTTGCAGAACTGGTCTTCAAATTAATGGGCTCAGAACCAAAACTAAAATTTCTGCCGCTACCGCAAGATGACCCTAAACGAAGAAAGCCGAATATTGAACTGGCTAAAGAAGTGCTTGGCTGGGAACCTGTCATCTCTCTGCAGGAAGGGTTAAAGCCAACTCTCGAATATTTTAAAAACGTTTAATATGGAAATTGTTGTCAACCGCAAAGCCCGCTTCCAGTATGAAATTCTTGAAGACTTTGAAGCTGGTATTGTTCTGGTCGGTTCAGAAGTAAAATCACTGCGTGAGAAAAAAGTGAACCTGACCGATGCATACGGGGTCTTTCGGGGAGATGAATTATTTCTCATGAACTGTCGTATTGATCCCTTCTCTCATGCTTCACATTTCAATCATGAGCCTGCTCGCAGCCGAAAACTGTTACTGCATCGCAGAGAACTCGATCGCCTGAAAGGAAAACTGCAGACGAAGGGTCTGGTCATTGTACCTTTAAAATTGTATTTCAAAAAAAATCTGGTCAAAGTTCTCATCGGGCTGGGCAAGGGAAAAAAACTGCACGATAAACGGGCAAGCCTGCGGGAAAAAGATGTCAAAAGAGAAATGGATCGGGAAATGAAAAATTATCGATGAAGAGAATTGCATTCTGGAACGTTCTCTTTTTTGTGATTATTTTTCATTCTGGCAGGCTGCCAGATTTGCTCGCGGCGCAGCCAGAAATTCAGCTGTCAGGAATCAGCAATTCAGCTCACCAGTTTTTGCAACTGGGAAACCATTATGAGGCCATCACTGAGTTTCATCGATCTATTTTCAAAGAATCCCGCCCTGAAAACATATTCAGACTGAACTGGCAGATTGCCTCAACCTATCGCCTGACGGGAAATCGAGAAAAAAGTCTTTCTACTTATGCAAAAACTGCTCTTGCCGGCCAGTTTCAATCAAGTTCTACTGAGTACCTGGCATTTCAACTCGATTATCTGCAGGTATTGTCGGTAGATAAGCCCTTACCCAGTTATCAATTGCTGCGAGATATTCAAAGTCATCCCGACATACTGACCAATGCAGAATTGAGAAACCAATTGCGTTTCGAAACCGCAAAATGGCTGTTCGCAAATGGGAACCATAACAGTGCTACAACGTTTTTGGCCGATCCCTTCTCAAATGTGAATCTTGAAACAAGGGCAAAAATATTACGACATGGAATTCAGAATTTCCCGACTCCCGATTCTGCATATAATCTGATGTATGCCATTATTCCCGGCGGGGTTTTCTTTCGATACCACCAGTTTGCAAGAGGAGCACTGTCTTTTTTTACAGTGGGACTGCTCTCAGCAGGTGCAGTAATTTCTTTTTCCTATGGCTGGGTTGTAACCGGCGCATTGTCAGCATTTTTCGCTGCTCGTTACTACCTCGATTCATTTATTCAAAGTGCAAATTATTTGCAGGAGCGCAGACTACAGAATGAAAAATTTTTTCGCGATGATTTACTCTCAAAAACCGGCGGTGCATATAATTTTCGCAGTCTTGCTTATGTTCGCTTTGTCTCTCCCGGTTTACAGTGAAACAGAGTTTCCGGCCGGATATGATGCCTTACCCAAAGAAATAAGATCGATACTGGAAAATAAACGCGACATTATAACAATACAGTCAAAAATAAGACAGTGGATTCGCTCGCCCGACGGCAATGAAACAAGGGCCGGTTATTACTGGGCCAATTCACAAGGACATTTCAGAATTGAATATATCTCGCCGCGGGAAACTCTGGTCTTCGATGGTCGGTTAATTTACTGGAAAATAGCAGATAACCCTTTTACCTGGACAATTTCTGGACCGCGTCCGCCGGTTTTGCCCGGCACTCAGGACCCGGGTATCAGCGACTATACCAGCATTGAACTTAAAGAACGAACGCTGGGCGATTATTTCTCTCCGCTCACACGCACCCTGACTCTTTTTGGCAGAGAAAATACCAGAATCGAAGCTGAATTGAATTTGCAGACGGCTGCATTTACTGAGAGAAAGATGTTTGATCATCGTGGCCGTCTTTTCCTGCACGAGAAAATGACAAATGCGGTCTTGATTGATAATTTTTACTTTTATTCTACGATTACCGTTCGTGCAGTGAATCCCGCCAGCAATGTCTCTGTTACAAACAAAACGGAATACAGTGAAATACAGCTCAATCAACCGCTACCTACCTACCTTTTTAAACCTTTGCCCGGTCCTTTTAAAATTTTCGAGACCGGTCGATAAATATTCTTATTTACATGCAGCTTAATCATTCGGCAAGTTAACCTCTAAGTTATGGATACAATTCAAAAAATTCTTGGTTTCAGCTATGATGCTCAAATGAATTTCTTGTATTCAGCAGCAATGATCTTGCTTGCTTACTTCAGCTATCATATCATAGGTTATCTGTTTCGCGTAAAATTTGATTCTCCTGAATCAGAATACCGCATTCGAAAAGCAGTGCGCTTCAGTCTCACGGTGATTACCTTGACCGTTTTATTAAAGATCTGGCTCAAGAATTTTCAAGTCGGTACATTTCTGGGGTTGCTGTCGGCAGGTCTGGCAATTGCACTCAAAGATTTTCTGGTCAATATAGCCGGATGGATTTTCATAACACTTCGAAAACCTTTTGCAGTGGGTGACAGAATCGAAGTGGATAAAGCACAGGGTGACGTAATTGATATACGAATTTTTCAGTTTTCAGTACTGGAAATCGGAAACTGGTCGGGCTATGACCAGAGTACCGGCAGAATTATTCACATTCCCAACGGGTTTATTTTTTCTCATTCTCTGTACAATTATTTTCAAGGATTCAATTTTATCTGGTCAGAAATACCCGTGTTGATCACCTTTGAATCAAACTGGCAAAAAGCCAAAAAAATTCTCAATAAGATAATCGATAATTACTCTGGTAATGAAACGAAAACAGCAGAGAAAGAAATCCGTAAATCAAACCGTAAATTCATGATTCGATATCAGGTACTTACCCCCTTTGTATATACCGAAGTTCTTGAAAGCGGGGTACAGCTTACCATTCGTTATCTTTGCGCCCCGCGAACCAAACGACAATCTGTTCATGATTTATGGGAGAAGATACTGATTGAATTCAAAAAACATGATGATATTGATTTTGCATACCCGACTACTCGGGCTTTTCTTAATTTTAAAGAAAGTAAGCAAAAAATTCAGGCAAAACCGCAGTATACTCAAAAGACAGACAAAAAGAAATGAAATGAATTTACATTTCCTTTCTATTTTGAATACTGTCGATTATGGAAAAAATCAATATTGGAATCCCCGAAGCTGATCGAAAAGCAATTGCAGACGGCCTCTCAAGGTTGTTATCAGATACATATAGCCTGTATCTCAAGACCCACGGCTATCACTGGAATGTAACGGGCCCAATGTTCAATACTCTGCATACCATGTTCATGGAACAGTACACTGAGCTATGGAACTCCATCGATATGATCGCAGAAAGAATCAGATCATTAGGTTTTTTTGCCCCCAGTGAGGGTTCTAAATTTGCCGAGCTGACAGGTATTGCCGAAGATAAAAAAGTTCCGTCGGCAGAAGAAATGCTTCGAAACCTGGTCAATGGTCATGAAACAGTCATCCGCACTGCCCGCGAAATTTTTCCTGCTGCAGAATCTGGCAATGACCAGGCCAGCCTGGATCTTTTGACACAAAGATTAGATGTACATGAGAAAACCGCCTGGATGTTACGTTCTATGTTGAATTAATCTCTCAGGGTATACAGGGCCCGTCCCATTCATAGGGCCCTATACTGCGAAAAGAGTCTGCACCCGGCCTTGGCCGGGATTCTTCAATAGATTGTAATGCTCCTGCCGTAGTACCCACAGTTGCTCCACCCTGGGTCAATAAACAAGGAGAGGCACCTGAGAACGAATAACGCAAATCTGGCGGGTTTGCTGCAGAGTTGTTAAAAACCGGTGACAACGATAAATTGCCCAACGGTGTGGGAGCCGGGCTCAAGGGATTTGCTGCTCCGGTTTGACACAGATTTCCCCCGCAAATTTCAGTATAAATAGTCGGTGTAGAATTATACTGAGTTCGCAGAAAATTCGAAGGGCAACCAATAAAATTATTGTTCACCAACTGTACTTCTCCACTTGCAAAAACTGTATTCATTTCTATAATACAAGCAGCAACCGGTGCACCGCTAAGTGAAGGTAAAATAATATTATTCACAATATAAGGCCGGTTTGCAGTTGAAAAAGTTGCAGGGATTACCACTATACCGGCAGAAATACTGCCGGGTGTGTTGACAATACCCCCAATAATCATATTCTGGGATAATGTTGTTTTCAACGAATTGCTGCCAATTCGAACTGCTGTCGATTCCATATTCGGGTTAGTTCCGCCGTTGGGGCCGTTTAGAACTGAATTCACGATTTGAATGTTGCCACTGCCAGTTGCATTTACAAAGACTGCAGACTTTATATTCCCGGTGGCTGTACCACCATTCAACAATGAGCCGTTCACGATGACATCTAGAACACCGCCAGCCGTTAAACTGAGTGCCGCTGCATTTTCTGCCGTCCCACCAATCAACTGACTTCGCTGAATATTTACTGTCGCGCTGTTTGCATCAATTTGCAAGGCAAGTGAGTTCGACCCCGGTGAACCTGAGTTTCCGCCTGTTAAAGTTGAGGAACGCACTATAATGCCAGATGCCGGCAAGGTAGAAATATTCATCGCCATTGAGACACAATTGCTGCCGCTGCAGTCACCCGGCCGTACATTCAAATATTCAAAGGGGGCAAAATTGCAACCATATGCCCCACTAATAATAATTCCATTTGAATATGCGGGAATTCCCGCTACGTTGGCTCCATAAATATTTAAATTGTCAAGCCTGGAACAACCACCATAAACATGAATGCCCGCCGAAAACTGGGTGCCTGCCCCTGAAACTGTCAATCCGTCTAAAGAGGTTGCGACAGGGTTTACTACAGCAGCTGGAATACGAATTAAAGCACACGGAGTCCCTGCATTTTCAGGTGCCACACAATTAAAAGAACCTGCCGGCACCAACGATGTTGTTTTATTAAAACTACTGCGGCTTGTGAAATCAACCGAATAACTGCCATAGATAGAAACCCCGTTCGACATGGATAAAGTTTGTGGCAGAACAAATGTACCATCTGTTACCAAAACAAAACAGTCTAAAGAAGTATTGCACGGGTTACCCGGCAGACCTGCCAGCTCGCCATACGCAGTATGAACATTTGCCTTGGGGGTTGCTGTGGTCAATCCGTCATTTGTATCATTGCCGTTTACAGAGACAAATCTAACGTGATTGGCATTACTGGTTACTGAATAATTAAAATTTACATTGTAACCTTGCACCAGTTTTCCCGATGCCGATTGGCAATTCGAAAGCATCGTTGATTGATTGCCACCAAATGGCCATTGGGTTTGCGGTGAAATGATCAGGGTGTCATTGGGATTGGCCACTGTTGTCGTCGACCAAACAAAATTTGCACTGGTAAATGATCCGCTTAGATTAGTGGATGTGCATGAAGTGATATTCATTGATTCACTGAATA
>JAGRNJ010000028.1:2349-39648 GCA_020440825.1 Leptospiraceae bacterium | reverse complement strand
CCTGTATAACTTGAATAAAGGGAGTCACAAGTGGATTCGCAAGAATCGAGACGGGTAACGTATCAGGTATCTCAGGGTTGGCAAAATCAAAGTATTGAAATTCATTTTTCTGGAGTGTGTTCCAAAAGGCTGCTTTCCCGGGTCTAAGTACATTTTTTAGATGTCCATTCGCGAAATGCAGAGCAATTTGATCGTCTTTAACATCAACGACATCTAGCATAGTGGCCAGTTTTTTATCTTTGAGAAAATAATCTAAATCAATTGCAGGTAAAAATTGCTCATTTATTTTATGCCTGTCAATTTTGACACCTGAAGAAAAAAATGTGGTGAATTTTCCCGGCAGAATGAATTCCGTGTAGATTCCATTCTCGTATACCAGACCAATTTCATCCTGTTCAATTATTGTTTTCATTTATGACTCCGTTTTATCCGGGTAAGAAAGCCCACCATTCTCTCTACGGAAAACCACTTGAGTAGATTCGCCACCGCCGGACCGTTGCAATTTTTGCGAACAAAAACCACATTAGGCTGGGCCAGTTTCAGAATATACGGTATCTGCAGTTTTCTGGTAAATCGCACGGTTGGCAAAAGCTAAAATCGCTTCTGCCCGGGCATTTCTTCCCAGATGAAATTTTTAAGGCAGTTTCGCTGCCAGGTATTTTTAGAGAAGTACCTGCTTCTATTCTACCAGCTTAAAAGGCTGTTGCAGGATTCGAACCCGCTTCCCTTTCGGGAATTACCATGTAGTCTTGTGCTCTACCACTGAGTTACGGTTTTACCCGGCGGGATTCGAACCCGCGACCACAAGATCCCATGCTTTTTCTCAGTATTCCCAGAATAGCCTTCGTTAATACGGGCCACTGGCCGGTCTTGCAGAAACCGACGAATATGTGAAAAAGCAAAGCAGAGTAAACGACATTGAAATCCGGTCAAGCAAATTTACTTAAGCCTAGTCGCTTTTTGAGCTGTCGTCAAGATCGAATACTTGAGTACAAGGCGACTGAAAGAATTATAGCGGCCCCCAAAAGGGTCTGCAAGTCGGGAATCTCTGAAAGAAAAAAGACTGCCAGTAGAATTCCGTACACAGGTTCAAATGAGATAATTCGGGTAACAACTGCCGATTTTATCTCGCGCAGCGCGATCGTAACCAGCAGATAAGGCAAAGCTGTGAACAATATTCCTAACAGTGCCAGAAGACCAGTATCCCGCAGTGATAGAACTGACGGGGTTAAAAAGAACACTGGCAAAAATAGTATCATAGAAATGGACGATTTATAAAACGAAATAAGGAGCGCATCTGAATAGATAATCCATTTTCGACTGAAAATAAATATCAGGGCAACCAATAGAGCAGAGGTCACTCCCCAAAAAATTCCGATTAATTCGGGACTCTGCATTGAGAAATTCGGAACCAGCAATAAAACCCCTGGAATGATCGCAAATGAAAGAAGAATGGATGCTGTTCTGAATTTTTCTTTCATAATGGTTGGTTCGAGCAATGCTGTAAAAAAAGGAAATGTGAATAGGCTTACCAGGGCAATCGCAACTGTTGATTCTTTAATTGCGATAAAAAAAGTGAGCCATTGAAAAGCCTGCAACAAACCCAGGAAGCCCAGTTGTAAATACTGCTGTTTATTCTGCAGGCGGATGGACTTCTTCTGTAAGATAAAAATAGCGACTATAGCAAGAAATTCGAACAAACCGCGTCCTGCCACAATTGTAAATGAGTCAGCAGAAATTGATTGAACCGTAATGCCCACAAATCCCAGTAGAACAGTTGCTATATGAACAAAAATGAGAGACCTGGCCATTCAAAAACGGATTTTACCATCAATTTGCGCTGTAAAGAAGTTCGGCCTTTTCTGAGGAAAATTTTTGATTGTCGCACTGTCCTGTTTTTATCGCGTTTTTCTAAATACGCATGCCCGGGACTTTTATGGTAGTACATTGTAAAACGTTATAGAATATGCAAGCAAATCACGAAAAGATCATTCTATCAGTTAAAAATTTGTCAAAAACCTATGCGAATGGTTTTTCTGCCCTAAAGAACGTTAACCTTGAAATCACTGAAGGGGAAATAGTAGCTTTGTTGGGTCCTAATGGCGCAGGCAAGACAACATTGATTTCTATAATTTGTGGTATTCTGAATTTATCTTCGGGATCTGTAGAAGTAGCTGGTCATGATATAGTAAAAGACTATAAATTCACACGCTCAAAAATCGGAATTGTTCCCCAGGAATTAACTGTCCATGAATTTGAAACTGTCTGGGATACTGTCAAGTTTGGTCGCGGACTGTATGGTAAAAAGCCAGATAACCAATACCTTGAAGAACTTTTGAAATCACTTTCTCTATGGGATAAAAAAGATAAGAAAGTGATGACCCTCTCTGGTGGTATGAAACGCAGGGTACTGATTACCAAAGCCTTATCTCATAAGCCTATGATACTTTTTTTAGATGAACCGACTGCCGGGGTTGATGTTGAATTGCGCAAAGACATGTGGGAGATTGTAAAAAAATTGCGTTCAAACGGCGTGACCATCATTCTCACCACGCATTATATAGAAGAGGCCGAAGAAATCGCAGACCGAATAGGAATTATGACCAACGGAGAACTCAAACTGATTGAAAAGAAAACGACTCTTATGCAAAAACTGGGTAAGAAAAAACTGATCATTGAGCTAAAAAAACCACTAAAAACCATTCCGGCCGGTTTGAGAAAACACAATCTGGAAAAGTCTGAAGATTCTATGCAGCTGGTGTATCACTATGATACTCACAAAGAAAACAAAGGCGTAAGCGCCTTCTTCGATGACCTTAAAAAATTAAAAATTCAATATAAAGATTTCAGTACCAAACAAAGTTCTCTCGAAGAAATTTTTGTTCAACTGATACAGGAGAAAGCATGAACTTTCAGGCAATTCGTGCAATTTATATTTTCGAGATGGCAAGAACTGCCAGAACTTTGATGCAGAGTATCGCTTCTCCTGTAATTTCAACTTCGCTATACTTTGTGGTGTTCGGGTCTGCAATTGGCTCACGAATACAAGAGGTCAACGGAGTAGGATATGGCTCATTCATTGTTCCCGGCTTAATAATGCTATCGTTACTCACAGAAAGTATCGGTAACGCATCATTCGGAATTTATCTGCCCAAGTATACCGGTACAATCTATGAAATTCTGGCTGCACCTGTTTCCATGCTCGAAATAGTCATAGGTTTTGTTGGTGCTGCAGCAACCAAATCGCTGATTTTGGGTCTGTTAATGCTGGCAACAGCATCATTATTTGTACCTATTCATATTGCCCATCCGTTTCTTATGGTTTTATTCTTACTTCTCACCTGCATCAGTTTCAGTTTATTTGGGTTTTTAATAGGAATCTGGGCAGATAGTTTTGAAAAATTGCAGATAATGCCAATGCTGGTAATTACCCCGCTTGTATTTTTAGGAGGGAGTTTCTATTCTATTGATATGCTGCCAGAATTCTGGAGAACGGTCAGTCTGTTGAATCCTGTACTGTATCTGGTTTCCGGGTTTCGATACAGTTTTTATGAAATCGCGGATGTCAGTGTATTGACCAGCTTGCTTACTGTTTCTGTATTTCTTGCTGGTTGTGCTTTCGTTTTGGCATATATTGCCAAAACTGGTTACAAACTGAAAGATTAATGAGATTTCAAAGCACCCCAAGAATTTTTAAACCTGTACCAGAATCGGCACAGGTTGATTTCAAGCAAAACAGGAGGTCATAGTCAGGTAAAAATAATTTCACCGCCACCGGCCATTTCATAAAAATCTCCCACAGTGATGATTGAGTCGACAGCTTCAATAAAATCGTTCTTCTCAAGTTTAAACATCTCTACAGAAGCTTTACAGGCATAGAGCATGCAACCTGCATCATGGCACATTTCTATGAACTCATGAATCGGCGGAATATCCAGTTCTGCCATTGTTTTTTTCATCATATGAGTAGCAAGCGCAGACATGCCAGGTAAGGCACCGATCAGTGTGGGAATATGCATCCCAGGGTTCCCGACGGTGGCTACTTTAATATTGTCGATGGTCTTCGTTTTTATTGCATCGAGACCAAAAAAGGTAAAAAATAAATTTGCCTCAATGCCTTCCATGCGTGCACCATTTGCCATAATTAAACCGGGATAAATGCCCTCAAGAGAACCTTTACTTACAATTATTGATACTTTTTTTATTTTCTCATCCATGATAGTTTCCTTATTGTCTTTTTATACACAACCCGCGGGCTTTGGTACCCCGGCAATATTCGCTGCTTTTTTTCCGGGACCGCCTGGAAAAAGTGCATATAACTCTTTCGTATTTACATCGGTATTCTGGGTGATTCTTCTTACCGTCGGGGATTTTTTAGTTTTTGCATAATCTTCGCGCATGTAGTTCACCACTACCCAATGTCGGTCTGTCATTTCAATGCCCAGATTTTTTGCAATATCCAGAGCGATTTCTTTTGACCAGTCTTCCTGGTTTGTTATAAACCCCTCATCATTTACTTCTATTGATTTTCCGCCTAATGTTGCAGTTGCCATATTCTCTCCTTAAATTTTATTACACTATATTTTTGCCTGATTTTTTCATATGGGCAGATACAAATGGAATACTGCGGGCCTTAAGCAGCATATTCCAGTAGATCCACCTGAAAGCCAGCTTACCCAAATGATTTCGGCGGGCTTCTTTGAGCAGAGGCAAAGGCCCTATAACCGGTAAAGGAAAGCTGCCCGTGACCGGCTCTTGTGTGTAATTGAAATCTATCAGCATGCCTTTTTTATTACCGCTTTCAATAAAACAGTTTGCATGCCCGTCAAAGCTGGCAGAAAACGGTTTACCCCGAATAAAGTCGAGAATATTGCGAGTTAAAATTTCAGACTGAAAGTGTGCCACTGAACCCGCTTTTGAGGTGCCGACATTGGTGGCATCTCCCAGAACGAAAATATTTTCTTTGATTTTTGATTGCAACGTTGCGGGGTCTGTGTCTATAAAAAAAAGTTCATCCCCCAGGTCACAATCTTCTATTAACTTACTGCCCATATTTACCGGTACTGTCACCAGCAGGTCAAATGCGACCTCCTTTTCATCATATGATTTTATAACTTTATTCTGGCCATCCACTTCTGAAATATTAAATTCTGTAATAACATTAATATTGCGTTGTTGCATCAAATTCCCAAATGCTTTTTTGGCAGTGGGTTTGGTAAAAGCCCCGTCAAGTGGTGTAACAAAAGAGAGGTTTACCTTGTCTCGAATTCCTTTGCGCTTGAAATAGTAATCTGCCAGAAAAACAAACTCCAATGGAGCAACGGGACATTTTATCGGCATTTCTGCAAGATGCACAACCAGATTACCCCCTTTAAAGTTGTTCATCGCGGGGAAAAGTGCTGCAGCACCATCTGCAGTATAAAAATCAAAGGCTGTTTTTCGCCATGTATCTTCTTCTGTTAGGCCCGGGGTTTCTTCAGGTACAATTCGTGATCCCGTAGCGATAATCAGAACATCATATATCAGTTTTTCGCCTGAACTGGTTTCAATACTATTATTCTCGGGATCAATTTTTTTAGTCGCTTGATTCAGGAACCTGACATTTCGAGGCAACAGCGAAGTTTGAGGTTTGCGAATCTGGTCGAGTGTATAATTCCCAAAAGGCACAAATAAAAATCCCGGCTGGTAGTAATGATCTTGTATATCATCAACTACAGTGATTTGCCATTCTTTTGAATTTAATTTTTTACTTAAATGGTGGGCCATCATTGTCCCGCCTGTACCAGCGCCAAGAATCACAATTTTTTTCATTTCTAATTATTGAAGGAGCAAAGACACTTGAATGTCAACCGTTTTGTATAAAAAAAATGTATGATAGCCCGGCAAATAAGTATTTCTACGTAAAAACTTCTAAGTAGTTGGTGAACTCAGGAGATTGATGCTCTCAGGTAAATTCCAGTCTTTTTTTGCAACATATATGGGAAGAATGGTTCATATAACTAGACAGTATATGAACTGGTGATCTTGATTCATATATCAACGGAGTTTTATGCCACAAAATGTTTCTACCATCCCCATTCAATCACAATCAGCAGGTTTTTATAATGGCCTTAGAAAAGAAGTTTTTTCCTTTTTGCAAAAAAACTCTCTATCACAAATTGATGCAAAGGGTCTCATCTTAAAGGCAACGATCGTTTATTTGCTGTGGGGAATTTTTTATGGGGCATTTTTATACACAGCAATGCACTATGCATGGTATTCACTTTTTCTGATTCCGGCACTGGCATTTTCAATTATCTGTATTGTTTTATCTGTCATGCATGATGGCAGCCATAATGCTTTCTCAAATTCATCGCTACTCAATAAACTGGCAGCATACAGCCTGATGTTTGCAGGGGCAAGTCCCATTCTCTGGTATAAATTGCATGTTCGAGCTCACCACGACAACACCAATGTCAGTGGTTACGATCAGGATTTTGAAGCAGGCGGATTGCTTCGTTTACATCCGGCCCAACCGCGAAAAAATATTTACCGATTTCAGCATATCTATGCGTGGCCTCTGTATTTGGGACACAGTTTAAAATGGATCTGGAGGGATGACTTTCATGATTTTTTTACAGATCGCTGGAAACTGAGCCTAAACGAGAAAATTAAAGTAGCTATTGAGCTCATAGTGAGCAGACTGTGGCATATCAGTATCTTTATTGCGCTTCCTTATCTTGCAAGTGGCAGCTGGCAGCTTACCTTGACGTTCTATCTGGTACACTGGATGATCGTCAGCATAGCTTTGGTGCTGGTCTTTGCAATGGCACACTTGAGCAATGTACAGGCAATGCCAGCAGATAAAAGCCCAACGACACCTGATTGGGCATTGCACCAACTTGCAACCACAGCAAACTTTGCACCCTACAATAAACCATTATCCTGGGTTATAGGGGGATTGAATTTTCAAATTGAACACCATATTTTTCCAAAAATCTCCCATACCCGCTATCCATTGATCTCCCCGGTAGTAAAAAGATATTGCGAAAAACACAACATAGTTTACAATGAATTCAAGAGTTTCAGAGCGGTTATAGCCGGACATTATCATCACCTTAGGTTTTTCGGTAGAAAAGAGAAAATACCAATCGAGAAGTTGCTAGAAAATTGAAGTTTAAATTAGGTACCCAGACATCCCTTAGTATTGACGATTCAGAAGTTTTCAGATTGTTAAGCTCGGTTTATGTAACAGAAGGATACACCAGCAAAGAAAGTTCAGAAGACTTATTTCACCCATCAAAAATAAAAGAACGCGGCGAGATTATCTGCGCGCGAACTTATCCGGACAATATTTTTGCAGGAATGGTAATCCTGGTGCCCCCTGAATCACCGGCCTGTAAATTTGCAGGGGAAAAAGAAGCAGAGATTCATTTACTGGCAGTTCAGCCAGAATTTCGAAAAAAGGGTCTGGGAAAATTGCTAATGCAGCAGGCCATCCGAATTGCAATACAAAAGAATTATAAAAAACTTTTGTTATGGACTCAAACGTCTATGGAATCTGCCCAAAGGCTCTATCGCACTCTGGGCTTCATTCCTAACTTGAATAGAAATTTTGAAGCTGAAAACAGGGTCTTTCATTTTTATGAGAAAAAATTATGACCGGCTAAACATGAAAGTCTAATGTTCTTATCGAATTTATTGCTGACGACCTTCAATTATTTGCAGCAAAATTACCGCCCCCACCCCTAAACGGCGGTCAAGTTTATTCTGTGTATCCATTGAGAAGTCAACTTCGAATTGCGGCACAAACGGGTTAAAGGTCTGTTTTAACTGACCAACCACTTCTTCGCCTAATTTAATATGAAATTTTTGTGGAATCAGATTGGTTAAGAATCTGCGCAATAAGGCCATACCCATACTGTCTTCTGATACTGTTCCGATTGGAGTGTCAGATTTATCAAGAATCTCCCATGAATCACGCAATATCGATTTAAAGCCCTTACGGCGAAGAGCGCCAAGTTTTTCACCAGTCGCTGCATCTGAAATATCATAGGCAGCAGAAAAGTCAATAATTGCCCGGGCAGCAATTTTAAGAACAGGAGTAGTTTTTGTCTCATCGCTGTAAACAGTGATATCTTCTTTTAATTTAAAGGCTTTCTGTTTCACAAAAAGCAATAATTGAGATTTATCTTCTGTAAACAGGCGAATTTCACCACCGAAAAGTTTCCAGAATTTCTTCTTTGCATAATATTTTGATTGTTGAAATGCGGTTTGCATAGCGACTCCTTATGGTTGATCGTCCAGAAACTCAAGAATATACCAGAATGTAAATCAGTTTATGTTAAGCACAGGTAACGAAAAAATTATATTGCAAAACGACAGTTTCAAAATCTGTTTTCAGTTTGCTGAGGCGCTATACCCGGCAAATGTTGACATCAGGGCAGATACCTGGTATTTTCTGTATCGAGTTCAAATAAATTCAAGACTGATCAATAAGTTATATTTTTTTGATCGATATGAATTTCTGAATAATGGGCAGCTGCTGGTTCTTGAAGCACTCGGCAGAAAAAATCAATTGTTCAGTTCTGTAACGAATCAAGACCTCGGTATTGGGCACATCGTTTTAATTGATCTGGTATCCCAAAAGGTCTGCAGATTTTCTGAAGTTCATAATGGTAATTTTAACAATTTCCGCTTGAATCAAGATCTTCTTGAATATGAAAAACACTTCAATGGTATCTGCCAGACATTTGATATTCCATTTGAGAACCTGCGCTGGAATGATCTTTCTGACTATCTCGTCAATAAATGAAGATTATTCCCGGCGGGGTACAAGCGCGGTTATACGAGCTTCCCCATTTTTAGTGAGGTAAACTTCAGCTAGAAGTTCATTGTTCCGGTTTTGTTGTTCAAGCGCCAATGCCATTTCAGGGTCAGCAAAATATGTTTCAATGCCAGAAAAAAAACTGACTACAAAAGGTTCACTCTGCTTTTTTATATCTTCAGTAAACGTAAATTCGTCTTTCGGTGTAATCTTTAAAACGATCATATTGTCAGGCTTATTTAAGTAAATTCCCTTAATACGGGCAGGTGCATTTGGTTTTGAAATATCTAAAGCAAGATATAAATAATCACCGAAACTGAATTTCCTGTTCAGTGGTAATTCAACAGAAATGCCTTTCAAATCAAGCTCTGAAAAATCATAGCGCAAGTCAACATACTGACCTCTCATTAAATCTCTTGGGTCGACTGGCGAAACATTTAATAAGATCGGTGATCCCGTAAAAACCGGGTAAGCAGCTTTTAAAAACATACCGGCTATAATCGCATAGGGTATAAGAAGAATAATAATGAACTGCAATTTACGGTTGTCCATAATTTTTCTCCCAATACTTATTCAAAAGCCAGATAAGAATGCCACTGCCAGCAAATAACAGCGAAGAAGTAATGTACTCTCCGATCAAATCGAGATAACGTCCAACAGCCAGAACAACAATCATGACTACCCCTGAAAAAAAATCGGTTTTATTCTGTTTGCGCAATCCCCAGATGATTAAGGCAATCGCGCTACCTAAAAAAGTAATATTGTAAATAAACCTGACAGTGTTTTCCCATGATTTGGCATTCTTTTCAGGTACACTCAGGTGCACTATGATAGAGGTGAGAATGAAGAATGTCACCAACAGATTGCGAAAGTTAAGCATATTATTTATATTCAACACCCGAATGCCTGCAGAAGCCAGGAAAACAACTCCCATGAACCAGGTAAACTTGCTCTCTAATACTACGACAGGCAGTTCTGCAAAGGTCATCGCAAACCAGACAGCTATAAGATACCACTCAAAAATACCTGAAAGAATCATCAGTGGTTTTTTAGAATAAACTCGATTATAAAAATAACTCAGTAAGTTTACACTGAACAAACTCAAAATCAGCATACTCAGAAAAATAGAACTCTCTGAATCAAAAAAAGCTATAAAGTATCCTATTGAGAAAAGTGACGTTACAAACCACAATAATAAAAATGGTAGAACCGGCTTGCGCAAAGCAATCCATCCGCTGATGGCAAGAAAAGCCGGTGTAGTTAAAGATGCCTGGTCGAAGTTGTTCAACATTGAGGTATGCAAAAATAAAATTACAAGCAACAGATATGCAGTCAGTCTGCTTTCCAGAAATAGAATCACCGGTAGAATCCCAATCATCCACCATAAAAAGCCATTCGGGAAAAAGGCAGAGATGTGGTATATTTGAGCCTGTAGAAAAATATTGGCTCCCAAAGTCAAACAGACAAAGAAGAGGGACAATTCGAGATATTGACCAGCCTGTGTTTCCTGTGACCGATGGTAAAAAACCCATGCAAACACAGTGGCTGTGAGCATTGGCAAAAGGGCAATACCAGAACGTAAAAAGCGAGGCAATTGGTCCCAGTTGGCACTGATTAACAGAATGAGTGCTGCAGCAAATAGACTCAAGGCAAGAGCTCGCAGTAAAAAACCGCTTTGTTTGTACCACGCTGTCTCGACCGGATAACCTTCCAGTATCTTTTTCTGCTGCTCGGCAGAGATGAGTTTACCCTTTACCCATGCTTCGCTTTCATGGTGCAGTTTTTCATTAAATCCCACAGCCAAATTTAGGTGAGTGTATAGAATAGTAAATAAAATAAATTGACGACCTGAAGCTGACTGAAAGCTTTCAGTATGTCAACTTCGATAGGCAGTTTCACACTTGAACCTGAGAAAATCAGTGATTCAGAGAGCAGGCTGATTTTTGATCAAAACCTGATTCTGAGCAAAACAACCTTACAAAATCTGGAAAAAATTCTTTTCCCGCTGCTCGAAGGTCGAAATCTCTTGCTGGTTGGTGATGCCGGCATCGGCAAGAATGCACTTATCTATTACATAAATAAAATACGGAATTTACCTACAATTCGTTTCAGTTTTAATCAAGATACTCTACCTGAAGATTTATCGGGCTCGTTTCGAATTCTTCCTGATGGCTTTCACTGGAATGACGGCCCGTTGACCCAGGCAATGCGCAAGGGGTATACATTTGTAGCCGACGAAATGAACCTTGCCTCACCTGAAATTCTTAAGCGATTCATAAGTGTACTCGAGCGCAAGACTCTTACCTTGCTCGAAAAAGATGGCAGTGAGTTAAACGGCCACGCCCGATTTAATTTTGTTGCTACACAAAATCCCACTCGAGGGTTTGAAGGTAGAAAAGTTCTGCCCGAAAGTATCTCTAAATATTTCACAATCATTCAGCTCGATACTTATCCCATCGAAGAAGAAGTTCAGATCATGCAGGGCTTATTTACCAAAGCACCGGCAGAGCTGGTTCATAAAATTTGCTTATTACAACGCAATCTTGAACGTGCCATCTGGGACAATGAACTTGCAAAAACAGATCTGGAGCACTACCATTTCAATATCCGTACAGGAGAACGATTCTGGTCGAGAACATTGAAGCCGGGCGGAGTGCCAAACTTGGATGATAAAATCTTTCTCGATAACGTTTTCAATTTTTATGTTAATGTATTTCGCATACAAGAAGACCGTGAAACTGCACTCAAGATCGCAGCAGGCGCATTACAGGCAGACTTGGCAAAATTTGTGACAGCTTATACAGAGCAAATGACCCGCCCGGCAGATGAAATTTTTATCGGACGTCTTTCATCTGCAGTTTCAAATATTGAGCCACCGTCTACTTTAGACCCGTTACCATTGACCGGCCAAAGACTGCGTTTACTGGAAGATATTCTCTCTAGTCTCGAAAATAATGAAAACCTGCTGCTCGAAGGGGCAGACGCTGCACGTATGGGACCTCTGCTTGAGAGACTTGCATGGCAAATGAACATTAAATCTGAATTTATTTTTCTCGCCCGGGGTATGCATACCTCTGACATACTGGGTGCCCTTAGACCAACCGAAATTGATGGAAAAAAAGAGGTTCGGTGGCTAGATGGTCCACTTACCCGCGCTCTTCGGGAACAAAGTTGGATTATTCTCGAGAATATTGAAGCTGCGGGTAGTGAACTGGTAGAAAAACTGAATATGCTGCTGGATCATGCCTCTATGCTCAGCTTGCCACCAGAAGCCGAGGGTGAAGCAGTTGTTAAGAAAGAGGGAAAAGCCAGAATTATCGCCTTAAAACGAACCCGCCAGAGTCGAAACCAGACTACAATCAGCAGGGCCTTACGAAATCGTTTTTACAGTATGCAAATACCCGTTGTACACTCCGATGCAGAATTAAAAGAAAGCGCGGCCCTGTACTGGCAATTACTGTTCGGTGATTCAGATAAACTCGATAAGCCCTCCGTTGATCTTCTAGAGCGTCTTGCCTTGTTCCACGCCAGATTGAGTGAAGCAGCAGAGACCAGAAAGATTGCCAGCTCCCAGGCAGAACCACTTCGTTTTCGAGAAGAAAATCTTTTGCGCTGGCTTACGCATGTCGACCAGTGGTTAAGTGATACAAGAAACCTGCAATCAGTATTGAATTCTGGGGCAGAGACCCATTATATTTCATCGATCCCCGATGAGAAAGACCGGCAATGGGCCAGAGAACTTTTGCGGCGAATTCTACAGGATCTACCTCTGGATGATTTGAATTCCCGGCTGACAGATATCAAAAAAAAAAGTTCGCATCAAATAAAACTCGATAAACCAGATTGGGATCAGAAAAAACATTTTAGAGATCCTATTACCGGTAAAGCTCGCATAGAAATTTCGGGAAACCCTCTAAAAAAGGGCCTCAGAATCGATACTCCCGAAACCGGGGGTAAAATCAAAGAAGGTCCCGATGCATGGTATGGCAAAGAAACCCAGGGAAATAAAGGTTTTGGCGAACCGGCCGGAGGGGGGGGAGCCTGGGGCTTAAAAAACGAACAGCTATTTCAGGAATTCTTAAAAAAATACAAACCTAAATGGCAGTATCACATGGGTTTGAACATTAAAGATTTCTATGATATTTTCGGAAAAATGCTGCAAGAGCTTGACATGGATCTGGAAAATGCACTCGATTCAAACCTTGAAATCGAACGCCGCCTTATGAGTCAGGGAAACCGGGTTGATGTAAGAAAATACCTTGCGTACCGCGCAAACCATGGCAGCGATCGAATCTTTGATCGTACCCGAATCTACCTTGCAGATGATAAACTGAAAGGCCTGGAATTCGTATTTCTAATTAACAAAGGGCGAAGGCTGTTTAATTTTGAATACTCTGTAGCATCTGTAATCGCTTTACAATCTGCAATTGAAGTCCTTTGGGATAGAAAAATTGCCCTCAAAGTATTCGGTTATTCTGATTTTGAGAATATGAAAACATCTATCAATTTAGTTGAATACACCGGTGAAATTGATGCAGAACCAACTCCCGCCCAGCGAGTCCATGTCTTTGACAAAATGGCCAATGAATGGAATGGAGACACGGTGGATGAATATTCCACACTACGACATATTCCTGATTTATTCTCCAGCGAAGCTGTAACTAGAATTGCAGTAATTGTTTCTGATTTTAGAGGGCATCGAGCACGGGCTAATATAACCGATGAGGTCAACTCCAGAGACTCAGTATTACTTGCTGATATGGTCAAAACCTTGAGCCGCCAGAATTATGCATTTTTAGGTGTACAGACAGGCAGTCGCTATATTGCAGAACATTTATTCGAGCACCACCTCTGGATAAATGGAGATAATTTTTCCCGGGCCCCGGCTGCACTTGCAGAGATTATGCAAAAATTGATACTTCAATATCACCGCGTATCAGTATAAAATGCAGAAGTACAGGCCACAGAAAATTCCGACTGTGTGGTATATTTTCAGTGTTCTTGTAATATTTGTTCTATTCCTGATTTTTATGCCTGCCAATTTCAGAACCCGCAGTGAAGACCGGTTTCTGTATCTGGCACACTGTTCTCCCTGTCACGGTGAGAATGGGCAGGGAGAAGGCCGGGCATCACAAACCCTGTATTTTCAGGCAAAAGATTTCAGAACCTTACCCACTGAATTATTTGAGAATATTGAAAAAATACAAATGATTATTGCAGCAGGCATTCAGGAAAAAGCGATGCCTTCTTTTGCCAACGAACTGGATGCAACAGAAATAAAAAGAATAGCCTCTTACGTTCAAGTACTTTCAAAAGAAAGACTTCCCTGAACTTTTTGAGATGATGTTCGTCTAATATTTATAATTATTTAGTATGGAAAACAAGAAACTTTCAGTTGCTCAGTACCAGGCTTTAACACATTCAAAACAAATTCATATTGTTTTTGATCTTCTTATCTGGTTACCCTGGTTTGTGATGGCTGCTTGGGCTGTAACCATGAACTACTGGGCTTTGGCGATCACAGGCTGGTTTTTCTTTTTTCTGACCGGATTAAGACAGGCACACGAGGCATTTCATCGAACCATGGGAATTCATCCCCCCCTTAATAATTTTATTTTACTGATCTTATCACCGCTTATGCTGACATGCCTGCATGCAACACGCTACATCCACCTGAGGCATCATAAATATTGTCTGCAGCAGAATGATATTGAGGGGGAAGCTGCCCGAAAATCTGCTATTCGGGCAATTATTGAAGGTCCTTTGTATCCAATTAAAACGCATATTGCCGCCTGGCGCTCAGCCGGAAAGCACACTCGTTTCTGGATGTCCTGTGAGGGGGCAGCGATTGTCATTTTTTACTCATTCGGAATTATTTTTTTTACGAAATTTGCAATAGCCCACCTTATCGCTATGATTGTAGGCGAGTGGGTAGTCAGCTTTTTTGCAGTGTGGATGGTCCATCGTAATTGTGAAAACCAGTCGAATCCGGCCCGAACCATTCGCCGAAAATGGAAAGCTCTTTTAAGCTATTCGATGTTTTACCACTATGAGCATCACGCCTATCCCCGGGTTCCTACCAGAAACTTGAATAAGCTTGCCAATCTGCTCGATCAACACAGTGCTTACAGGCCTCCAATTGCCTTTTAGCGAATACGTAAATCAAGTCAAAAAAAACGGCCCGAAGGCCGTCAAGTGAGAGAGGGGATTCTTCCTGGAACGGAGAAAATCAATGAAACGAACCGGCAGCCTGAAAAGCCGTCGGCCATTTTGAAACATTAAAATAGGTGCTGCGACGTAAAAATTCCCGCTTCTGGTATTTGTACTGCTTTAATTCAGTAACCTGGTTTTTAGATGCAGGATATCGCACTTGAAACGATGAAGCTAAAATATTGTCGATCTGGCAATGGTAGTTAATTTTTTGAAAAAGTTCCTCTGGAGCTGATATAAAAGGAATAGTATCATCAAAACCTGCTTTGTTGGCGGTACTCATTTCCCAATTCAGTCGGGTCGAAACTATGGCAATTGAGGCAAGATCTTTTAAAAAACTGTTCTTTTTCAAGCGGGAACTGGTATCAACAAGTCTAGAGAGGGAAGAACCCAGTACAATAACTACATCTGCTTTTATGTCTATACTTTCGATATCCTGTATGTCCCTCAAAGCGACTGAGTACTGGCGTGAAAAAAGCAAATACCTGTAAAACTTTTCCCAACCATCTGATTCATGTAGTAATAAAACCGATTGCATTTTCTTCCCTTTTCTGACGAGAAGATAGCACACCTTTCTGGATAAGTCAATCGCTGAACTTTAGTTTAATTACTCGATTCAGACTCCAGAGCAACTAGTGCTTTCTGCTAGCGAGCGAGAGGCACCTGGGTGCGATTCTTATAACAACCTGGTGCGCCCCCTATTGTATTGCAAAAACTGTCAATTGTGCTGCAGGCTCCTGCAGTCATGGGTGAAGAAGAACAGGTTTTTATTGAACCGGCGAGAATATGTTTGTAGCCATTAAATGCAAAAGCAGATAAGATTGCCAGACCGGCAATACCAAGAAAAAAAGAAAAAGCCGTTTTTGCAAAGGCCACAAGATACAATCGAACAAATCTTTAACAAGTAAAGGTTTTTTTATCGACCATACCGCACAAAGATATAAAAAGTTGCACCAGCAACCGTGATCAGCATCAAAGGAAAAGAAAACTTTATGTACCTCCAGTAATCTATGCTGATTTTATTCTTTCGGGCAATATCTAAAGCAATTAAATTCGCAGCCGAACCCATGATCGTACCATTTGCACCAAAACAGGCACCTAAAGATAACGCCCACCATAAAACTGCATCGTGGCTTTTGAGTGACTCCTGTAAGGCAGCAACTACATTGATCATAGCAGCTGTATATGGTACCGCACTCAAAAAAGAAGCAGATAGAGCAGAAAAAGGAGTAAGCAACAATGATAATAACTGCTCATTGTTGCCAGAAATATCAATAAGCATGTTTGAAAAAGAAACTATTATTCCTGTTTTTTCTACAGCTCCCAGTACAATAAAAAGCCCTGCAAAAAAAAATAATGTCGACCATTCAACATCTTTTAGAATCTCATCGGGATTTTGCCGGGCAACTAAACTGAGCAAAAAACCACCGCCCAAAGCTATTGCGCCGATTTGCATGTGATGTAATCCGTGAGTTGCAAATAAAACAATAACAATTACGAATACTATTAGTGACTTTATCAATAATTTCTTATCACTGATAATCCTTTTTTCATTAAATGAGCCCAGTACTTCAGATTTAACATCTTTAGCGAAAAGACTCTTTCGAAAATAAATAATGATATAGAATATTGAAATTAATACAGCCAGAACAGAAATCGGGGCAGTGTTCCAGAGAAAATCATTAAAGCCCAGACCCGATTTACTGCCAATCAATATATTAGGGGGATCTCCAATCAATGTTGCTGTTCCCCCCAGGTTTGAAGAAAACACGGCAGAGTATATGAATGCAAGCGGATTGATTTTCATGGTGTCTGCAATCGCCATACCCACTGGAATAATCACAAGTACAGTTGTAACATTGTCGAGCAATGCACTGAGCACAGCAGTGACAATAGAAATTAAAACCAGTACTGTAACGGGATTCCCTGCAGACATTTTTACTGTGATAACAGCAACGTATTCAAAAAAACCAGTCTGGCGCAAAATTCTGACAATCATCATCATTCCACACAATAGTCCCAGGGTATTGAAATCAATAAATGAAATTGCTTCTGCCTCTGAAATCTGGCGCAAAGCAATCAACATTACTGCAGAAACCATTGTGATAGATGCTAAAGGAAATTTATTTGAGAGAATAGCTGCATAGGTTACAAGAAAAACCGTCAGTATTATAAAAATATCGTGCATTTCTAATCTACTGCACAGGCAAGGATATCGATTTTACCAATTTTACCCTGGATCGTCCCATCATGTACGACGGCCAGAGTATCACAATTATTGCGCAACATTAAATCTGCAGCATGGGAAACGCTGTCATCTAAATCTATAGCAGGATACTCTGAATCAACCAGATCTCTTGCGCTTAGATTTATTTTTTCTTTCAAATTTTCAAGTAAAGAATCTACATTGGGCATGAATGCTGTACTCTGAAGACTTTTCATGTAATTGGGGAGACAATGCTCAGTGAGTGATGATACAGTGATTGCACCGAGATATTCGTTTTGTATCGAAACAACAAATACAGTACTTAAACGCGAGAATTTCATTATCTTTATAACCCGAGCTATACTCGCGTCTTCCCGAACTGCATTTAATTCATGATAATACAGATCTTTAACTTTCATTTTGGTCCTGAACTTTTACTCTTGAAATATGGTCCATGAGTTTTTCTTCTGATTCGATCTTTTCAAGCAGATTTTGCATACAAGCCAAAGCAGAAGCAAAACCGAATATCAAAGAATTTTCCAGAGTTTCTTTCTTTAGATAAGAGTTAATAAAACCTCCCAGAAAATTGTCTGTAAAACCCGGCATCAATTTCTCATTTTTGGCGTCAGAAGATAGAACCTTGATTCCATTTCTTGTGGCCGCAATTACTAAAGAGGGATTTATAATAGAAAGAATGATTTCAGTTCGGTCTGATGCATTTAACATTAGCTCTGACATTTTGATGTAGTCTTCAGTATTCACAAGCTCTACCCCCAAAAATTTTGTACAAGACCTTAAATCCGGACAAATAATTTTACTGCCAATTTGCAGACAAGGCTCTAAATACTTCTCTGTAGTATGCAGCAGCGACGGTACGAAAAAATGCCTGCACAATTGAATAATGTTTTCATAAGCCGAATTAGAAATTCCAGGTGGAATTGATCCCGCCAGAACGATAAAGTCTGTTTGTGGTAACATCAATTGCAATGAATTCGTAAAGTATTCAAAATCGCGCTCTTCAACCCAGGGTCCGGCTTCATTTATCTCAGTAATCGTTTGATTTTTTGTTTCATAAATAAAAATATTCGATCTTAGATCATTTTCAACCCACGTAAAATTCGTTGCTATACCTTTTTCATGTAGAACTTCTTTCAAACTGTTTCCTGCATGACCTCCGCAAAACCCCATTGCCAGTACTGTATTATTCAAAACTGAGAGACTTTCAGCAATTAATATTCCTTTACCTCCAGGTTGAATACGCGGCTGATTTTCTTTAGCCAGTCTAAAAAGACCAGAAACATGAAAATCAGCAACCTTGTATAATCTATCTAGAGAAGGGTTCAGAGTAATAGTGGTTATGTATCTTCGTGACAAGATTTTTATACCAGCGCTTTCATCAAAATAGCACCAACAAGTGACAAGATTGCATAAAACTCGGGAAATGCAGCCAAAATCATTGTTTTACCGAATGCATCATGACCGGCTCCTATGGAAGAAATTCCCGCAGCACAAACTTTACCCTGTTGAATTGCTGATATAAGACCAGTTAATCCTACAGCCAAACCGGCACTGAAAATCACAGATGCTTGAAATAGGCTTATTCCACTTTTTACTTCAGCTGAATAAAGAATAAAAGCTACGAAGCCATATAAACCCTGGGTTGCGGGTAACCCCGAGAGCACCAGCCCGTTACCAAATGCTTCTGGTTTTTTCTTGATCATACCCAGCACAGAAGAACCGCCTACTGATAAGCCAATAGCTGAACCTGCCCCCGAGAGCCCAAGCATCATTGCTAAACCTAATGTTGCCAAAATTGTTTCCATTTTCAAACTCCAGTGTATTTATTAATCATTATGTACTTTCTTAAAAGGCGAATAAGCACGGCCACCGCCGTGAAAACCGATATTTTTATAGAATTCTACAAAAGTCAGTCTCAATGGATGTACAAAAGAACCAAGTGCCGATAGTGCAAGATTTAATGTGTGTCCCAGTATAAGAATTATTATTGAAACAATGATCAACGGTGAGGCAAAATTGGTAACTCCTTGATTTTGAGGTAAAATCATAAAAGCAATCTGGTTAAACGAATTAGCCAAAAGTCCGCTTGCCAAACCCAGAGCAAACAATCGAATATAAGAGAGAAGATCACCCAGAAAACCGGTTACGAACTGGTAAAACTCCCAAATTCCTGTCAAAGGCCGTATAAGCCATTTAAACTGCAGGCTGTTGAAAAAGAAAAATAAACAGAAACCCACAAGATAGGCTATGTATACCAGATTGACTGAAACTGAGGTTACGATTGCACCTACTGGTATAGAACCTATCTGAAATTCTGAGTTGAATCCCAGGTTTAAGAAATTGTGATGCGCAGCCAGAACAATCGAAGCAAAAATTATCAAAAGCGTTCCCAAAGATTTAAGGGAGTACATCCACCCTGATCGTTTAATTTCATTGGCAGATTGAATCACAAAAGCGACCAGAATCTGCACCGTTCCCAAAAGAAGAGAAAGAGTCATTGCAGGGAACGAGGTCTTGCCATCAATCGTGCGGGCAGCGAACATTGTTATCTCTGAGCTTATTGAAACGAAATCAGTGAAGGCAGCCCCAAAAAAAGAGTTTAACAGAACTCCTGCTAAAATAGTTGAAAAAGATAAAACCAAACCTAATTGACCAATGGATGAATATTTTTTTTTGAAACTGAAAATAATCGCTGGTAACAGCATAATTAGACCATAGCCTACATCCCCAAGGCATAAACCGAAGAAAATTGTAAAAAAGGGAGCAAACATGGGCGTCGGGTCGAGCTCACTATACTGAGGCAAAGAAAATATTTTTGTAATCGGTTCAAAAAGTTTAATAACCTTATTATTTTTGAGAAGAACGGGAACAGAATCTGTATCGCCAGGTTGTTCAATTTTATATGCAACCTGATGGTGATCTAAAAACTCTATTAGCTTATCGAAGGTGTTCGCCGGAAAAAACCCCTCGATAAAAAATATATCGCCACTGGTATGCGGTACCAGACTTAGTTTAGCCTCTTCAAATGAAATTCGATTATTCAAGTGACGAATTGCAATCTTCAATCTCGGCAAATACGAATTCAAGGCAGCAATCTCATTTATAGACTGCAGCATCTTTTTTTGCAGAAACTCAAGCTCTATTTCAAGTTCTTCAATCGTTCTCGAGGGAAACTCATATTTTTGAAACGGAATTGATGGGGAACTTTTTTGCCATGAAAACAGGACAAAACGTACCGTACCTTTCTCTCTGCTTAAGACATGAATATCCAAATCTTGAAAATCAAACTGATCGAAAAATTTGGCAGAACCTGAATAAAAAATTATTTCAAGACCCTTGCTCTTTAGCTGGTTCAGCTTATCTAATGGTAAATTGCCCCAAGGTTGCAGCGTTGCCAAATCGCTCTTTATTTCATCTAAACTGCTTTTAAGGTTATTGTAGTTTTTAAATACTTGAATAAGATAATTTAACTGATCTGAAATATCATCAGGAAAATTATTTATCGTAATTTGTTCCGTAGCAGATTTACTGTTGAAAATTTTTATTATCTCACTGATATATGCCTTGAATTCAGATTTTTTCTGTAATGAATGCAAGATTCTTTCGCTGTTCACAGAATTCACATTCAAATCGACGATTCCCAGCGCCTGCAAACCCCGCAGAATATTCTTTTTTTCACTGTAGAATAGAAAGAGAGATATTTTTTTCATTGCTTCAATCATAATGTTGAAGTTCTTCTTTTAACAATTTTTTGAGAAGCACGGGAAAGATTTTCTTCATCTTCCAGAAAACGTTTTATTTTTCGAATCGCATTCTGAAATTCCGGAATTTGAACTTTTTCATATAAATTGACTTTTTGTGTTGTTTTTTTTCTGGCTCTATATAGTATTTGCATTGACTGTTTCTGCAGCTCAATGGTTATTTTAAGTTCAACAATCTCTTTTAGTATATTTGTTCCTGCTACAATCCATGCTCGCTGGTGAAATAGAGCGGCTTTAGTGATATTGAAATCAATTCCTCTTAATACCGGTATTTTCACACCCGCAATATTGCGCTCTTGTATATCGGTCTGCTTAATGCGTAATAAGTCAGGATACTCGACCCAAAGACGAGTCATTTGAGAGTGAGCATTCATAAATTTCTTTAGCTCTAATTGCAGATTCTCAAGTGCTCCCTGTGCCTTTTGTACCTCTACTCTCAACGCTGTTTCTTTTGCCTTTAAGGTCGGCAGAGCACGGCGTCTGGCCTGCAGCTGCCGATCAATTTTTTGCATCGATGTTTTATTGAACTGGTATTTCATTATGGTTCCAGTATTTTTTCAAAATATCTGCCTTTATGCCGGTTTCGTTCTGCTCAAAAAATTGATGCAATAATTTCCAGCCGGTATCTAGCATATGCTCAATAGATACATTGATATCAATTGCCAGTAATTTTTTAGAATATTGCTCTGCAAATTGTAAAGTTCTTGTATCGTACCGAGTTAAATCAAAACCGTTTTCCTGTTTTGTTTTGGCTGAAGCAGCATCTGAAAAAAGCCGTACCAGAGCGTTCATAATATGCGGATGATCTTCACGGGTTTTTTTCCCGATTACGATTTGTTTTAAACGAGAGAGTGATCGAAAAGGATCTACAATTACCTTGCTAACGCCTGTGTCACGTCGTAAGAACAATTGTCCTTCAGTAATGTAACCCGTATTGTCAGGAATTGCATGTGTTATATCACCATCGTTTAGAGTAGTAACTGCAATTAAAGTAATGGAACCTCCATCAGGAAACTGTGCTGCTTTCTCATAAATTCTGGCTAAATCACTATACAGAGATCCGGGCATCGAATCTTTCGAAGGTATCTGGTCCATTTTATTCGAAACAATGGCCAAAGCCTCAGCAAAGAGAGTCATATCGGTAAGTAAAACGAGTACCTTTTCTTTTTTTTGAACCGCAAAATATTCAGCCGCAGTTAAACACATATCGGGAATCAGTAATCTTTCAACAGAAGGATCATCTGTAGTGTTGATAAATGCCGTAATGCGGTGTTTAACCCCCGCATTCTCGAAAACAGATTGATAATACAAATAATCATCATTGCTAAGACCCATCCCACCGAGGATAATTCTGTCTGCTTCTGCTCGTAGTGCAACTGTTGCCATAACCTGATTATAAGGCTGATCTGAATCTGCGAAAAACGGAATTTTTTGACCCGTTACCAGAGTATTGTTCAGGTCAATACCTGCAATGCCTGTTGCTATCAATTCTGATGGTTGTTCTCTACGAACAGGATTAATAGTAGGCCCGCCAATTTCAGTAATGATTCCATCAACTTCTGGGCCGTTATCAATAGGATTCCCATAGGCGTTAAAATATCGCCCTGAAAGCTCGGGACCAACTGCCAGTCTCGGAGCATGGCCCAAAAAGAAGGCTTCTGCATTTGTTGCAATCCCTTCCGTACCAGAGAATACCTGCAGCGTAACCTTATCGCCAGCAATTTTAACGACTTGAGCATAGCGACCATCTACTATTGCAAGCTCTTCATTCCCGACATCAAACGCAGTAAGTTCGACAGTCGCTTTAGTTATCTTATTCAAATGCGTATAAATTTTCTTCATGCCGCACCTTTCTCTACTCTTGAAGTTAATATTTTTTGAATTTCAATTTGATATTGCTTGAAAGAGTCATCTTGAAATTCACAGTAATTCATTTGTCTCAACAGGTTAATTATAGATTTATAATATTTACCTACATCTTCAAAGTTTGAAAATCGAATTTCAGCATCACAGATTTCCAGAATTAAATTCAACATATAGCGTTGTCTTCCCATAGGGGTGCTCTGGTCAATATCATCGAATGCATCTTGCTGTAACAAAGCGAAATCAATCAATTCCCCTTTCCAGAAAATTTCATGGTATTCAACAGGAACTGAATCATCTCCCAATATAGAAATCTGATCACTGGACTCAACACTGCGACGCAAAATATCCCGGGCTTTTTCAACTTTCAATGCCCAGTCTTTTTCGATTTTTTCATCCAGATAATCGCGAAAACCAGGATACTCTAAATACTTTGAATAAGAATCAAGCGGATCAATCGCGGGATACCTTTTTGAATCAGCACGCTTCTGAGCCAGAGCATAAAAACAGCGGGCTGCTTTGCGCGTACTTTCTGTAACCGGTTCTTTCAGGTTTCCCCCGGCCGGAGAGACCGTTCCCACGAATGTGACGGAACCAGTAAGGCCATTGGTCAGTTCTACGAAACCGGCCCGGGCATAAAAGCCTGAAATTATTGCACTTAAATCCATAGGAAATGCATCTGGACCGGGTAACTCTTCAAGCCGGTTAGACATTTCTCTGAGCGCTTGCGCCCATCGGGAAGTCGAATCGGCAAGCAACAAGACTTTCAAACCCATGGCACGATAGTACTCAGCCAGAGTCATTCCTGTGTATACCGAGGCTTCCCTTGCTGCAACTGGCATATTTGAGGTGTTGCAGATAATCGTAGTGCGTTCCATTAGCTTTCGACCAGTACGAGGGTCATCAAGCTCTGGAAACTCCTTGAATATTTCTACTACTTCATTCGCTCTTTCACCACATGCCGTAATAATGATCAAGTCAGCATCTGCATTTTTGCTCATAGCATGCTGTAGAACTGTTTTTCCACAGCCAAAAGGCCCGGGAATAAAACCGGTTCCCCCCTCTGTCATAGGGTTTAAGGTATCAATTGCTCGAATTCCAGTTTCCAATAATTTATAGGGACGAAGTTTTTTAAGATAACCGGGCAGCGCTTTTTTAACCGGCCATTTTTGCCGCATGGTCACTGAATGTATTGTACCATTTTCATCGCTAAGTGTGGCAACAGTCTCATCTACTCTGTATGACCCCTGACTGGCAATTGTTTCAACGACATATTCTCCCGAGAATTTGAATGGTACCATTATTTTGTGTGAGATCCATCCTTCCTTTACTTCTCCCAGCCAGTGACAGGCTTGAACTTTTTCACCGGTTTGAACAAGGGGTTTAAAATCAAACTGTCGTTCAGCATCAAGCGGATCGCTGACACTGCCACGCTCAAGAAATAACCCTGGAATTTTTTCAAGGTCATTCTGCAGACCATCATATTTACGGGATAATATTCCAGGCCCCAGATTAACCTCTAGCATGTGCCCGGCAAACTGAACAGCAGTACCGATCTTTAAACCTCGTGTAGATTCAAAAACCTGCGCCTGGGCAATATTTCCGGTAATGCGGATGACTTCTGCCATCAGATTGACATTGTTATGTTGAATAAAACAGATTTCATTCTGGGCCACAGAACCTGAAAACTCTATACTGACTAGATTTGAAATAATACCATTTATAATGCCTGTGGCAGTATTTGAATTACTATTCATTAACATTCTCCAATGGGAGGGCACTTGTCTGTACGATTCTATTAACAATAGAATCTAACGCTGTCGATCCCTCTTGCTCACGCAGCTGATTCCAGCGTGAAAACGAAGCAAGTTTAAGGAACCATATAAGAACAGCCTCTAGATGGAACCCATTTTCATCAAAATTTTCATTTAGAAAACTGAATACAATATTGTCTATTTCCAGTTCCAGATCGACCAGTTCACGATTCAAAAGTTTATCGGCAAGAGTATTCACATAATCATAGACTTTTGAAAGCCCGAGATCTCTACCCTGTGCAATAAAGAGGTCTTTCGCTAAATCGTAATCACCAATCACAATTCGTTCTGATTTGAAGTTTGCCATTTTTGCATTCAATGTTAAAATAATGTTTTTCAAATCTCTTTTAAAAAGGAAATATTGAGAGATGAATCTATTAGGGTACTCGATACCGGCTTCGTAATAAAGTTGTAACAGCCTGTTCTCACGTTCGCGTAAGGTATATTTTTCATTTTTCAGTTCTTCCAGAAACTGTTCGATATATTCTGGAACAGAGTACTCTGAGTCATATGCATCGATTATGAGATTCTCGAGGTCTTCAAATGAAAAATTCGCGGGAACAAAGAAATCGGTTCCTGGCTCTGCCTCAATACCATCACGTTGACGTAAAAACTGCAGAAGGTTCTTATTGTCATTTTTAAAAATTAAAAACCGAAAAGCAATTGCATCGTAACTATCAAGTTGTTCTTCGATTTCCATTTTTATGCGGCTAATATTCGCCGCAGATTCTTCATTTATTTCAGGTAAACCACTGACCAGATAATAATATGTCGTTTTCATGATTTGTTCATTGAGAATTCTTAAAAATTGTCATGGCCGCTGATCGAATGAACTGCGAGAAATATTGCTGCAATGTCTCATCGGTAAAATCCAGGTGATAGCCTGCACCCCGTTGAGCAATTGTAAATCCGCCTTTCATTTTCCCGCCTGAAATTTCCAGATTTTGAATTTTATCAGGAATTCGGGTAGAAATAGCATCAATGTAATTTTTTTTCTGAGATTCAGAGACTTCGATTGAAAAGTTTTGCTCTGGCATTTTTGAAATAATCTCGCTGATAAAGCCTGCCATAAGATCATAGTCAGATACCAATTGTTGAGCTCCCGTACCTGCTGTCTTTAGTACTATCAGCTCTTTTATCTCTTTTTTCAGGTTTGAGAGGGTCTGGTCAAAAGCAAGCTTTAATTCGGCATTGACATTACTCTTGACATTGGCTGCTGATCTCTCTGCTTCTTTTAAAATTTCAGCAGCATCTGCTTTAGCTTCAGCAATAATCTTATCTGCATCAATTTTTGCTGATTCACGCAGTCTATCTGCTTCTTTGCCTGCTTTTTGCAGGCCATCTGCATAGATACGGTCAACAAGCTTTTCTAATGAGTTCTGCATCAAGGCATTTTCCCAGATTTGAATCTATTGAACAGCCAAATCTAAAGAATCCTGGCCCTGAATTTTCTTCAAGTTCCCGGTTAAACGTTTTACTGAGTAAGACTTAAACTTTTTGAGCACCACCAACAAGATTGATTATTGCTCACTTAAATACTGAAAAAAAACGAAAAAGAGTCCGATATTTGGATGGTGAAGATTAAGACAAGCGTTTTCATGATTTTACTATTCTCGATGTTATTCTGCGCCGAAGAAGAACCGGGAATGTTTGCTTTTTTCCCGGCAGAGATGTCAGAACTCGACAGCCTTGGTAAAAACCATTATCGCCCAAAATGGTTCAAGAAATATCGCAGTGGGACTTCTTTTCCCTCAGACAAAACATTGTGGTTTACCTGGAAGCCATCTGCCCCTGATACAACCTTGCCATATGCAATCAGCTTATCTCGCAAGAGTCTGGGATTTAATGAAATAGATCTTCGCAACTCTACGATACGACCTGGGGTCGGTGCAATTGTAGATTATTACGAAAATCTGGAACCCGGACAATATTTACTGCGGGTTGCATATAAAAATACAGTACAGGATTCTGTTTATTTTGACATTGTTTCACCTGTTGGTCCAGGACTTGTAGATTATGAAACCCCGGTTGAAATTCCGTTTGAATCTTTGACCAGTGAAACCGAGTATGATGATATTCGAGAGTATTCCCGGTAATCATATTGAACTGAGATATACATCAAGTGTAGGTGCTGCCGCAGGCTTTTTAGTCTGTAATAAAATTCTGGCAGTCTTTCTCTCAGCTCGTTCACAGATATCCCGAATTGTCCGGGGAGCTTTGCCTTCAAGGCGGGCAGAAAGTGAAATGTAATCATTCTCACTCAAATGACGGGCAAGCATTTTCAGCATTTCTACAATATCTTCTTTTTGGGGAAGGCCAAAATGGATAATTGAATCAAACCTTGAGAGAAGAGCAGTATCAATATCATCACTGCGGTTGGTTGCACCGATCGTCAGTATTCCTTCTCTTGTACCGATTCCTTCTATTTTTTGCAACAGTACCGATAACATTCGCCGGGTAGCTTCAAATAATTTCTCATTACGGGAGGGGGCCAATGCATCAATTTCATCGAGAAACAAAATAAGCCCATCCCCATTATAGTCGAAAGCTAAATCAAAAATTGCCGCTAGTCGTTTGCTCGATTCACCATAATAAGCTGACAACAGGTTCTCCAGTGGAACATAAACGAGTGGCAGCCCTGCTTCACGGGCTATGGTCTTGGCCATACTGGTTTTTCCTGTTCCCGGCGGACCCTCGAATAGAATTGCTTTAGGTCGCGCATTTTCAGCTGTTCCCCTGGCTGCAATCGAAACCTGATCAAAAAACGATGGATTCTGTAAAGGAAGCAAAATCGTTTCTTTTATTTGATCTTTTACACTTTCATAACCGCCTAGATCACTGAATCGAGCAGTATTCTCTGCCGGCTTTAATACCTGGCATCCCGCATCGCTGAGCATCCCCAAAATGTCTTTATTTTTTTTGGTTGTGCGCAGTCTGCGAATCAGCGCAACCAGCAAAGAAAGTTCAGTGGCATTCAGGTCACCCTTTTTTACAACTTCGAGACTTTTCTCACCGTATAGGCCTGATAATCTTATCTTGAGATTATCGAAAAGTCCCTCTGATGAAAGCAAATTTTTATTCAAACATTGGATAGAAAGAAACCCGCGCTCAAAGGTATGAATTCGCCAGTTTTCAATATGACGTTTAGCCAGTGAGAGAGTATCGATAATTGCAAGATCGTCGACATTCGACAGCATCAATCTGAACGAAAACGAATCTCGTTCATAACCTACTGAAATTTCTGACCTGTCAATGGCCAGTTCTTCAGCAAGCTCATGAATATGTTTTTGCAACTCTGAAAATGGGATCAGATTTTCTGACACAATCCAATGAAAAGTCAAATGCACGATTGTCAAGTCAATGTGAATTATGGTTTACGGGCTAAAGCCCGCTCTTTTCAAATAGGCTATGGCTGCTCAAAAAGTAAAAATCGTCTTTACTTCCATTTTACTTGTCAATCTGGTTTTCGCAGATTTAAACAATGCACAACAGCCTGACATTGACACAGCAATCAGAGAAGAAAATGATTCTGCAGTAGCCAATTTCTTTACAACAGAATTCTCTCCCAATGATAAACAATATAAATCTTTATTCGCTTTTTCTGCATGGCCTAAAAATTTTCAGACCCGTCGCAAATTTATTCTATTTCTGGTGAAAAGGGCTTATTATGAAGACAATGCCTGGCGGGAACAGTTCACTTTTCTGTGTAGAAAAGAATTAAAATTTCTCAAAGATAAGCACCTGCATAACAGGGAAGATGTAAACTCAATAAGAATCTGTGTTCAGACAGTCGGGAATGCCCGCCTGCGTGATATGTTTTACGATATTGCTTCATTTGTAGCTTATCCCCAATTAGATGTACGCAAAGATACCCAGGAGACTTTCAGCAAATTTCAAGACGACAGAGCTTTTGCCCTGGTTGTCGGTCTAATGGATTCTTCAAACCCACTTGAGCGGGTTTATGCAATTGATGCACTCGATGCGTTAAAAGATGAACGATCGATACCTGTTTTCATACAAGCTCTGGGAGACGCGAATAAATCTGTTCGGTTATATGCCATGAAATCGCTTGAGTCACTGGGAAGAACAGAAGCTCACCCTACATACATACAAATGATTACCGATGATCCCGATAGTGAGGTTCGCACAAAAGCAATTGAAATTATTATTCAATATAGACCAAGGAACGCATACCAGCAGCTGACCAAGGCCATCTCTGATCATGTTCCTAGGGTGCGGCGAGCCGCAGTACAGGCTATTCAACAATATACCGATGCCAGTGCAGCTTTCTATGTTTCTGAACAACTGGCTGAAGAAACTGAAAATGATTTAAAAAAAATGGAGATTGATGCAATCATCCACTTTGGTACATCTGGAGGCATGAAAGGTCTAAATACAATTATGGCAAACGAATCTGATTTTTCTCTTAAACTGTGGGCAATTTACGCTGCAGGACTCGTCAAAGACCAGAGGGGGCATACGGCCTTGATTCAGAACCTGCTGCACTCAGATATTCGAATTCGTGCAGAGACTGCTCTTTCACTTGGCAACTTAAAAAATGAGAGCAGTGTGCAGCCTTTGTTGAATATTTTAAAAGATTCAACAGAAAACTACTATGTACGTTCGGCTGCCCTGTTTGGGTTAGAACGCATCAACTCAAATTCCAGTGTTAATCCTTTGCTCGAAATCATGGAAAACATTCAAAACCCTTTTCTCAAAGAACAGATTCGGGGAACAATGCAAACAATGATGAACAGGAGATACAAGTGAGCCACAATGCAAAATTCTTTATTCGAATTATGGCTCCGTCAGGTTCCCGAATGGCCGAGGCATTGACAGTTACCGAAAAAAAAATTGATAAGTATGATTTTTTTTCCCCTTCGATTATAATTGGCGATCGCGAATGCAGATTAGTCTCGTTTGCAAAATTAATTTCAGCAACAGATCTGGTTGAGAAGTACAAGAAATGCCAGAAAGTTTTTTCAAGGCTTACATCAGATAATATTTCTGTATTACCGGGATACATCAAAGCAGAACATGTTGTGACAATTGGTTCGGCAAGTGATCTCTATGCAATTCAAATTGATGACCACCATTTTGCAAAGCTTCAACTTGTTTATCAAAAAAGCGGATTCAGCGTACAGCCAGGCAGTGAACCTGAATTTCTGCACCTCTTGACTCTTTCTTTCTTTTCGGGCTTAAGACGATCTTTGATCAATGGAATTTATTGAAACAATGCTTTTTAACCCGGCAATCTGCGGGTCTATAATCATAATCTCGCCTTCAATGTTTCGTTGAATGCGAATAAATCTTTTTTGTCTGGCGGAGAGCTTCATCTCAGAGATTATTTTTTTTACTTTTTTATGACCGAACTGCAAGGCAATTGTTTCCTGAGCTGAAAAATTATAAGAGTCAGTTCTGTAAGCTGCGAGCAGATCTCCCCTTCGCACAACTAAAAACCATTGTTGGTTCCAGTTCTCCATTTCAATAACAAACGGCCCAACTTTCAATCGTTTTTGAGAGTAGAGCAAATTGCGGTGATGGGCACTCAGAGTTCCCATACCTACTGCTCGTAGCGCAGGCAATATAACTTTATATTCAGGTATATCTTTTTCAGTTAATCTTAATCGGTATTCTCGAGCGTGCTTGACGATGAGCCAGTCTGCACAAAAATTTTCAGAGTTTGTTATGAGCAGGGCAGATTTTCTTAGGCCTGTTTCATTATAATCCAGTGCCGCCATGCGAATTTTGTTTCGTGTAATATTCTCTGATAAATTTTCAGGGTCATCCCACCAGGGTAAAGAGTGCTCTCTGCATATTTCCCGCACCGAGTTGCGTCCCATGAAAGCTAACGGCGTTACTACCACTTGCTTCGGATAAATTTCTTCAATCGGAAGTATTGGTGTTATTTTCGAAGAACCGCGGTTAAGCCGCATAATGACCGTTTCAAACCAATCTGTAAGATTATGTCCCTTCCAGATTGTGATCGCGGGAAACTCTCTGGCAATTGCTCTGAGAAAATAATTTCGGTATTTTGCACCTGTGTATTCGAAAGTCTGCTTTAGTCTTTTTGCTGCTCGCTCAATGTCTCGACTATATATCCTGAGCTCCAGATTCAATTTCGGTTCGCTTTTAAGAAGGTTGATATAGTACTTTAAGAGTTCAAGTCTTTCGTTTGGTTCTGCATCAGAAGAGTTTTGATAGTGATCAAGATAAAAAAGAACCAGTCTTCGTTCGCTTTTTGTGAATCGATGAAAACTGATCGCATAGGCCAGCGTCAATACTGAATCTGCACCTCCTGAAAAAGATACACAGATATCGTTTTGAATCGGTAGCTCAGGAAATAACTGGTTGCAGTATTCCTGGTAGAAGTTATTTAATACGTGTTCCCAAGCGATATCGGGAAAGGACATCCTCAATATCCTGTGTCAAAATTGAGCGGAGGGCTGCTTCAGCATCATTGATAACCTGAATAATGCGAAAATTTTCTTCAAGCCTGAAATCTGCAAGCATATGCTTTTTTACATCTTCTTCACTCGGTTCTTTGACATTTTCTGCGACCGGGCCAACGCCCACTCTTATTCTGATAAACTTATCTGATTTTAATTCTTTAGCAATCGACTTTACACCAATATGATCAATTTCTGCCGGCCCGCGAGCTACCTGTACTTCTCCATAATCGAGAGTGTAGTCATCATGAATCACGATTATGCGTGGAACCGGAACCCGCAAAAATGAAGCAATATAAAGTACTGCCTCACCCGAAAGATCCATGAATGTCTGTGGTTTCAGCAATACAATTTCATGTCCTTCAAAATCTCCCGTACCAAGCAGAGATTTTTTCTTCTTTGTACGGATTTGAATATTGGTGTTGTTCGCCAGAACATCGACTACTTTGAATCCAATGTTCCGACGGTTATTCATATACCGATCCCCGGGGTTGCCGAGGCCGATAATGAGTTTCATTGAATTGCTTATTTTTCTTCCTCTTCTGCAGCTGCTTCTTCAGTTTCTGCTGCTGTTAATTTAGCAGGTCTTGCAATATGGCAGATTACAGTACCGGGATCGAGCATAATCTTGGTTTCTGGCGGTAATTGCAGGTCAGAAATATGAAGCGCGTCACCAATTTTAAGGTTTGTTACATCAACATTCAGGGCTGCTGTTAGATATTTTGGGAATGTTTCAATCTCTACTTCCTGTAGGAATACTTCGAGAATACCTCCCTCTTTAACACCAACTGGCTTACCTTCGATATGCAGACCAATATGCGTTTTGATCTTCTCACCGAACGTAATTCGGTAAAAATCGAGATGCAAAACTTCATCTGTAACGGGATGAATCTGGTAATCTTTTACAAACACTGTATCTTCTTTACCGTCATGCAGCAAATCGATGAGTACAGACTCTGAAACTCCATGTGCAAATAATTTTGAAACTTCTTTCGCGTTTACTTGAACATGATCTGTTTTCCCATGATTGTATATTACCGCGGGAATTGTCCCTTTCTTTCGCAATTGATGTCCTTTCAGTTCCTGCGGTCTGTTTTCTACTTTTAATTTTAATCTTTCCACGATTTTTCTCCTGTTTTATTATTCCTTTTACATAAACAATGAGCTGACTGATCGCTCTTCATGAATTCTAATAATTGCATCGGCAAATAAGGAAGCAACACTCAAGATCTTCATATTTGCCATTTTTGTAGATTCGGGTATGTTTATTGTATCTGTTATGATCAAAGTTTCAATCGGGGCTTCACGAAGTCGTTCAACAGCCGGACCCGAAAGTACTCCGTGGGTAGCAGCAGCAATAACTTTCGCTGCTCCATTTTCTTTTAGTGCAATAGAACCTTTGACGATTGTACCCGCAGTGTCGATCATATCATCAATAACTATGCAGGTTTTGCCTTCAACATTTCCGATAATATTCATAACGTCAGCTTCATTTGCGCGTTCCCGTCTTTTATCAATAATCGCAAGACTCGCATCCAGGCGCTTAGCAAAAAACCGCGCCCGCTCAGCACCGCCAGAGTCGGGTGATACGATTGTAAGATTCGGGTAATTTTGCTTATTCAGGTATTCATATAGAACTGGTGCTGAGAATAAGTGATCAACCGGGACATCAAAGAAACCCTGAATCTGATCTGCATGCAGATCCATGCATAATACCCTGCGAATTCCAACCGATTCTAAAACCCGGGCAACAACCTTAGCCGAGATCGGTACGCGGGGTTCGACCTTTCTGTCTTGTCTGCCATAACCATAGTAAGGAATAACCACGGTTATTCGTCGAGCAGATGCTCTATTCAAAGCGTCGACCATCAACAAAAGCTCAACGAGATGATCATTTGCAGGATTTGAAGTAGATTGAATAAGAAAAACATCTGAGCCACGAACATTATCCAGTATTTTGACCGAAATCTCTCCGTCTGAGAATCTTCGAATATCAACAGGTGAGAGTTCAGTACCAGCTGCTTTTGCTATTGCTTCTGCGAGAGGCTTATTTGAGTTGCCAGAAAGAATTTTCAGATTTGCTTCTTTCATTTTGCAACCCTCTTCACAGGTACATGCAGTTTTGCAAGATGTGCAAGATCTTCAGGCGAATTAACTCCCATAAACTGCATTGGTTCAAGAATTGAAAGGGCAGTAACTTTCAGATTTTTTTCGTTCAGGAGCTTTACCATATCTGTGAGATAATACTCACCCTGGGCATTTTCAGAACCAATTTCTCGAATAATTTCAAAAAGATCTTTAGCGGTAAAAAGAAATATTCCTGTATTTATCTCGCGAATCGCTCGCTGGGTATCATTGGCATCTTTTTCTTCTACAATCGCAGCTACAAAATCTTCATTTTCTTTTACAATTCTGCCATAGCCGGTTGCATCTTCTAACTCTGTTGTAATCACAACAGAGTGAGCATCTGCATCCAACAGTTTATGATAGGCTGCCACAAGGGTTTCACTTTGTAAAAGTGGTACATCTCCCAGTAAAACCATTACAAATTTTACGGCTGAATCGATGCTAGGCTCTGCACAAAGTACAGCATGTCCCGTACCTTTTTGCTGATCTTGCTCAGCAAAGTCGATTTCAACCTCATCTTCTATTCCTTTGGCCCATTTTTGAACTGTTTCAATCACAGCCTCTTTTCCATGGCCCACAACAACAGTGATTCGGCTAACCCCAGACTCAATAGCCGCAGTGAGAACATGAATTACCAGAGGTGTCTCACCAATCTCATGCAAGACCTTGGGAATGTCTGATTTCATTCGCTTACCCTTGCCGGCAGCAAGTATAACAGCGTGAATTCCGGCTTTGTGAAGGGGTTTGCGGCTCATGAGCAGGTTCGTATTGTTTATATTTTCAGGGGAATGCTGGGCCGGGAGGGTTCGAACCTCCGCATGACGGGATCAAAACCCGTTGCCTTACCACTTGGCTACGGCCCATTATAACTTGTAAACGGAAACCATAATACATCCGTTATTTTTGCCCGCAATCGCTCAACCACCCCTGAAAGTTGAGTTCCTGTGAGAGCAAAAAACGAGGCCCCGGAACCAGTCATACCGACTAATCCCCCGGCCTCTCTTTCTAGTACAGACATATAACCAAGCAGTCGATCTGCTTCAGCCGGATGTACTTTCTTTGCCGCATCAACGAATTCATTGATCGGCAAAGTACCCTGAGAATCATTTTCCCAGGCCCTGTACCACAATTGCCTCTCAGACTGATAATCACTACCCGTAGTAAGTGAGTTATTTATCTGTTGCGCGCCCAGCTTTTTTAAGAAACCGGCGGCCTCTGCAAATGCATGAGACTGGGCATCGTTCATTTTTTTTTCAGGCTGTAAATCCTTTTTCAGGGATTTAAACATGGTAGAAGTTGAAAAACCAAACGGAGGGATTCCAATAATTCCATGGATGACAGGCAATTTGAAATACTGCAGCACATGGCCTTTATCGACCACAAGAGCCGGCTGCGGATTCAGAAAAAAAGGAATATCGGCCCCGGCTACAAGCAATCTAGCCCGCATAACCTGTATCATCTTTTTCTGAATGTCATTTTCCAGTTGCGACAGCAGCAGAGCAATTAAGCTCCCTGCATTCGAACTACCACCCCCAAGCCCCCCCGGCGAAGGAATTTTTTTTATGATATGTATTTTTGAGGGTAATTGAGGAAGAAAATTGGTCATCCGCCGGTATTCTTCTGTATAAATCATGAGTGCCTTGGTAATTGTATTGAGCTGCGGGTTTTCAAACCCCTGTCGAATTTGCTCTTGAAAGTATTCAGGCAGAGAACTGGAAAAACTGAGTTCAGGCATTAGAAAAGACTGCTGGTCTTGATTGGTTCCCGGTTCAACATATTCATCAAATTCTACATGCATTTCATCGGATAGATTGATTGGCAAAAAAATGCTTGTAAGGTAATGATGCCCCTCTGGCATTTTCGACAGAATTTTTAAGCCAAGATTCAGCTTGGCCGGGCAAATTACCTGAATTGACTCACTTTGAAAGCTCATTGGCCACTTTGATAATTCTATACATTCCCAGTGCAAACCCTGCACTAATACAAACCAGTAACAGCCAGGGAGATGTACCGGCAATTTCATCCAGCCATTTTCCCAGAAATAAAAAGCCCAGAAAAACAACGATGAATTCAAGCCCCAGATGGGTATATCTCATATACACTTGCGGCTCCTTATCAGTTTTGACAGGTTTATGCAAAGCATCTTCCCTTTTTTTCATTTCATCAAGCCGGCGCTGCATTTCCTTTGTATCAATTGAGTTTTTCATTATCTAAGTTAACATCTAAAAACAAATTGACAAGTCGAGATATTTAAACTTAAAAGAGGAATGCACTGGGTTCTTCCGGCTGTATCTGGTTTAGGTTACTTATTTGGCTCCTTTCCGACAGCATATATAGTTGCACGATTTCACAAAATTGATATACGAAAAGAAGGTTCTGGCAATGTAGGCGCAACCAACACTATGCGTATTCTGGGTGCAAAATGGGGTGTTCTTGTTCTGGTAATTGATGCGCTCAAGGGTTTTCTGCCAGTGTTTGCCGTTTTTCATATTAAGAAATATTATTCTTTTGATCTGCCGCTTAACGCACGGGAACTTGCTATGCTAGCGGGTGTTGCAGCGATGCTAGGTCACATCTATCCTGTCTGGCTCAGATTTCAAGGGGGAAAAGGGGTTGCAACAGGTCTGGGCATGATGCTTGCCCTCGCTCCCGAAATAGTTGCTCCCGCTCTGGTAATTTTTCTGCTCACCGTAAGCATCTCAAAATTTGTATCTCTGGGTTCATTGTTTGCCAGCGCATCTTTGCCCTTTTTTTTCTTTTTGTTCTTTGAGTATTCAACCGAAACAGTACTGTTCTGGTTTTTAGTGCTGGTAGTTTTATTTGTGTGGATTAAACATCGCAGCAATCTTAAAAGACTTCTTGACGGGAACGAACATAAAATAGGAGAGCGTAAGTATGAAACAAAGACTAATCATTAGTGCATTTTCAACACTAATAGCATTCACTGCAGGACTCACTGCGGGACCGATTGAAGAAGAGTACAATAAAGTTGTTGAAGAAATCAGAACAGCCGATGATACACCTGAGAATCGTAAAATTCAATTAGAAAGAACCTTGAATGCAGCATTGACCCGGGGGTTAACACGTTATTTCAGCCCGGCAGAAGCAAAAGATGCAAAGCTCACTGACTATGAAAAGTCTGACCGGGATCCATACCTGTATTTCTTCAGATACAATAATTATATAGGATTTTTTCGTTATAACAACGATCCGGAAAAATATTTTTCATTTCCTATCGAAGAGCGAGTCATAAAAAAACCAGAAAATAAATAATAGCATGCAGCCTCGGTTAATCATCACAACGGTCTCAAGAGAAGATGAGGCCGAAAACATTGCCGGGGCTCTCGTCAAAGAGAAACTTGCAGCCTGTGTAAACATTATCGGGCCCGTGAAATCTTTTTACCGGTGGAATCAGGATACAGTTTCAGATTCTGAGTATAAACTGTTTATCAAAACCAGTGAAAAAAAAGAATCACAGGTATTTCAGTTTATTGAGAAAGAATCTTCCTATGATGTTCCTGAAATCTCTTCAATAAATATTGACAGAATGTCGAATGCTTATCTCAGCTGGTTGCTCGAAAGTACAGAAAGCAAATAGTTAACCAGCGCGCAGCATTTCTTTGAATTCTTTGAATACCACTCGTGCATCATGCGGGCCGGGGCTGGCTTCGGGGTGGTATTGCACACTCAATACTTTTTGTTTAGAATTTATGAGCTTAAAACCTTCATAACTGTTGTCATTCGGATTCATTTCATATGAACCTTTTACATCAGGGTGTTTTGCAGTCAAAGCTTGTTCATCTATTGCAAAACCATGATTTTGAGCGGTGATAATAACCTGCTTTCGATATGCCGCCTTTACTGGCTGGTTACCACCATGGTGACCAAATTTCATTTTGAATGTCTTGCCACCAAGTGCATTTGCCAGCATCTGATGTCCTAGGCAAATCCCGAATACCGGCTTCCCGAGTTCGGTTAACTTTTTTATATTTTCAATACCGTTTTTTACAGCTGCCGGGTCGCCTGGCCCATTTGAGAAGAAGAA
>JAGRNJ010000028.1:0-2249 GCA_020440825.1 Leptospiraceae bacterium | reverse complement strand
TTAACAGGCACTCTAAAATTGAGAATTTGATCCCAAAATCGAGCGCTGCTATTTTGATCATGGAGTTTACATCCGGCTTATTCGATCGAACCCATAAATTTACATATTCATTGGCAGAAGACGCATCAAATACATCTGTCAGATTTTGACCTTCCATGGCCGGGGACGCCGAAATAGTGCTTAATGCGTTTTTGAGCCAAGTAGTTTCTACAACACCTGATTCTGGCATCAGAAAAATGCCCCCCATTAAAGCCCCGGCTTCACGAATATATCGTACTAACTCACGGGTATCGACCCCCGTTAAACCTGCCAGGCCGTGATCTAGCAAATATCGTTCGAGACTGCGTCGCGATCGATAATTTGAGGGAAAACGGCAGTAATCTTTGACAATAATACCCTCAAGCCAGGGACGATCTGACTGATCGTCTTCATCATTCATGCCATAATTTCCGATAGAAGTATACGTAAAAGCAACGAATTGACCGCGATAACTGGGATCAGTGATGATTTCCTGATACCCGCTCATGCTGGTATTGAAGACCACTTCACCAACTCTCCCATTTTCACCCAAAGTGCCTAATAAAAACCCTGGAAAAACTTTTCCGTCGGATAGTACCAGAGCAGCTTTTTTTCTTTCATGTTGAGGAAGATCACTGATTTCCATAATGACTCACTTGCAGGTTAGAATTCAAGAATAGATTCTCAAAGCCTACTGTGACACTTTAGATAGTCAGGACAATCAGTACAGTTTTAATTGGCGGGCTAATTTATAGATGTTGCCAATTTCTTTTTGCTGAATAAAGGTTTCCTGATTGCCCAGAATATCATTTACGGCTGACTCTGGAAGATCTTGCATTTCTTTATAGAGACTTTTATATTCATGAATTGCCATTTTGCCACAGAACATATTGGCCTGAAAATGGTATACCTGATGAGCAATCAGGAATCTTAATGTATCGAAGTCATCGACAGCTTCTGCAGTAATGATCGCTTCCCGATTATCTGCGAGGCGTATACAGTAGTCAATAAATGCCAGATTATCGAGAAATTTTGTGTGATCTTCTTCTGCTTTGAACTTAAAACTGATCGGGTCTAACTTAAATTCTTTAATCATTTCGCCCAGATCGAGTACAACCTGGTGACTTTGACTCTTTACCCCAAAATCATCGGCGGCAAATGAAATGCCAAACTGCCAAAAGTATCTGCACACATCTTTCAGCTTTGTCTCTTTTTCTTCATATGGCTTTTCAATTAATTCAAGACGAATATTGTCGGGAGCAAGCTTCTGCCTGGTCAAAAGCTCTTTGAAGCGATATGCCTTTTCTGCACTATCAAATGTATCAAGCAGGGTTTGAGGTGAAATATTGAATTTGAGCAGTCCCGGAGCCTCACGACAGGCCATTACAAGTTTTTCAAGAATCAATAATTCAATTCTGTTCAAATCTTGATCATCTGGAATATCGGACATCAATTCAAAATAGCTTTGATACAGTTGCCCGCCGACAAATACCTCGCCGCCTTTCATAGAGTAGGTCTGTTTGCGTATATCGTAATGAATAATCGGCTGAATTACTGCGTTGGCTTCTTCTGTTGCAAAGTAATCATTTGCCCGGTTGAGATAGGTCCAGCTCCAGCGTACCAGATTGTCTTTGAGGTTTTTCATTGCCGAGCGATCGAGCTCGGCAAAAATTTCATCAATATCTGAGATATAATTACACTGGGTGCGACCCACCCCGAAATCAAAATCAAATTGATTTTTTTTCAAAGCCTCATCATGCAATCTTCCGATAGCTGCATCAATATTTGGCAACGGAGAACCCAGTTCATCGTCACTGGCAATCCCGAACAGTAGAATGCGGGCATCCCCCAGAATATAATATTTGAACTTTGCATTTTCAGCGGATACTTTTACAATATATTCGGGGACCATCTCAAGAAACTCATTCAGTTTGATATTTTTGAGCTGCTCAAACCGGATGAGAAAAAGAGGCCTGCCTCGATTTTTATCAATAAATTCGAGTCGAAACGATTTCTCTGCATCTTTGACGCCAAACATGTTAAATACCTGATCGGGCTCACGTTTTACAGATGTAGACGCAGACATTGCATAACAATCAGGTCAGATACGCAACGGTCAAGCCAAAAAACCTTTAAACATATTGGAAAAAACCTAAGGAATCTCTGAAAAACTGAAAGTTTTGAAGATATTCCTGAAAACACGGATGTTTTCCCGCGCGTTTAGCGCGGAA
>JAGRNJ010000027.1 GCA_020440825.1 Leptospiraceae bacterium | reverse complement strand
GTTGTATTTGCAGTGCGTCGGCTCAGAAAAATGAGCAATGAAGAACTGCTCGCTCATGCTACATCTTGTCTCAATCGTTCTGGACTCAAAGATGCAGAACATAAACTGCCTTCAGAATTATCGGGTGGTATGCAAAAACGTGCCGGGATTGCCCGTGCTATTGCTCTTGATCCGCAGATCTTACTGATGGATGACCCGACAGCCGGCCTTGACCCGGTCTTGACAGATGCAATTGCCGATCTGATTCTCGAGATTCGCGACAATCTGCATTGTGCTGCGATTGTAGTTTGCCATGATCTCAAGTTTGCTTACAAACTGGCAGACAGAATTGGGCTTATGGTTGCCGGTAAACTGCACACAGTGTTACCAGTCAGCGAGTTCCAAACCACGACCGAGCCTTATGTACTTCAATTCAGAGAGGGTAACCTGACAGGCCCCATACCGGTGGTAGAATAACGATGGGAAAAATTATTCGCGGCACATTCCTGAACCCTCTCTCCCACGACCAGATACAGATACTGCAATCCGGGTTTATGCGCATTGATGATGATGGCCGTATCGAGTCGATCTCATCACAACACCTGCCTGGTAAGGGAGGTAATTATGAGTTCATTGATTTTGAAAACCTGCTCATTATTCCCGGGCTTATCGATACGCACACCCATCTCTCACAATTTGGATTTGCGGGAATTGGCAATCTTCCCCTTTTACCCTGGCTCAATAAATATACTTTTCCCGAAGAAATGAAATATCGGGATACTGAACTCGCCTATCGTCGGGCTTTGTCTTTTTTTCAACGCTGTCTGAATCTCGGTACTACAACAGTGGTTGCCTATATCACGGCACATGTAGAAGCGACTCATGCTGCTTTCGGGGCCGCCGAAAAAACCGGAATTCGGGCATTTCTGGGGCAGGTGTTGATGGATAGAAATGCCCCGCCCGAACTTTGTGTTAGCGCAAAATCTGCACTGCCTCAGGTAGAAGCATTGATCAAGACCTGGCATCAAAAAAATGACAGACTTCATTTTGTTTCTACTCCCCGTTTTGCAATTTCCTGCACTGCAGAGCTGTTGGTTTTAGCAGGTGATCTGGCCCGCAATTATGACCTCCCCTTACAGACCCATATCAGTGAAAATCTCGATGAAATTTCAGAGACCCTGAAATTGTATCCTGGCAACAAAGACTACCTTGAGGTTTATGAACGATATGGCTGTATTGGTGAGTTTTCACTTCTTGGTCATGGAATTCATTTAACATTAGGTGAACAGCATCGCATTAAAGATGCCGGGGCAAGTGTCGTGCACTGTCCCACCTCGAATCGCTTTTTGGGCAGTGGGGCACTCCCTTATCGGGAAATGGTGAATAGAGGGGTCAAAATTGCATTAGGAACCGACGTTGCTGCCGGTTATGATCTGTCAATGCTACATGAGGCTCGTGAAGCAATTGAAACCAGTAAAACTCATAATATGATTTTGACCGCATTAGGCAGGCCCGTGGAAAATGCAATGAGTATAGCTGAAGCTCTGTATTTATCAACATTAGGCGGAGCGATTGCCTTGCGCAAAGAAAATTCCCTGGGAAATTTTGCAGAAGGCAAATGGGCAGACTTTGTCGTCTTAGATGATCTGCATGCTTTACCATTTAAAGAAGAAGTCAGTGAACATGATTCTGCAATAGAACGACTCTCGCGGGTACTGTATCGACCTTTCGGGGGTACCGTTCACTCAACCTGGGTAGGCGGAAAAAGCATTTATAACAGTAAAGGAGCTTCCACATGAAAATACTGGTTACCGGCGGGGCCGGTTATATTGGTTCTCATACAGTTGTCGAACTGGCAAAGGCCGGTTATTCGCCCATCATTGTTGATGATCTGCGATGCTCGCAGGAAATTATGCTCAGCGGTCTAAAGTCGATTCTTGGTAAAAAAATAGATCACTATGCAATCGATGCAGCTTCTCAAGATCTGGAAAAAGTTTTTATAGATCATCCTGATCTTGGCGGAGCCATTCACTTTGCAGCTTATAAAGCCGTTGGCGAATCTGTTCAGCAACCCATTAAGTATTATGAAAACAATATTCTGGCGACTTCAAACTTGCTTAAACTTATGCTGAAGTACGAAGTTGCTCATTATGTTTTCTCATCTTCCTGCACTGTCTATGGGCAGCCAGATATTCTACCCGTCACAGAAACTACTGAGCGTAAACCTGCACAATCCCCTTACGGGCGCACTAAACAGATTTGTGAAGATCTGGTCTTTGACCTTATGCAGGGTGGGGCCAAGCTTGCTCCCGTTTTACTGCGGTATTTTAATCCTATCGGGGCACATGAAAGTGCAGCAATAGGTGAACTGGCCATAGGTGTACCGAACAATCTGGTGCCTTTTGTCACCCAGACGGCTGCAGGTCTTCGCGAAAAACTGACGGTGTTTGGTGACGATTACAATACTCCCGATGGCAGCTGCATTCGAGATTATATTCATGTAACTGATCTGGCAAGGGCGCATGTTGCAGCACTCGAGTATCTGCAGAAAGGCGGCAAAATTCAGGTATTCAATGCGGGAACCGGGCAGGGATCCAGTGTACTCGAAATATTAAGAACCTTCGAAAGAGTAAATAATATTAAATTAAACTATGAGATTGGGCCGCGACGGTCAGGTGATATTGAAAAAATCTGGGCTAACTGTGATCTTATAGAGAAAGAACTGGGCTGGAAAGCCCAGTTGGGATTAGAAGAGGCACTAAAGTCTGCATGGCAGTGGCAGCAGACTTTGAATGCACAATACTGATTATTCTTTTGGTTTACATTCTTTGAGATAGCTTTCGCGCAATGTATCTCTCAATGAGGGGTAACGTTCAGAGTCCATTCTCAGCAGTACAGCAGGGCAGGAAATCGGTGCCCCAATCGAAAAATATCCCGGGCCGTTGTATTTCATGCCGAGTGGATGTTCCCAGTTCCCTGCAGGTACGTAACCGCGTACATGCTTTGCCCCTGCATGAATTACGGGCAATACCAGCATTGTATCGCCTAACATATACTGGTGTCGTGCATGATATGTCTGTTCATCGTTGGGATAGTGCATCCATACAGCGCGCATAACCGGCAGACCCGATTCTGAAGCGACCTCAACGGTCTCTTGAATATAATCTTTAATTGCATAGTGCAGACGTCCCATGCGCGCAAAAAAGTCAACAGTATCAGGGTCTGAATAATGCTGGTGATTTTTCTCTGGGCGGTTACCCTCATGTGTTCTGAAAAATGGTGAGAAAACATTCGCCTCGCTCCAGCGTTGAAACAGCTCTTTGCTGCGGTGATAATTTCGAATAGGATTATTGATTGTAGTGTAGCCGCCAATGTCAGAATGGTTTAATGCAATGCCTGACAGCCCCCCGGTTATGATGCCGGTAATCGAAGAGGCAAGGCCGTCATATTGATCCCATTCTACCATCTGGTCACCTGCCCAGAAAAGTGTCGAGTATTTCGCTGACTCTGTAAAGCCTGCGCGGGTAAAGAATACAATTTCACCTTCTTTTCCGGCTTCCCGAATTGCCTCGCGGTTCAGGCGGGCCCAGTCAACAGGATACCGGTTGTGATAAATTGCAGCATCTTCGCCAGAATGGAGTTTTGCATCGAACGGAAGCCATTCGCCAAAATCGGCCATCCATCCGCCCAGGCCATTGCCAATCATATTTTTTTTGATTACTTCTTTTAACCAGGCAAACGCAGCAGGGTTTGTCAGGTCAACCAGATATGCCGGAAACCCCGCCGTCTTGATTTCATAATCTTTGCCTTCGGCATTTTTAACAAGATATCCTTTTGCAACAGCTTCTTCAAACATGGGACCGGAATCTGCCAGAAAAGAGTTGATATAACCTAATGTTACAATATTTTTCTTTTTCAGTTCAGAAGTCCAGTTTTTGAAATCAGGGTAGGCTTCTTCATCGGGTAGCCAGCGCCACCACAATTGAGAACCAAAAGATGTTTTTCGTCGACCAACCCAGTCTTGAATCCAGATTGCAGTTACAGGATTACCGGCCGCTAACGCCGCATTAATTTCAGCTTCTACTTTGTTGCGCCCGCCCTGGGTTCCCAGAATTGTACCATATGCCCAACTCGGCAATTTTTCGAAACGTCCGCTCATAGCTGTGTATTTTGAAATTGCATTCGCCGGTGAAACGTTTCGGTCAACTTTTGCCGTCAGAGTAGTATCCCAGATTTCGATTACAATATGCCGGTCGCATGTGAAGTCAAAAACTGAATAGGCAGTGTTTTCAAGTGCAAAACTGCGATAAGCTGAGGTGACATAGAAAGGAACCGGTGTATATGTCGAGTATTCTGTACCGCCTGCGCCTGCAGTAATATTGGCACCTAATGTTATTGGCTGAGCCCCGCGCCCAATGCCCTGCTCTTCGGTGAGCATGGGTACCCGGTGGCCTTTCTGGTTCAGGTGGGTAAACTGCTCACCCAGACCAAAGATCGCCTCAACGGGATCGCTATTGTGCTTGAAATACAGCCTGTTAAATCCTTCGGGAAGTTTAATATTTAGATCCAACGATTGGTCTGCCTGCGTAACCAGTTCGATTGTATAATTACCGCGTGGGCAGTCGTTATCACCTTCAAGCGTGCCAGAAATTATATAGCGGTCTTTGAGCAGGTCGGCACTTCTAATGGATTGAACTGAGCAGTTGTACTCTTTCGATTCTCCCATTGTAAACGTGGCCATTGAATAACCGATTTCACTTTTTGCTCTTGCGCCAGAGAGAAATGCATGTTTTACCGGCAAGGCGATCACCAAGCCATTTGTATTATAAAATTCTAGATTGCTTTCTCTGATCTTAACGGTAATACCGTTCTCCATTGTACCTTGCGGCAGGTCGACACCCAACTGCAAAGATTTGAATTTACCACTGCATTGCACTACCAGCGATATAAACGTTAACAAAATTGAATAGTTGATAATTTTTTTCATAAAACCCCGGAATTCTTCTTTTTTTGTGATTTTTCTGATCGTTCTGCAATGTCAATAAAAAATAATTATAAACAATTTCTGAAAATACGGGGTTTTTTAATGATTCTTGTAAAAAAGAATTGCAAATGTATAATCTATTTCGTCTTATCTTAACAATGGTTTCTGCTATATCAGATCGCATTCCGCTGTATCTGAAAAATTCAAATAATTATTATGTGGTGGTCATTGATCATGCAGGAAACTACAGTTATGTCAATGCATGTTTTGCAAGGCGATATAGCTGGATTACCGAAAATTTTATTGGTACCCATTTCAGTAACTCGGTTCACCCTGAAGACCATGAAAAATGCGGTAAAGCCTCTTTAGAAGCAATTGAAAACCCCGGGCAGCCTGTTTCTGTTAGAATTCGCAAACCGGAGAAAAAAGAAGACGAAGCTCCTGAAAAATATACAATTTCAGATTGGGAGTTTTCGGCACTCTTCGATGAAAAATCTGAGTTGCTGGGAATTCTGTGTGTTGGTACCGATATAACTGAACTGGCCCGCGAACGGGATAAGGGAAGCGCAGTATTGAGTGCGCTGCCTGATCTCATCATCATACTTGATCGAAAACTGGTCTTTAAAGAATATTTCTCGACAAATTTTGAATCTGGTCTATATACTTCGCCAGAGAATTTTCTCGGCAAAACAGTCAGTGAAGTGATGCCCGAGCATATTGCAAAACTGGCCGAAACTTCGGTTGAGCGGGCACTTGCCAGCGGGGTGTATGTTCATACAGAGTATTTCTTACCAGATGAGAACGGCAATCCGCACTATTTTGAACTTCGTTGTGTAAAGATCAACAATCATGAAGTAATGATGATTATTAGGGATATTACCTATACTAAATTGGCAAAAGAAGAGGTCACCAGTGCACAGGAGACCTTATACAAATTATCTCTGCTTGCCCCGGGTATTTTTTACACATATAAGTTCAAACCTGAAGATGTCTCTGAATTTTTATATGTAAGCCCATCTATTTCACAGATGATTCAAATTCATGCAAAAGATGTCCTGAATGATGCAAAAATTGCATTTGATACAATCTATGAAGAAGATCTTCATTATTTTACAGAACAGATGATGAATTCGTATAAAACATTAAGCCCGTTTCAGGTAGAATATCGATTAGCCTATGACCTGAATCGACATATGAATGTTACTGCAGTTCCAGAAAGAGAAAAAGACGGCAGTGTAATCTGGTATGGCTTTATAACAGAAACAACCGAACAGAAACGCCAGCTCAAAGAAATGAAAAGGACAACTGATCTTGTTGCAATGCAGAATAAGCGTCTGCTTGAGTTTACATATATTGTTTCCCATAACCTTCGCTCTCACGCAGCAAACCTGAAAGGAATTTCTGACTTACTCTCGGAACCAACTAATGAAAGTGAATTGCAAAGTTATCACGAGATGCTGAACAGTTCCGTTGAAAATCTAATGACAACTCTTGAGCATTTGAATATGATTGTCAAGATTCAGGGAGAAACCAATCTCGCAGTACAGAAAATAAATTTATATGACTCGATCAACTCGACAATGGAATCGCTGCAGATCATGATCAATTCTATCGGTGTTGAGATTGATAATCGTGTACCAGAGAATTTTACAATTTATTTTATATTTGCATACATGGAGAGTATTCTGCTCAATTTAATTTCAAATGCAATCAAGTATCGCGAGCCATCCCGAAAACTGAAAATCACTATCTCTGCTGAGAATGTAGCCGATGGAGTCTGGTTATATGTGGCAGACAATGGCCAGGGAATTGATCTTGAACGCGTGGGCGAGCGAATGTTTGGCATGTATCAGGTCTTTCATGATCATCCTGAAAGCCGCGGGCTGGGACTGTTTTTATGCCGAAATCACATGGAATCTGTCGGTGGCCGAATAGAGGTTGACTCTACGCCAGGACAGGGGGCAACGTTCAAGCTGTTTTTCCCTTCAGGACAATAAATTGACAATCTGGATAATAGATGACGATTTTATTTTTGTTAAGATTTTTGCCGCCCAGATTCAGAAAATCGGGCTTGAGGTTAAAATCTCTACATTCAAAAATGGAAAATTGGCCTGGGATTCACTTGATAAAGTTTGCGGCTCTCAGGATAGTTCAACAATGCCTGACTTACTCTTTCTCGATCTCAATATGCCGGTTTTTAATGGCTGGGAGTTTTTAGAACGATGCAAAGAAAAATGGGAAACAGAAGATAATTCAATTCTTAAAAAATTGAAACTCTATGTAGTCAGTTCATCCCAGGACTCCCAGGATATTGCCCGTGCGAAAGCGTTTGAGTTCGTGAGTGCTTTTTTTACAAAACCTCTCAATATCGACGCAGTGCGAATGATTCTCGAAAAAGGTTGACCGGTCAGGCAAAACCGCAAATTTCGTCCGTCTTAAAAACAAGAAACACAGGAGACTCCATGATTCGATCTATTGGTTCGGGATTGGGCGTTTTACTGCTTTCCGCATTGGGAAGTTCGGTATTCGCGCAAGATACATCCCACGTTGCCGCAGGCAACTATATTTATATTGCTTATGCAGGCGGTATTGTTGCGATTATTTTCGCGGCTATACTGGCAGTTGGCTTATTAAAAAAATCAGAAGGCAATGAAAACACTATTCGTATTGCTTCTGCTATTCGGGAAGGGGCTGACGCCTTTTTAAACCGTCAGTACAAATGGATCACAGTATTTGTGATTGTTGTTGCCGCAGCCTTGTCTTATCTGTACGGCACAGATAAAAATCTGAAATTTGGCTGGTATGCTCCAGTTTCATTCATTACCGGGGCATTTGTTTCGGCTTTAGCCGGTTTTATCGGCATGAAAATCGCAACTCGGGCCAATGCACGTACTGCATGGGCAGCACGGGATTCACTCAATACCGGGCTCAGGGTTGCCTTCTCATCGGGCAGTATCATGGGTATGACAGTGGTTGGCCTTGGTCTGCTGCTCGTCGCAATCTGGTACAATATTCTGTTTGCAACCGGTATGGGTATGGTAGCAGCCGGCAACATGACAGAAGCGCAGCTCTGGAATGAACTCGGCAATGTACTGTTTACTTTCGGAATGGGTGCCTCATCGGTTGCTCTATTTGCCCGTATTGGCGGCGGTATTTATACCAAAGCTGCAGACGTCGGTGCTGACCTTGTTGGTAAAGTAGAAGCGGGAATTCCAGAAGATGATCCGCGTAACCCGGCGACGATTGCAGATAACGTTGGCGACAATGTTGGCGACGTTGCAGGCATGGGTGCCGACCTTTTCGAATCATATGTTGGTTCAATTGTTGCAACCATTGCCCTGGCTGCAGCAGCTTTCAAGGCACAACCAGAGTTACTGCTGGCAGCGGCTATTGCCCCTCTTGCATTGGCTGGCGCTGGTATTTTTGCTTCTTTAATAGGAACCTTTCTGGTGCGTACCAAAGAAGGTGCTTCACAGGAAAACCTGTTATGGTCTCTTCGAATTGGTATTTACTTTGCCTCAGCATTCGTAATTTTGCTGGCCTTTTTACTTCTCAACAATCTGCTGGGTCTCGGGATGGGAATATTCTGGGCAGTTATTGCAGGTTTGATTGCAGGAAACGTAATTGGGTATTTTACAGAGTATTATACTTCAGATACATATAAACCGACAATTGGGGTTGCCAACAGCTCTGAGACCGGGCCTGCAACCGTAATTATTTCTGGCCTTGCTTTGGGTATGCGTTCAACCATGATACCGGTAATCACCATTGTGATTGCAACTATCGTTGCTTATTTTGCAGCTGGCGGGGCAGGGAATGCTGCCTTGGGTCTGTTTGGTATAGGTATGGCAGCTGTCGGTATGCTTTCAACTCTGGGTATCACATTGTCTACAGATGCGTATGGTCCGGTTGCTGATAATGCTGGTGGTGTGGCAGAGATGGCGAATCTCGAGCCCCATGTTCGGGAAAGAACAGATGCACTCGATGCATTGGGCAATACAACAGCGGCAACAGGAAAAGGTTTTGCTATCGGCTCTGCAGCACTGACGGCGTTGACTCTGCTCGCAGCATATTCAGACAATATCAAAACAAATTTCATGGGGGCGGATGGAACTGCTGTAGCCAATATTCTGCAGTTCGAGCTGACTGACCCTCTGATACTTTCGGGTCTTTTCATCGGGGCAATGGTTCCATTTTTCTTTAGTGCGTTGACCATGGAAGCAGTTGGCCGGGCAGCAATGTCTATGGTTCAGGAAGTTCGCCGCCAGTTTAAAGAAATCAAAGGCATTATGGAAGGTACTGGTAAACCAGATTACCAGCGTTGTGTTGCGATTTCAACGGACGGTGCTCTCAAACAAATGGTTGCACCAACACTACTAGCGTTGATAAGCCCAATTCTGGTCGGTATTTTCCTGGGACCCGCCGCATTGCTGGCAATGCTTGGTGGTGCACTTGTGAGCGGTTTTGCAATGGCGATCATGATGGCCAATGCTGGTGGTGCCTGGGACAATGCTAAAAAATATATTGAACGAGGTAACCTCGGTGGTAAAGGTTCTGAAGCCCATAAAGCTGCAGTAACCGGTGACACAGTGGGCGATCCGTTTAAAGATACTTCTGGCCCTTCTATCAATATTCTCATCAAGCTGATGAGTATGGTGGGTCTGGTTTTTGGTCTGTATTTGACGAAAGCTCATATGGCTCTACGTGCCATGCTGAACTAGTCGCACTTTCAAAGACTACCATTTATAGAAACCGTTCAGCAATGAGCGGTTTTTTATTTACAAATTCGGTGTCTCATGCAAAATTGCAGGGCGTCATGAAATCTGAAAGGTATCTAATGTTTTTCGTGAAAAATTCTGTATGAATATTTTTCAACGCATCTGGCAGAATATTCGAGTAGAAAATGCCGAACGTAAAGCACATTTACCGGAATACATTGCAGAGCTTAACCAGGCTGTGCAACCCATGCAAAAATGGGTTGGTTTGCTGGCGATGGTTGCGTGGCTGGGCTTCGCCCTTGATCTTGACCCACGTTTACATCCTGATGTGCCTGAACTTTTATATTTGCGGCTGGGACTTTCGGTAACCGGGTTCGTGGTCTTTGTATTATCGTTATTCAAAGCAACCTGTGGCCGTGGTCTGGGATTACTGTATCTTACCTATGGCTATGTCGCTCTGGTAACCCCGATAATTACTGCAAGACTGGCTAATGATGCAGCATATATGTCTGGATATATGCTTGTACTATTAATTTCTGTGCTGATACCGACTAGATTTATCATAATACTTTTATTTAATTTCGGTAGTATTATTGTGTTTATGCTTGGTCTGCTTTATTTTAAGCCGGAACTGGGAAATCAGGCAGATTATTCATTCCAGAATCTCGGAATTGCGGTACTGGTTTCGGTAGTCTTCAGCTACTTTATAGATCGAATACGGTTTTCGGCCTTCAAAGCTCGTCGAGAAATTGAAATCGCTAATGATGAATTATCCCGCACCCATAAACAGATCAATGTCGAACTGGAAATGGCCTCTGAAATTCAAAAGGGAATCTTACCGGGATTAAAGAGAACCTGGCACGGATTTGAATTTTCAGCATACTGGGCACCAATGGCCAGAGTTTCAGGAGATTTTTATGATCTGATACCAATGCCGTCTGACACGCTGGGAATCCTGATGGCCGATGTTTCAGGGCATGGCATTCCATCCGCCCTGGTAACTACCATGGCCAAAATTTCGTTTCAGGAAAACGGCCGCGAGTCAGTAAAATTGACAGACCTGTTTCATAGAGTGAATGAACAGATTTGTAACAATGTGCCCGGTGCAGATTACCTGACTGCATTTTTTGTACGGCTCAGTAAAAATGGTGAATTTGTCTATGCAAATGCATCTCACCAGAAAGCAATTGTTCTCTCTCGTGACGGTTCGTTGCGATCTCTCGATACTGGTGGCCTGTTCATAGGAGCTGTACCCGGCCAGGCTTCAGTATATGAAGAAAAGAATGATCTTCTCGAATATGGTGATAAACTGATTCTCTTGACCGATGGTATTGTAGAAGCGCGGGATGTTGCAGGCACTGAATTTTCAGAAGACCGTCTGCACGAGCTGCTGGTTGAATATAGAGACAGGTCGGGCAGAGAGCTGACTGAATTGATTGTCAACAACCTGAAGGAGTTCACAGCCGGGACAGAGGCGACAGATGATATTACCATAATGGTAGTTGAACGGTTGAGAGAATATGCTGATTTTCGGGAAAAGTTTACTGCCGCTGAAAAAATATTCGACGCTCAACAGTATGAAAAATCTGTTGAGATGTTATCTGATCTGGTTCAAAAATTTCCCGATGAAGAACCAGCAAAGCTTCTATTGGCCAAGTCTTACTATCGACAGAAGAAATTTGAGAGTGCCATCAAATTGTTAAAAGAAATATTGCATCATCATCCCGATCATTTTGATGCCAATCTTATGGCAGCGGTCTCAGCTTATAATACCGGTGATAAACGCATGGCAACAGGATTTGCCCGTGCTGCAGTTTCGCTGCGCAAGCGATCTGCGAGAGCCTGGTATATAACTGGTCTGGCTTTGCAGAGCCTCGATCGCAAAGAGGCATTGCATTGTCTTGAGACTGCAGTGAACCTTGCCCCGGGAAACCAGCGCTTTCAAAAAGCGCTACAGCGCATTGTGCAGTAAAAGACTAAATTCTATAGCTGCAAGATTCACAAATCTACCTTTGTCGGGCTCGTTTTAAGATTTTTTTAAAACCGCGAGCAGTTCACCACCAGCGTTTATCAAAAGCTTCTACAAAGAAGTCTATTCTTTCGCAGGCAGTTTCAGTTTTTGCCCGGGAAAAATTATATTCGGATTTTTTATCACATCTTTATTGAGCTCATAGAGCCGGCTTGAATGCTTAAAAGAACCCAGAAGATTATCGCTAATTGAAGCCAATGTGTCGCCACCTTTAACAACATACTCATTTTCAGAGCCTGGTGCGCTGCCCGTTTCATTTTTAGTAGAGGTCGTTTGTTCTACGGGGGCCGGTTCGGCTTCAGATTCTTCTACATTATCAATAATCGGGTTTTTTAATTCGGGTTTGTTGCCTGTTGACTCCAGTTGTGTTTCTTGAGGTACACCGGGATCTCTCGGTTGCATGAATTCATGTCGTCGGGTGTAAATATACCAGCCCAGAATAATCAGCAGTAAGATCAATATGATCCAGAACCAGGGTAAACCCTTTCCAGGTTTTTCGGGTTCATTGGTGAGCGGTGCCGGCTTTTGAGCTTCGAGGCAAATTTCTCTAGCCCATTGGATATATTTCAGATTTGCAAGATCTGCTATGGTTTTTACATTGAATGCCTTTTTCAGTCGTTCAGCGTCAGGCTTGCTTAATCCCTGCAGGGCGTATGCCGGTGCTTTGAGCAGCAGCTTTCCTTTTTTCTTCTCGTAAGTTTTGATCAGTTTATCTGTATAGATATCCGGTAGCTCTTCAGGATTTTCCTGTGCCCATTCTATAATTTCAAGTGCCCAATCTGCATACTTTAGCCGGGCCAGGTCTGCGATTGTCTTTACGTTAAACGATTTAATCAGTAAATCTTCATCTTTTTGACTTACACCCTGTAAAGCGTGCACCGGGCTGGCCGGCAGATCAGCAATCGGGGTTTCTTCATAAGCTTTGATGAGTTTATTTCTGAATTTTTCCATAATATATTTGTAGTATTGAGTACGATTGGTTACGTCAACGGTTTTTTACCTCCTTAAAAAGCTGGAACTATGTACAAGTGCGATCGTCTGCTCAAAAATGAGGGAAATGAAATCTGCCTCTTCAGATTCTGTAACTGCTAAAACCATTGACGGGCTAAATCACAGACTGCAACGGGAAGAGTGCCCGTTAGAGCGTTTGTAAAAATTTGCGGACTCACCAATCTAAGTGATGCCCAGGCAGCAATGCAGCTTGGGGCCGATCTTATAGGGATGGTGTTTCATGTGCACAGTCGACGAGTGTGCGAGATACCTGTTGCGCAGGAAATTATGAAGCTCGAAATTATTAAACCGAAAGTACTTGTTTTCGGACATGACGATAAAGATTATATCATGAACATATATTCTCTCTTGCGCGGACTCATGGTCTTTCTGCAGTTACCTGCCGACCATGAACACTATGATGAAATAGAAAGCCTCGTGTCGTCGACCCGCATCATTCCTTCGTATTCTGTTCGTACTGAAATTGATGACTCTGATTTATCCCGCTGGGCTGCGAATTCTCTAATGATACTTGATAACTCAGCAGGAATCGGAATAGACGGCAAGCCTATAGCCGGAGGTACCGGTAAAACCTTTAACTGGAAATGGGTCAGGAATATACAAAGACCCTATCTGCTGGCCGGAGGGCTCTCTCCCGACAACATTGAATCTGCCCTGCAGGAAGTAGCTCCTTTCGGGGTTGATGTAGCAGGGGGGGTTGAATCTTCTCCCGGGATAAAAGATCATGGGAAAATGCATCGATTCATGCAGTTGGTAAAGGCCAATCTGTTTGACGAGAATCGTTAAAACATGGAAGAAAAATTTAATACTGAGACTCCTATGATGAGACAGTTTCTCGAGGTTAAATCGAGATACAAAAAAGAAGTTCTGTTCTTCAGAATGGGAGATTTCTATGAAATGTTTCTGGAAGATGCTATCTATGCGGCCCGCGTGCTGGATATCGCACTGACCCGCAGGCAAGATAAGATTCCTATGTGTGGAATTCCGTATCATTCGATGCGCAACTATGTGCACCCTATTTTAGAGAGTGGCCGCAATATTGCTATCTGTGAACAGACTGAAGATCCTAAAACCGTCTCAGGACGAATTGTTTCGAGAGATGTTGTGCGCATACTTACCCCCGGTACAATTTTTGAAGAAGAACTGCTGCAGCCCGGACAGCGTAACCTGATTGCATCGGCAGTTCGCATAAAAGATGGTATCCAGTTTGCCATATGCGATGTCTCAACGGGTGAGATATGGCTTGAAGAAAGTGATACCGGTGAATCTGTTGCTGCCTTAATCTCCCGGGAAGTGGTTGAGCTGGTTACTCTGCGCGAAGAAGAAATACAGGCAAATGGTCTACTGCACATCGAACGAAATTATCCGGTACGTCTCGCTGCCGAGAATGAAAAATTAGTAGCACATAATTTCAAGCTTGCAAACGCCCGCCCCCTCGAGCTGACCTCAGAACAGATTAAGGCTCTTGCAGTTTTTTTTAGATATCTCGGCGAAGTCGCACCTAAAGCAGAATTTTTATTCTCTATTCACCGAGAGCAGTTAAAATCTGCCTTTATGAAGCTCGATGAATCGGCAATCAGAACTCTTGAACTATTTCAAGATCAGTCGGGCTCAAATAAAGGCAGTCTGTTGCGTGTGGTCAACCAGACAGAGACAACCTCGGGGTTGCGTTTATTGCGAGATTGGCTGCAAAGGCCATTGCTTGATATTGAACAAATTGAGCAGCGCTATAACATCGTTGAATCGTTTCTGCAAGAACCGGGATTTCGCTCAGAAATTAAAAAAATTCTTTCAGGAATGGGTGATATCGAACGCATTCTGCAGAATCTGGGGAATACTCCAAAAGTCAGGCACTTGGGCAGCATTCGAGACAGCCTGGCCAATATCGGTATTTTGATAAAGAAATTCAATGATCATCAAGGCATGCATCACTTACAGCAAAAATGGAAATCTGAAGATTTTTTAGCTTCGTTGCATTCTGAACTCGAAGAGGCCTTGCTGAATGAAGAGTTACCACCCGTGCTCGATGAGCGGCGGTTTCTAAAACCGGGTTACTCAAGTACTCTCGATGATTTTCTTAAAATGACAGAGTCTGCTGCTAATGTTATTCAAGAGTTCGAACAGAAAGAAAAAGAGAAAACCGGAATCACCACTCTAAAGGTTCGCTACAATCGAGTAGTAGGCTACTTTATTGAAGTCTCAAAAGGCCAGCTTGAAAAGGTACCACCGGAATATAAACGTCGGCAGACCCTGGTAAATGGTGAGCGCTATGAAAGCGAAGAGTTGAAACAGTTAGAAGAAAATATTCTCTCTGCCCGGGAGAATGTTATTCGATTGCAAAGTGCAATTTTTGAAGATCTTTGTGGTAAAGTGCTCGCAGAGTATTCTCTGTTAATGAGTTGGGCAAGAAAAATCGCAGAACTGGATGTTCTGGTCTGCTTTGCTTTGGTTGCCGAGCAGAAACGGTATATTCGTCCCCTGCTTGTTGAAAACGGGCAAATGGATATTAAAAATGCAAGACATCCGGTTGTTGAAAGCCTGTTTAGAGATGAAATTTTCGTACCCAATGATGTTGAACTCAATAATACAGATCGGCATCTCATTTTACTGACCGGTCCCAATATGGCGGGGAAATCGACCTATATTCGCCAGATAGGTCTGCTGCAAATCATGGCACAGGCGGGTTGTTTTGTGCCTGCCGAATCAGCGGTCTTACCCCTGACCGATCGAATTTTTACCCGTATTGGTGCTTATGATCGTTTACATAAAGGAGAAAGCACATTCTATGTTGAAATGTCAGAGTGTGCGAGAATCTTTCAGCATTTCACCGAACATAGTCTTATTTTGCTAGATGAAGTAGGGCGCGGAACCTCTACCTTTGATGGTATTTCAATTGCACGAGCGATGATTGAGTTTCTGAACACTGCAGACGGCAAAAAACCCCGCACCTTGTTTGCCACCCATTATTCTGAACTCTCGGAACTGATTGAACCCGGTCGCGGAATTATCGGGATGACAGTTGAGGTGCTTGAAAAAGATGGTAAGGTAATCTTTCTGCGCAAAATTCGCGAAGGGGTGGCCAATCGCTCATATGGTATTCATGTAGCACAGATGGCCGGGCTGCCCGAAAGCATAGTCGAGCGGGCAAAAATGCTGTTACATGAACTGGAAGACGAGGGTATCTGGAAAAAAGAACCTGCTTTCACAGTCGGCAGGAATGGTAAGAATAAATCTACTGCTCAAAATTCTGAGCAGATAGACTTATTTGGCGACCAGTAGTATAAGATTACTGGCCTTCAGATATTTTCTGTTGATTCTGTACTTCTGTTGCGGGGGTTTGCACTGGGGCAGAGGTACTCTCCATACCCATTTCAATTTTAAATTGTTTAACCAGTTCTGCCGCTCTGATTTTTTCGGCTTCTTCTTCAATTTTTAACTTATCGTTATCCATTTTGCCAAGGGCCATTTCCATTCTTGCTTCAGAAACTGCAGAATCCTGTTCAATCTTCTTGACCATTTCATCGTGTGTCTGGTCAATCCCGCCTACCTCAAATGATTCCATAGCATCGGCGACTTCTTTTTGCCATTTTGCCCGATTTGCTTCTTGTATGGCCAGCATCGCTTCTTTGGTTTTCTTTTCGAGTTCTTTCATAAATGCCTTTTTTACATCGAGTGCTTTTTCATAAGCACCACGTGCTGCTTTCATTTGTCCCTGGGCCCGGCTTCTCGAAGTTCGCACAGACTCAAGCGTCGATGCATAGCCTGCTGCAAGGTCATCACGACTGGCCGAGATAGCGGCTTTGACATTGGCAATCAAGGTTTTCTCTTCTTCATCAATTTTACTGATTTCCCGTTCAAGCAAAGTGACATTTGCTTTGATCATTGCAATATTTTCATTCATTGCAGGTACCTTATCCCGCATATCACGAATATTTTGTTCCAAGATTTCGACTGGATCTTCCATTGAAGAAATCCATCCGCCAAAAATTGACTTCATCAATCGTTTGAATCTATTCCACATAATCGTAAGCGTTTTTGTTGAACTGGTATTGTCAATCAATCTTTTGGCAGCAGGTAGCAAAAAATTTCAAGTGCCCGATTAAGAATTGGTAGTCCACAATTCAAGCACCAGAATGGTCATGTCATCACTGCGGGGAGAAGACTGCAGATGTTGATTTTGAAAATCAAGTATTGCATCTAATGTTTGTCCCAAAGGTACATCGCAATGCGAACGCAAGACATTGAGTAGATCTTCTTCGACAATCAATTCTTTTTGAGGGCTAAACTGGTCAAACAGACCATCAGAATATAAAAAGATTCTGTCTCTCTCTTGCAATGGCAGGTCGTGATTTTCAAATTCGGCCTCTGAATTGAGCCCGATGAGCGACCCTGAAACAGAAGGTATTTCAATTTCACCATCAATTGAAACTCGAATCGGCGGCGGATGGCCTGCAACTGCAAAGGTCAGGGTTTTCTCGTTCGGGTCAAAATCTGCTATAATGGCAGAGAGGTATGATCCCAGTGAACCGTATTTTTCAATATAATTTCTGTTCAGAGACTGCAAAGCCATTTTAGGAGTATCAAAGATTCTCTTGAGAGGTTCATATTCAGCCTTGATCGCAATCGTAATCATTGCCCCGCGAACGCCATGCCCTGTCGCATCTGCAACCAGCAGGCGAATGCGGCCGTCGGGCATTTCATAAATATCATAAAAGTCTCCACCGACTTCTAGCATGGGAATATACCGGCACAAAATTTCTGCACCCGGTACCCGCAGTCGAGGAATTGAAAACAGCGATGATTGAATTCTGCGCGCCATTGAGATGTCAGTTTTCATTTCGCGCAGAGAGCGATTCAGTTCCAGGGTGCGGTCTCGAATTTTATCTTCGAGAGTACGGTGAAAATTTTTCAACTCAGAGTTGCTGTGTGAAAGTTGCAGCGACAATTCTTCAACCGAAGAGAATGCATTGGCAAATCGTATCGCCAGTAAAATGGCCTGTGAGAAAGTAAAACCGATTATTCCCACCGGCAGCAACAACGGTCCATGAATTACCTCGTTACCGATCAATATATCATTGATGGCAGTCATGAACAGCAGCAGCCAGCCGAAAAAGAAGACCCGTCCGTGTACAGAGCGAGTTCTCAGTGATTGAGATGCGACAAATGTGATATAAATACCGGGAGGTAAGACAAATGCCATAATCGGCAGGTTTAAGAACGAAACGATCTTAACCGGCAGAAATAATTGCAGTCCACATGCGATTGCAAAAATGGTGGCATATGTTTGCATGATCGTTGATCGAATTTCATTGCGCAAGATTGCCTTAACGTATAAAATGAACAGCATGGCACTGAGGCTTATGCTGGCGTACTCCATTTTGACCTGTAAAAAATATGAAATATCAGGAACAAAAGAAACAATAAGAATATTGCCGTTGAGCAATGTGCGCATCATCACAACCAGGCATAATAAACCGAAATACAGAGTTCCCCGGGTCTCCCTGTGAACGAGATGCAGGCCAAGGTGGTAAAAACCCATGATGAACAGACATCCGGCCAGGAACATTTCAAAAGCTACACTGTTGCGATAGGCAGTGAGAGAGCGGTCGGCACGAGCTATGGAAATTTCTTCGAGAATACCACCTGCCCGGGTTTCATAATTTGAAACCTGAATAATCACTTCAAGATTTCGTTTCGTTACATGGTAAGGTACCTGATGATGTTCGAGCCGTGGTCTTGATTTTTCTGGACTGGTGGCAACAGTACCCGAAGTGAGCAGGGTTTGCCCGTTTACCCAGACCCGGTAGGCAGTGCGAACATTACTGAATTTAAATATTATATCATTGAGATCGGGATCGACCGGCAGGTGTATTTTGAGACGATAGGTACCAAAGCCTGTTCCCGGGTATTTCTTCTGTTGCAGAGAACCTGACCAACTGCCCGGTACTGTGACAAACTCGGGAGCAGGTCCCGGCAGACCGCAGTTTACCTCGAGCAGTTTACTGTCGCAGTCAGAGCTGATTTTTGTATGAAAATCTACCGGCGAGAGCAACTGATTCCAATAGAATTCCCACTCACCATTTAATGGGTAAGCGTCATCGAGAAAAGTTCCTTCCTGTGAGAAATCGATAAAGCCGGCTTTCGCCTGTGGCCAGAGCGGGCAGCCTAGCAAGAAGAACAGGGATAAGTACTGAAGAGCCCGTTGCAATTTTTTTTCCGTATTATTGGTTTACTGTCTTAAAGTACTGATCTGCCTGATACATATACAAAAGATCAAAAGGGTGCAGTTCAGGTTTTTTGCCGACAATCTGAATCGACATTGTATTGACCGGTGGTTCCTGAGGTTTCTGTCGAACAGATTCATCAACGACCTCATCAATGACAGCGGTAATCCATTTTAGCTGAACTGCTTTATCGCCGAACTCCATCCAGTCGCCTTCAGAATTATTTTCATACATTTTTTTCACAAACTGATCGAGGTTCAGATTCATTTTTTGAGCCACCGGGCCTGCAATTCTACGATTCCATTCCTGAGCTAATGCTAATTTCTCTTTTTGCTGAGTTGGGTTGCCTTCGTTTTTTCCGTGTATCTGGTGGTGCAGTATAATGGTCGATGAAAAACAGTATGATTTTTCTGAAAGTGCAGCGATGGTTGCTGCCATACTTGCTGCATAGCTTTTGACCAGAACATAGACCGGTGCTTTGCTTGAACGCATCGCTCGTATAATCTGGTAGCCGGCCATGACTGATCCGCCGGGTGAAGAATCAATAACCAGAAAAATCGGTTTGGTTTGGGAAAGGTTGGCCAAGAATTGCAGCCGTTCGATCACGAGAGTTGCTGACTCATAGGAAATAATTCCGTTCAGGTGAACTACTCTGTCGCTCAGATAGAGAGTTTTATTTTCAACAGGATTGTTGCGGTAGTTGACTGCAGTATTGACATTCGATTCCCATTTTTCTCTTTGCTCTCGTTGCAAAATCTTTAACGAAAGAGCATCTGATACCAGTTTCTGATCTGCGAGTTCTTTTTCTTTTCGGGCAATCTGAATTTTCATTCTGGAAAGTTCAAGATCAAGCCTTGTTTTCTCTGCTCTAATTTTCGATTCTTCATAAGAGAGTTCCTGAAGTTCAGAAGCGCGGGCAAGGTCTACCTTTTCAAGTTCTCTTTTTTTCTCATTCGAGGTCTGCTTCCAGCGTTCATCGGCAATATCATTGAGCAGAGAGAGCTTCTCTCTTGTCTTTTTCAGCTTGTCGATTTCGGGGTCAGACTCTTCTTCTGTATTCTTGGTTTCTTTTTTATTCTGGGCAGTCGCCTGGCTCGAAGAAATAAAAAAAATGAATAAAAACAGGCAACCGAACCGCAATATTGCGACCGGCAACATTTTTGAGAACTTCATAAAGTAGCAGAAAGTTCGATCATCACGGTCATTGTAAAGCGGTTTTTTTTAGCAAGGCAGCCCTTACGATACTTGACGGGATGTCTTCTATTTCTTGTTCTTCACAAGTAAAAGTATTATATTTAGAAGCAATTCATGGCAAAAAACAATAACAATCAGGGTTCCAGTGCCAAGACATCTGCAACTCGAACAGAAAAAACAGTTCTCACAAAAAGCGGTGCTGAGGTCTTGATAGACACTGTACTTGCCAATAAAATCGACTCATGCTGGGGTTACCCCGGTGGCGCGATTCTGCCTTTCTATGATGCCATGTATGGCTCAAATCTCAAGCATTATCTGGTACGCCATGAACAGGCAGCTGCCCATGCTGCTGAAGGTTTTGCCAAAGCAACCGGTAAAGTCGGTATGTGTATTGCGACCTCCGGCCCGGGAGCTACCAATCTTGTCACCGGAATCACCGATGCGAAGATGGACTCTGTTCCGATTCTGGCTTTAACCGGCCAGGTTGCCACTACTGCGATCGGTACCGATGCGTTTCAAGAATGCGACATCTATGGTATTACGATACCCATCACCAAATATAATGCATTGATTCGTTATGCAGATGAAGTTGCTGATATTACAGAGACTGCAATCAGGGTCGCCCAGTCAGGCAGACCGGGTCCCGTTCTTATCGATTTCCCGAAAGACATACAGGTTGCACATACTGCGCGCTTAAAGCCCGGTAAACTGCCCATCCCTCCGCGCCATTATGAAAAACCACCGGTCGTTGGTGACCTTGCGAGACTAGCCGATGCAATCAATCGGGCGCGCGCTCCCCTGTTGTATGTTGGGGGCGGAGCGATTCACTCAGGTGCATATGCAAATCTGATCAAACTGGCAGAGAAAGCGCAGATTCCCGTGGTCAGTACGTTGATGGGTCTCGGTGCATTTCCAGGTACGCATGATCTTTCTCTCGGTATGCTGGGTATGCATGGTATGGCTTATGCCAATAAGGCAGTTCAGGAATGTGATCTTTTGATTTCTGCGGGCGCCCGCTATGATGACAGAGTGGCGACTGACAAATCTGATTTTGCTTCCCAGGCATTGCGTGCTCATATTGATGTTGACCAGGCTGAGATTAACAAACGTGTTAAAGTAGACTTCTATATTGCAGGTGATTTGAATGACGTCATCGCAGAGCTCATTCCCAAAGTGAAGCAGGTAAAAGAGCGCGCCTGGGTTACGTTTTGCAGAGATCTGAAAGCAGCCAACCCATTACGATTCAATAAAAACGGCAGCTTCATTAAGCCACAGCAATTGATCTACCGGTTGTGGCAGAAAACCCGGGGCGAAGCGATTATTTCAACGGATGTAGGACAGCACCAGATGTGGGCAGCACAGTATTATGCGTTCAATGGTCCCCGCCAGTGGCTGACCTCGGGCGGGCTGGGCACGATGGGCTTCGGATTTCCCGCCGCTCTGGGAGCTAAAATCGGATGTCCCGAAAAGGATGTGGTTGTCATTTCCGGTGATGGTTCGTTTCAAATGAATATGCAGGAACTCGCAACGGCTCGTATGTACAATATTCCGGTCAAGATAATTGTCTTCAATAACGGTTTTCTCGGTATGGTTCGGCAATGGCAAGAGCTCTTTTATGAAAACCGGTTTTCAAGTTCAGATATGGATTACAATCCTGATTTTGCGAAACTGTGTGCAGCGTTTGATATTCCTGCAAAGCGAATTACTGCAGATCATGAAGTCGAAGAAGCTCTTGATTTTCTGTTAAATACGAAAGATGTTTGTCTAATTGAAGTTGCGATTCCGCGGGAAGAGAAAGTGTATCCCATGGTTTCTTCTGGAACCGGTTATCGCGAGATGGTCGATTTTGATTCATCGAAAGAAGCTGGCGATGAGGTAAAAATCATTCCCAATGAACCGGCAGCCAGAGACGGTTATGTCACCAGGGGTAAGAAATGAGAACAGTTCTCTCGGTTCTGGTTCGCAATAGCGCCGGGGTTTTGAGTCATGTCTCCGGCCTGTTTACCCGTCGTGGTTACAATATTGACTCCCTCTCGGTTGGTGAAACAGAAGATGCAACCAAATCAATTATTACCCTCGTTGTTTCTGAAGAAGAAGAGATGGTCAGGCAGATTGAGAAGCAGCTGTATAAACTGGTCGATGTACTTGAAATTCGAGAGCTGACAGGAGAAGATGCCCTGAAGCGTGAACTCGTTTTGCTGACAGTAAAATCTTCACGAGAGACCCGCCATGAACTTTTGACATTGATCAATGTATTTAAGGCCAGAGTGGTAGATATGAGCGAATCAGAAATCATGATTGAAATGGTTGCCAACCCGCGTCGCATTTCTGGTTTCTTACGTGCATTTTCTGAATTTGGTATTATTGAAATGGCAAGAACGGGTACAATTGCACTGCCGTTTCCTGCTTCTGGTTAATATGTTGTATGCGTTTATTAAAAATCACATTCCTCAGTCTTTTGATTTCATTCACATTCTTTTGCGGGCCGAATCCTGAAGAACTTTCCCGCAAATCTGACGAAGCGCTTGCGCAGGAAAAGCCTGAACTTGCTCTAATTCTTGCCCAGCAGGCTTTTGAGGCTGCTTTGCCGAGCGAACTGTTGCCGCTGGGTCGAACCGTTTATGAAAGTTTACTGGTTTCTGCAGATGGCAAAAAAACCGCGGCTATGGCCAAAGTTAAATCTGAATCAACCAAACACCGGTTTCGAGTCTGGGATGAAAATTTTAAACGGCTGGTCAGTTTTGAGATGGATAGCCCTCCCAAGTATGCTCAGTTATCTGCCAATGGCGCATTTGCCGCTTTTGTCTATGAAAAACCGGGAGATGAAAACTCTTGCATTGTTACTGCACTTAGAGTCGAAGATAAAGAGTATTTTGCCAAAGGGGTGGTAATACCCTGTAGCTGTCGGCCGGCTATCGCCAATCGGGGAGCGGTTTACTTCTGGCTTGATGGAAAAATCTATGCTTATGACTTCATTAATGAAACCGAAAAAATCTGGAAGAAAACTCCTGACCGTCCTTATCCCGGTATTACAGCCAATGCATCGTTCTTTTTCAGTGCGGATGACATTCCGTTCTTTACATTCGGCTCTGCAGGCAGCTACAAGATGTATAACCTTGAAGAAGAATTGAATATGCTTACCAAAGACGGGGCATTTTACCGTATTTATTTTCGACATGATTCCAGTGAGCCGGGAATTTTAATCGGCGGTGCCGGCCAGCATCGGGTTGTGTTTTTTGATCCTTCCGAAAAACGGAAAATTCGGCGAACAGTACAAAGCGGGGTCTGGCAAAATGCCGCATTTCATGATAAAACATTGTACTATTACATGGAAAACCATGAAATATATGCTGTGACAACGACTTTCACGCAGGATAAAAAAGGCAAAGAAAAATCAGAAACCGAAGAAGAGATGGTACCGATCTGGGCACGAGAATTTTATGCCAGCCACGATGGCAGTCTGACCTTTCTAAGCCCCTCTGGTATTGTGATTCGCTGGCCAGCAAAATATAAACTGAGCGATGAATTAAAGCTGTATTACAGTAAAGCAGCGAATCTTGATCCTGAGCGGGAGAGTGAAGAGTGATTTATCTTTTAGCGATCTTAATTGCAGCCATGGCAATGCTGTTTCTCTCGTCATTATGGATACGTGGCCATTCTTATGGTTTTCAGGAAAGAAAGGTATCAGAAGACGAAGCAATTGAAACTGCAAAGGCCGCTCTTCGGGATTTACAGTTAGAATATTCAATCGGCAAAATAACCAAAGAAGACTATGAAGCAGCCCGTGCTGATATTGCGACCGAGGTAGCACAGTCGCACAGTAAAGGGAATAAACTGGGTCTAATGATAATTTTGTTTCTGGGAAGTTTTTTAACTGTTCCAGTCGATGCTTATGATGTTGCTGTCAAGTTCACGAATGGAACTTACAATAATTCACCTGCGAAAGTAGAGAGTGTTGAACTTGTTAAGCTCGAAGGTTCCATGCAGCCGATCAAAAAAATAAACAATCCCGGGACAAGCTTTACATTTCAAAATGTAGAGGCTCCGTCGAATGGCCCATATATGGTTCAAGTAGACTATCGGGGTGTCACTTATAGCAAGGTAATCCCTCCGAATACCGCCTCTGGCACACTCAATGAACTTGAAGTTTTTGAAACTGTTCAGAATTATTCGTCAGCCAATATTGATTTCAGAACTGTGCAAGAGTTGCACTATATTGAAGGCGATAAACTTAAGATTTTACATATTTTCTTCTTTCGCAACAACTCGAAATTAACATACCTCAACCCGGCAAAAGGTGTTGAAGTCTTTATACCCGAGGGTGCAAGTGAAATCGCTGCCTCAGTGTCAGTAGGGTCAGGCTCTTCGAATATTCAATGGCTTAAACTTGCTGCCCAGGATGTTGCAGACAAGAAAAATTATAAACTGCTGAAATATCCCATAAAACCGGGAGAAAGAATTTTTCAGTTACAGTATTCTCTGGGGTATACCCCGAAGGGCAAAGCGCTGCGTTATGAATTACCGTTTGAGCCCGATATACCGGCACAGGTAGTTGTGCAGCCCGGTGACATAACAGTCAAAGATAAAAATGGCAATGATTTCCCTGCTGAAACAAATGCAGAGATAGGCCAAAAAATCTATGCTGTTGATACGACTAATAAAAGTTATGAATTTGTTCTTTCGGGCGGAACTCCCATGCCAGATACCCGGGAGCAGACTGCAGACAATGAGTCGGTAGATGTAGTTGTTAAGTCACCATTAAGCGATCTTGAAAAAATAATTCTGGCCAGTCTTGTTTTCCTTGTAGCATTAGGTACTAAGGTCGGCCTTGACCGTCGCCCCGCCTGGCTTCGCCGCGCCCAGGTTAAAGAGCTCGCAAAAATGAAAGCCGAGCTGGAACTGTTGAATAAAATGCAGAATGTAGAAGAAAGAATTCAGCCACTGCAGGCCAGAATTCAATCTCTTGAGCGCTGGTTAGATCTTGAACCAGAAATCAAATAGACATGAGTGAACACATTCTCGAATTCAACGGTCTTGCCCGCAGATATGGCTACCGGTGGGTTCTGAAGAATGTATCAGGCAGTCTCGGTAGCAAACAATTGGCAGGCCTCGCCGGTTCAAATGGTTCCGGGAAAAGTACGTTACTGAATATTTTAGCCGGGCTGCTCAGACCTCACAAAGGAAGCATTCGTAAAAGTACAAATGTTTTTCTACTGGGGCATGAACCGATGCTGTATGCCGGTCTGACCGCGAGACAAAATCTGGAATATGCAGCCGGAATTTTTCGGGCTGATCAATCGAAAATTGATTTTGTTTTCGAATATTGCGGCCTTAAGTCACATAAAAATAAAAGCCCCTTGTACTTTTCCCGGGGTATGCTGCAGCGACTTGCGATCGCTCGTATTATACTTATTCAGCCGAAGATCGTGATGTTTGATGAACCGTTTACCGGTCTCGATCAAAACGGACAGATTTTGTTAAACTTGATTTTGAAAGATCGCGGGCTTGCAGAAACCGGCTGGCGATTCGATTGTGGAATTCTGGTTGAGCATGACTCTGCAAAGCTTGAGCAATTCTCTGATTCTCTCTGGAAAATGACTGACCAAGGAGAACTTGTTACATGAAGAGCTCGGTGTTCTCAAGTTTGTTAAAAAAAGATTTCAGACTATTATTCGGAACAAGAGAATATCTGGCTGCCTCGGTACTTCTTTCAGCAGGCATGTTTATATTTTTCAGATTCATGCTGGCAAAGGGAAGTATTGAAACACAGTTTCTGGTAGTACCTCTGGTAGCCGCTTTTCAAATTTCTGCCCTTTTTCTGGTCTTTGTGACGTCATCTCAGGATACTTTCTGGAAAGCGGGCAGTATCTCAATCTTAAGCAATATTGACTCTTCGGTGGTCTTTCTATCGCACTTTATGGGGATGCTCTGCGCTTTGTTTGTTTTGTATATCGGTTCCATTTTTTTGTGGAGTATCCTGATTTTGCCTGCCGGGGTTTCAATTCTCAATGAATCGATTATACCGGTTTTACTGGCAGGTATCACTTCCTGTGCATCGCTTGCAGCTTTGGGTCCTTTGCTGAGCATCTTGAGCTTACATTCTCGTCTGGGACAGCTTGTACTGGTGATTCTGTATTTTCCATTAGGTCTGCCTGCAGTCAGCGGTTCTGCCATGGTAGTGCGTGAGGCCATAAACGGAACTTTTGTCTACACCCAGCTTGGTTTAAGCGCAGCCTTTGCCTTGATTTATCTCGCTGCCGGTATTTTTCTGTATGGGTATTTCAGGGAGGACTAACATGTCAAAAATTAAAATTACCGGCGCCCGGGAACACAATCTCAAAAATATTTCACTGGAGCTGCCTCGTGAAAAACTTATCGTTTTTACCGGCTTATCTGGCAGTGGCAAAAGCTCACTGGCTTTTGACACAATTTACGCAGAAGGCCAGCGCAGATATGTTGAAAGTCTCTCTGCGTATGCCCGGCAATTTCTAGGACAGTTAGAAAAGCCGGATGTAGATACCATTGAAGGTCTTTCACCGGCAATCTCTATTGAGCAGAAAACGACCCACCGTAACCCGCGTTCAACTGTAGGTACAGTTACTGAAATTTATGATTATATAAGACTGATCTTTGCCCGGCTCGGCGAGGCATTCTGTCCCGTTTCTGGTAACAAACTCGAAGCACAGCCGGTAGATACCATGATTGAAAGAATCATGGCACTCACTGCCAGATTTCCCGACGAAGAGTCGATTCGATTGGTGATTCTTTCGCCCGTTGTAAATGGCAAAAAAGGGGAATATAAAGATCTGTTTGCCAAACTACAGAAAGAGGGTTTTTCGAGGGTAAGGGTAGATGGTGAAATCTATACTCTTGATGAAGAAATTAAACTGAAAAAAAACATCAAGCACAATATCGAAATTGTTGTTGATCGCCTTGTTTTGAGAAAGGGTGAAGAAGAAAAGATTCGCTCGCGTCTGGCCGAATCTCTTGAGCTGGCATTACAGAAAGGTGAAAAAATTACCTTCGTGCAATACGAAGGTAAAAAAAATAAAGGCGAAGACCGGTATTCATCCCGACTGTATTCACCGTATTTAGACGAAGATTTTCCCGAAATTACCCACCGCATGTTTTCATTTAACTCTCCCGATGGTGCGTGCCCGCATTGTTCTGGCCTGGGAGAAATGCTTGAGTTTCATGAAGATCTGCTGATTCGCGATGCAGAGAAAACTGTTGCCCAGGGAGTAGGTTCGGGACTCGGTTTCTCAGGCGAATCTTTCTGGTATGCAAACAGTATTAAGGCATTGAGCAAAGCCTTGAATTTCGACATTGATACACCGTGGAACAAATTGAACTCAAAAGTGAAGCAGACAATTTTTTATGGGGATCATAAGATTAAGCTCGAATATAAACATGAAAGCGAAGATTCATCATGGCAATTCTCAAGGGAATATGAGGGAATTATACCGAACTTGCGGCGTCGCTACAACACCGCCTCTGATTCAATGCGGGTGAGAATGGAGCAATATATGGTACAGGCTCCCTGCCCGGTTTGCAATGGTACCCGGCTCAATAAATGGGCTATGAATGTAAAATTTCAGAATAAAAATTTACATCAGCTGGTCAGTCTTTCGATAGAAGATGCCTTGCAATTTTTCAGCAATCTGAAACTCGATAGTACCCAGCGCCAGATTGCTACCCAGGCTTTGAAAGAAATTATCGATCGTCTAACGTTTTTGAATAATGTCGGTGTTGGTTACCTGACGTTACATCGGGTAGCTGGTTCTCTTTCAGGGGGCGAGGCTCAACGCATTCGGTTGGCAACCCAGATTGGTTCAGCGTTAATGGGAGTGCTTTACGTTCTTGATGAACCCTCAATTGGTTTGCACCAGAGTGACAACGAACGATTGATTCAGACCCTTTGCGGTTTGCGGGATCTGGGCAATACAGTCATTGTGGTAGAACATGATGAAGATACAATTCGCATGGCCGACTATATTGTAGATATTGGGCCGGGAGCAGGACGCCATGGCGGCAATGTCGTCTTTGCTGGTACTTACCCTGAGCTGCTCAAATCAAAAGAATCCCTGACTGGTCTTTATGTTGCAGGCAAAAAGAAAATTCCGATTCCTGAAACAAGACGTATCGGCTCAGGAGAATCAATTAAAATAATCGGGGCTTCAGAGAATAATCTCAAAAATATTAATGCTGAATTTCCGTTAGGCAGATTTATCTGCGTGACCGGTTTGTCTGGTTCAGGCAAAAGTACGTTGATCAATGATATTCTCTACCGGGCAATGGCCAGTCATCTGCACAATACTCATATTCTGCCCGGTAAACACAAGAAAATCATGGGACTCAAGAATATTGATAAAGTTATTGATATTGACCAGTCGCCAATTGGCAGAACTCCGCGGTCAAATCCCGGAACATACACCCAGGCTTTTGGCCCTATTCGAGAATTATTTGCCCAGCTGCCTGAAAGTAATCTTCGAGGCTATAAAGCAGGCCGTTTCTCGTTTAATGTACAGGGTGGACGCTGTGAAGCCTGTGAGGGAGATGGTGTAAAAAAAATTGAGATGCACTTTCTTTCAGATGTTTATGTAACCTGTGAAGTCTGCAATGGTAAACGATATAAGCGCGAAACTCTGGAAATAAAATATAAAGGCAAGAGCATTCATGATGTACTGGAAATGACGGCAGAAGAGGGCATGGAGTTTTTCTCTGCTATTCCTGCAGTCTTTAATAAACTGAAAGCAATGTGCGATGTAGGTTTATCGTATATAAAAATGGGGCAGCCGGCGACAACCCTCTCGGGAGGCGAAGCCCAGCGAATTAAACTTGCCACGGAACTTTCAAAACGTTCAACCGGCAGAACAGTTTATATTTTAGATGAACCCACGACTGGCCTGCACTTTGAAGATATTCGTTTATTGCTCGAAGTGCTGCATCGTTTTGCAGATGAGGGCAATACAGTTATTGTCATTGAACACAATATGGATGTCATAAAGACAGCAGATTATATTCTCGATCTTGGACCCCAGGGCGGGGCCAAAGGCGGGGAGATTATTGCGAGTGGTACTCCGGAAGAAATCTGTGCAAATGATAAATCAGTCACCGGGAAGTATCTTAAAAAATGGCTTTAGGGAGCTCTAAATATAAGAATAATAATTTCTGCCAAGCTCAGGAAATTTTTGTATTCGAGCTTCTACATCCGGTAGAAAATAGGCAATAGTCTCAATGATTTTATTGGGACGGTTCTGGTCCTGGTTTTCTGAAAGATAGGCAATGAGATGAAAAGGATGGTTAAAAAATAACTTTTCAGGGTTAACCAGTAACGGCTTCAAGTGCCTTACCAGAGTGTGAAAAACCCGGTGATTGACTCCCAGACGGGTGTAAAGATGTATAATATACGCATCATGCCGTGCATGGCCGGTTATTTCCCTTAAACCCTTTAGCATCTCAATGGTCTGGTCTTTGGGGCCCGAGCTCTCATGGTCTTGTAGAAAATATTTGAGAGCAGGGGTTAATTCTCGCAGATGCCTTTTAAATGCAGTACTGGTAAGAACATCCATCATATGTTCAGGCATGACCCGGTTATAAAAGAGCAACAGATATGCGTCGAGACCCTGGGATATCATTGGCAGGGCGTAGATCTCTTTGAGAGGTTGTATAAATTCAGGTTTAAATCGTTTTGCAAAAAAAAGGTTCTCTTTCAACTCTTTCGAAACATCTGTGCGAAGGTTCCGCTCTGGACTCATAAAAATATGTGGATCACGAGAAAGTGCATATAGTAAATTTTCTGATTGTTCGGGCATACGAATGCTGACAAAAGTTTCATAGCAGCCGAGAAACAGATTATTGCTCAGCAAGGCAGCACTGTCGGCCTCAACATAATCAATCAATGTTGCCAGCAGATTTTCAACTTCTTCTGTTGTAACTTCATCAAAATAGACTTCATTGAGAAAAACACTCCATTCATTTACTTCAGGTTTTTGCCATCGGTTTGTGAATTCTATTATTCTCTGGGTAATAGAGTCGGCAGTTTCTGGTGTACTTGTCTGTACATCTTTCAGAAGATTCAGGACCTCTGGCCGAAATGCCCGATTTCTAATTTTCTCAGTGCTGTCATCCAGTTTGGGACGGTTTGCGTGTTTTGGCTTGATTGAATAGTTTTCTTCCGGGTCGAGCAGTATGAAATCGGTATGCACCGATTTGAGTTCGATGATTTTTGCTTCTGCCGATTCAGACTCATCTTTGGGTGAGTCGAGATTCACTTCATATGTATCTTCTGCCGCAGTTTCTTCTTCGAGACTGTCGGGTTCTGGAATCTGTTCAATAATTTTCTCAAAGTCTTCAGGATTACTGGCACTTGATTTTTGAATTTCTGCCAGATTATTTTCAAGCGTTGTCAGAGTTTTGTTCTGTTCCTGTAAAAGCTTTTCAAGCTGCTCTCTTTTATCTTCGCGCAGGGCTTTTCTGATAATTCCAGGAAAATGGATAGCTAATACTACGGAAAACCACAGCAAGGCCGAAATAAAAAGCCAGAACGATATGTGATAAATTACAGGTTCGATGGGCGAAACCCGGAAAAGTGCAATATTTCTGCCCGGTAAAAACCGATAGTCAATTTTTAACTCTCGTAAACCGGTTTCTACTTCTTCACTGTTTGATTTCCCGCGGGCAAGTAACGGTAATTCATTATGCACACGATGTGTTTCTGAATCAGTAAGGCAATTTTGCGGATAAATTATTTTCTGGTTCAAAGCCGCATCGGCAAGCAGTATACAATGATCATTGAGTGGCGAGAAAACAGAAAGTCTTGCTACGAGAGAGCCGGTAAAAATTCCCTCTGCATCGAGAACGGGTTGAATTGCAAAGAAACCTTCATCAGTCACAAGAAATTGTGGGGTGAGGCTCTCGCCAGCCTTTATCAATGGTAATCTCAACTTGGCCGCCGGGAATGCATCGCCGGTCTCAGCGAGAAAAAAATGATTCTTATCGAGCAGGCTTACATCTGCTATTAAAAGATTGATCGATCTGATCGATTTGAGTTCAGAGGCAGATATCCGGGTTGTACCAAAATAATTTCTGAGATCAGATTCATCTGCTTCCTGTTTAAGCCGAATTTGCAGGGCAGTCAAATCAACATCGAGTTGAGAGGCGAAAGAGTCGAGTAAAGAAGACTGGCGGATGGCAGAAACCACATAAAAATCAAACAGCAGAAGAATAGCTGCAATGGCAAGGCAGATTGTCGGCAGCAGATTTTTTCTCAAAAAATTGTTCATATTCTGAAGACAGGGTAATGTAGTTTCATCTTTTCTTAATAATCTGATTTTTCGCTGAAACCGAATGCCGATTTTTCAATAGCGCGAGAATACAACCCCGTTCGAATTGATTTTGGCAATCAAAATTTCACTTGTGCCGGCATTCTTGGCCGGTCTTACTTTCGCATCAGAGGTAACCAGTATTGCAGTACCGTTTTTCAGTGTAAACAAGGTAAAATTGTTCTGCTCAACGACATTTTTCAACAGCCTGGCCCGGGTCAAATGGGTGAGTATGCCGTTTTCGACTCCGCTGCGGGTAGGGGTTTTGCGATAGGCTACCCCTGCCGACTTAATAATGGAATGGTATGTATCTCTTTTCGAGGTTTTGTTGAGCAATGCAAAGAGTTCAGGTGAGGGTACCAGAATTTTGTTTCCTCCTGAAGTATATCGTCCATTGTATGAAGCCAGCAGACCTGCCAGGTTTCCCGAGCCCAGGTAGAGCTGGGCAGAGATTTCATAATCGGGAATTTTACCCGGGCTCGGTACCATATACAAACCGGCAATGGCTGGCAGGTTTTGTGCTACTATACCGGTTGGTCGTCGTAAATGTGAGAGCCCGGCCAGCTGACGCTTGAGTAGAGAAACCTCTCTGCGCAAAGCCATGATTTCTTCAAAATTTTCTGCGCCTTCTGCCCATTCGAGCTTAGGGTAAGAGAGATCATGCTGCACAACATATTCTTTTGCTGTTTTATTGCCAGCGGCATCCACTACATTGAAAAATATCCGGTTGACCCCCGGCTTAAGATACAGTTTTCCGTAGAAATCTCCGTTTTCTACATTCATGCCTTCGATAATAATACCCGGGAAAGCCGAGAGCTTGAACTGAGAAATTTCTTCAACCCTGCCTTTAATGCGAATCACAGCCATACCGGTCTGGGCAGGCAGAGAACGCAAATAAAAGCGCGGAGCTTCTTTGTCATAATAGACCTTTTCGTTTATTGTTTTGGTACGGCCAATTTCATCTACCGTAGTGATCGCTATCGGGTTTTCACCTTCTTTGAGGCGTACCTCTGCACTATAGGTTGAATTTCGCTGGTCCATTTGTGCAGGTTTCTTATTGACCAGAACTTTGGTAATGCCCCGGTCATAGGTTCCGGTCAGGGTTACATTTGGCTCGCCAAAACTTCGGGAATCAAGATTCAAAGGAGCGGCAACAGTACGGTTCGAGCTTTCGATATTAAAGGTCTGCACCGCCCGCTCCCCTGTTTTATGGATAGCGACCATAGTGAATTCATTGGGGCCAGATTTCAGAGGAATCTTGATCGAGAAACTTTTGTCCTGGCGAACCGGAATCTTAATATTGCCGGGTTCGATATAGAATTCTTTGAGTGAAGGGCCCAGAATATTGCCCGAAAGTTCTACATTGTCTTTGAGGGTGTACTGGGTGATCTTGTCATCGTCAATCTCAATGATCGTAGTTTCTGAATAGAATTTTACCTCAAGGGGTTTGGTGGTGGTACGGCCGCTCTTATCGAACGCAGTGATTTGAAAAACATAGCGGCCTTCTTTTTTGATTGCAGATTCACCTGAGAACTCATAGCGTTCTTCACCGGCCGGGGTCAGTGTCGTGGGTATCTGCCCCGGGTTTATGAGTACCTGATCGATATTCTTGTCTTTGACAAACCCGCGAATGGTGATTTTATTGCCATTGATATCTGATTCTGAATACGGTGAAATTTCGAGTTCCGGCGGTTCATTATCGACCACATAGGCTTTTTCAATCGTGGTAGAATTTTTACCAACATCTTCGGCGATCACCTTGATCTTACCTGCTGAGTTCAAAGGGTAGGGAAAGCGAAACCTGCGCTGTGCCCGGTCAATGGTCGGGAACACACGCCGGTTACCAATCTGCACACCGAGAGAGGTCAAGTTGGCTTCATTGTACTTACCGGTAACTGTAACTTCTCTTTCGTCGGGGCGGGGAGCCCGAAACAGCAGTTCAATCTGCGGAGCGATGTTATCAATCACCATCGCACCATAGCTGCGGTTTACCCGTCCGTCTTTGTCTTCAACATCAATCGCAATGGTATAGCGACCGTCTTGTATTTCGCCGGTAGACACCTTGCCGAGGCGAATGTTTTTACCCGACGGGGTGCCTGAGACCGAAATCCCCTTATCAAACCACTCATTCTTGAGTGATTCAGCAGGTCGGTAGCGCAGTTTTACATCTCGAATGCCGTCTTCAGACAAAATCGTGCCGAAGATATAAATCTCTTTGGGCTCGTTGTAAGAGGTGAGCTGGTATGAAAAAGAAACTTGCGGTATCTGTTTATTAAAGGCATAGATCCCTCCGCCGTCGGTACCGACATACAGAGTCTGGCCAGAGAGGGCACCGGTTGTGACCGAGGGCTCGCGCAGCCCGTCTTTGGTGTGAAAGTTTGTGAATCTCAGGGTCTGTTTCTCAAGGCGGGAAATACCGTCAAAGGTTCCTACCCACAGGTAACCGCCGTCATCCACCAGAGTCTGAACGTTATCATCTGCCAGACCAAAACTGGTGGTAAACATTTCGAAGCGCAAAGAGGCTTTATCAAAGCGACCCAGACCGCCACCGGCAGTGCCTACCCAGATTGCATCGGCATCGACAGACAAAGCAGTGATAAGCCCGGCAGTAAGGCCATTTGTAGCATCATAGGAGATCCAGAAGTCTTCGTTTTTGTCATAGTACGAGAGACCATCTGCCCCACCAGCCCAGATAATGTCCCCTTCGGCAGCCAGAACCTGTATATTGTTACCGGCCAGACCTTCAATTGCGGTATAGGCCACCCAGCGATTCTGTACTTTATCGTAGCGGTCTACCCCGAACTGGGTTCCCACATAGACCGAGGTCTGGTCTACCAGGACACTGCTCACCCGATCGTCAGAGAGCTGGCGGTTTCGGCGGCTGAAGGTTTCAATTTTACCCGAATCCAGTTCAATTTTGGCCAGTCCCGAGGGAGTACCCACCCAAAGATTAGTTTCTTCGGGAGAAAGGCTTAAAGATGTTATAAAATCATCGGGCAGACCAGAGTTCTTATTATACACTTTGCCCGATTTTGCATTGCCATTCAGTTGCACTACCCCTGAGGCAGTGGCGATGAATGTACTTTTGGTGCCAATTACGATGTCTTTGGCAAAATTGCTGGGCAGCTGGTACTCCGCCGACTTGAATTCCTGCTGCGCAAAGATTGAAAATGAATTACAAATTACCAGACAAATTACAAGGCGGATGGCTTTCTGTACCGACCATTTGTCTTTTCTGATTTTTTCAAGAAAAAGAAAAGACTGACAGATTGTACGCAGTTCATGAAATCGACTCAGTGAAAGAAATCTTCCAGTATATTGACAAAATTCCCGAAGCATTTTATTCTTTATTTATCGGCATTTCTGCATTTATTGAAAACGTATTTCCGCCGTTTCCCGGCGATACCGTGATCGTGATCGGCGGTACTCTGGTTGCGGCGGGCAAAATGGATTTTCTGACCATGTATCTGGCAGTTTTAACCGGCAATCTGCTGGGCGCACTGGTCATGTTCTATCTGGGCAGCCATGTCATTCAATTTTTAAGGCGCTTGACCGGCAAGAGCAAATTAGGCGAGTTTTTATCCCCTGAATATCTCAAGAAAAGTGAAGAGTGGTTTCAGAAATACGGCTTCTGGGCGGTGGTCTTTTCCCGTTTCTCTGCCGGTATACGTTTTTTTGTTGCGATCGTCGCGGGAATGTCGAAAATGAATGTGGCTGCCTTTGTAATTGCCTTTACCATCGCCACATTACTCTGGAACTCGCTGCTGATCTATGGAGGGTATGCGCTAGGGGCAAACTGGCAGACCTTGATCGATATACTCAGGGTATACAATATCTTTGTAATGGGTGGTATTGCAATACTGGTGATAGCGTATTTTACAGTCAAAAAATTACGGCAGCATCGAAAAATAAAAGAAAAAGAGTCGAAAAATGGCTAAACTTTTTCGGGTAACGGTCGATAGTAAGAACAGGGAAAACAGTAACCTGTTAAAGGAGCAGCAATGAAGGCAAGAGCAAATCCATACCAGGAATATCAGTCGAATCAGATAGGGACAGCAGATCCGCGGCAATTGATCGTGATGCTGTATGATGGCGCGATTCGTTTTCTCTCTCTCGCAGAAGGGTACATAGAAAACTATAAAACTTTTGACAAGGCAAATCATAACATACTTCGCGCCCAGGATATACTCTCTGAATTGATGGTATCCCTTGATTTTGAAAAAGGCGGTGAAATTGCACAAAATCTTTTCAATCTCTACGCCTGGATGAAAAAAGAGCTTATCGAAGCCAATCTTGAGAAGAAAAAAGAACCTCTGACTAAAGTAATCGCCATGTTGGCAGACCTCAAAGAAACCTGGGAACGGCTTGAAGTGCCGACCAATTATAACACCCAGAGCATGGCCTCTACCAGCGGCTTCGTAGCTGAGGGGTAAAAATCTGCATTTCGGGTTTTGTCCGACAAATCTGCGAGTCGAATTCTGAAAATTTCAGGACTAAAAACTGCTACAGGTGGCCTCTACCGTTTGTGCAGGCATAAACTTCGCCAGTTAAACCTGATCAAGAAAGGCCAGGTGCAACAGCTTGACTATGATCTCTCTCTCGAAGAAAATTTAACCAGAGACCTGCAAGACCGGGAAGGGCGCAGTGAAGAATTCTGGCTGCTGCAGACCTATCAGTTTCTCGAAAAGGCTCTGCTGGCCAATATTGAACAAGTGCAAAAAGTTGAGGGTGAAGAAATCCGCCGAATCAATTTAAAAAAGCGGTTTCCCCATCTGCAGTAAGCAGTTTTACCTGCAGTCTGGTTCCCGGTTCCCGGGTGTCTGGTAGACGCACCCGAAGATAGTTCTCAGTGAGCGCCTGGTTGCCTTTTTCAACAATTGCCCACCATTTTTTATTGACACATTCGGCTACATAATCGAGGGCCATTTTCGTCTTCAAGGCGATCAGTCGAGAAATACGTTCTTTGATAATATTGCCGGGTATCTCGTGTATACCTTCTTTCGAGTTTTCCCGCAGCCAGTCGACAGCTGCCGTATTCTTGCGTTTCGAGTAGGGAAAAACATGTATATTGGCAAACCGCATTTCAGCACAGAAGTCCAGGGTCTCTTGAAACATTTCTTCTGTCTCACCGGGAAAACCGACAATAACATCTGTTCCTATATGCACATCGGGTACGACCGAACGCAGATGTTCGATATTGCGGCGAAAGTGAGCCGGGGTATACCCACGCCGCATCCATTTCAAGATAGTCTTAGAGCCGCTCTGTAAAGGTACATGGGCAAAACGGGCCATGCGTTCATGCTTGAACATCTCGGCAAAGCCGGCATTGACATCGCCGGGTTCAATAGAACTGACCCTAATTTGAAAATCGCCAGATAAACTCAACAGCTCTTTGAGCAGCTCATTAAAAGAGTAGCCATTTGACTGATACCAGCCAATATTTACCCCGGTCAACACCAGCTCGGTAAAGCCGGCTTCAATAAGATGCCTGGCCTCTTCGAGAGAATCATGAAAATCCCGGGATCTGCCCGGGCCGCGTGCAGACGGAATCTTGCAGTAGCTGCAGCTCTTGTTGCATCCGTCTTGCAGTTTAAGGTACGCACGTTTCTTGCCTTCTTTAAGGCGCAGACTATAGCCGAACTGGCCATCCACCATATTCTCTTCAGTATTCTCACGATCTGCAATCTGTTTTGTGGGGGCCAGTAAAGAAGGTATTCTGGCTTTATTCAGATTATCGACCACCTTATAGACCCCGGGAAAGGTGGCAATCTCGGCGGCATCGGTAGTCGCGTAGCAGCCGGTAACCACAATGCGTGCTGCAGGGTTCAAATCATGCATCTTGCGTATGGATGAACGGTTCTTCGCATCTGCCCGGTTGGTGACGGTACAGGTATTTAAGATAATGTAATCTGCCTCTTCGGGCGAGGGAGTCATTTGAATGCCTTGCTCACCAAGACCGGCACCTAAGGCATCTGACTCATACTGGTTTAGGCGGCAGCCAAAGTGCACAAGATGTGCTTTCATTGTTCTCTGTTATTCTGCCCCAAGACGGGCCAGATTGCTTTTGATTAGAGGTTCTAATGCATCGGGCAGGTTAGAATTGGCCAAAGCCAGCGTATATTGCTCACGGGATTTTGCCAGATACTCTTTTTTCTTTTCAGGGCGGGTTGTACTTGCTGCCCATTTCTCATACAGGTAGCCCAGCAGATTCTGGGTATAAACATTTTCAGGGCGGATGGAGTCTGCCCAGGATAAACTCAATTCTGCCTTGTCGAAATTGCCAACCGCCATTTGCGCCCGGCCTTCAATAATTACGGCTTCGAGTTTGTCTTTCTGGGAGTTGGCTTTATTGGGGTCGGTTGCTGCTGCTGCCTTTGCCGAGCTTGAATGTGCAACCGCCGCTACCGTATCTCCCAGTTGCAGGGCACAGCGTGCGATCACATTATAAAGTTTGGCCGGCACTTCTTTCTGGGCCGCAAGTAGTTTTTCCAGCCCTTTGCCGCCTATTTCGCGGGCTTTCTGGGGTTCACCCATTTGCAGAAGCATCATGGCCAGGTCAGTGTACACCCCGGCAGAATCGGGGCGGGCGACCATTGCGTTGTAAAAATGAGCAGTGGCTGGTTCATAGTTTTTTAAGCGCCAGTGGTTGTGAGCTGCCAGCATACGCAGTTCATAGTTTGTCATATCTGATTTAATGACATGGCGAATGAAATCTAATGATTCATTGTACTTTTGTTCACCATAGGCTTTGCTGGCCTTGTCGGTGTATTCTTTGATATATTCAGGCGAGGCATCTTCGAGTTCTTCGACAGAGTAAAGCTGCGCGCCACTGAGCATGGTCAGGACCAGCAAAAAAAGATATGTGACTAATTTCGCGTAAAATGCCCGTATCATAGCAGAGATTTTGAAAATTAGTCAGTTTGTCAACGGGGAAAAGCTGGCATTCACACATAATGATAAAAGTCACGATAAATGAATGCCAATGGTTCGGGCTTGACATTGACGAAAAGTAAAAACATACTGGTGAATGCTAAGAGTCTGCGGATTTATCATGTCAACGCTTCTCTTGGCACTTGGGTGTGCATCAGGCAACGAACGCGAGACGATCTGCAATGATACCTATAAGATCTGCAATAACCGCTGTGACAAAGTCGGGAATACCTCTCTTGGCGGGGCAGACACTAAAGGGATGCATATGCGAACATTTGACTGCCAACGCAATTGTGAATCCCGCTATACTGAGTGCCTTGACCGGGTCCAGACTTGGGATTTTAAGGTCATCGAATAATCTGCAGTCATTTTTCAGGTGTTGAAGAGCTTTGCGAAAAAAATGACGACCCCGTTTTCTTTACCAAGAACGGGACTGGTTCTTTGGTGGTTATGGGCATTCAGGCATATGAAAAGCTGCTGAAAAATTGATAGATAAAATTGAAAATCAGTTTTTTGTCTTTAATAAACAGAAACGAATTGATTTCTGCTCTTATGGATGAACGAAACACTTTTGCAAGAATTCGAACGTTGATGGCAAATGACCGAACCCTGCTGGCATACTTCAGAACTGCACTTGCGTGGGTGGGCATCGCTGCATTTACCTACAAATTTTATGAAGGCCCGGTATTCTACTTTTTATCAGGCAGTTTTTTAGTTCTGGGCATACTAACTGCGATTTACGGCACACTAAGTTTTTCTCGATACAGGAAACGTATCTTGCGAAATTCAAAAATAGAATAATTACAATTCAGGCAGATCGAAAACCGCTTGACGAAAAGACTTAATTCAGACCTGTATTTAGATCATGAATATTGCAGATGATATCAAACCGATTTCCTATTTCAAGACCCATGCGGCAGAAATTTTAGAGCAGATAAATGAAACGCACAGGCCATTTTTTGTAACACAAAATGGCGAGGCAAGGGCTGTAGTGCTTGACCCCGAGACTTTTGAAAACATGGAAAAATCTATCAAGGTTCTAAAATTAATTTCAATGAGTGAAAAGAATATTGAAGAGGGGAAAACATTAAACCAATCTCAAGTCGAGGCCAGCTTAAAGGAAAAATTCAAGATATAGGAATCTCTGAAAAAGTGCATGGAGGGACTTTTTTAGAGGTTACTAAAGAAATAAATGGCGAAACGAAAAATTATCTGGTCAGAATTTGCCTATAAAGACATGGATAGTATTCTTGACTATACTGTAAATTCTGCACAAGGTAAGGTTGAA